>JBBIVT010000003.1:1816-28368 GCA_037439565.1 Acidobacteriota bacterium | reverse complement strand
TGCCGCCGATGGGCTCCTGCCGCGCGGCGATCCACGCCAGCAGCGCGAGCGCGGCAGCGGAGATCAGGCCTCGCGCGCGATGGAGATGTACCTCATGTTCGCGGCGGCCTCGGGCCATCGCCTCGGTGGGAGAGACTTGCGAGGCTTCCCAGGCGGGCGCGAACGACGAAACCAGCGAAACCGCGACCCCAATAAACAGCGCCAGCACCGCGATTTCCCAGGTAAGCGCGATTTGTCCCGGGCGGCTGCTGACGTACAACTGCTGCACGGTGAGCGAGACGAGCTTCACGGCGCCTTCGGCCATGAATCGCCCCAGGACAATTCCTCCGGCCGCGCCGAGCAGGCCGAACGAAACGGCCTCACCGACGAACGCCGACAGCACCGCGCCCCGTGTCGCGCCTAGCGCCCGCAGGATACCGATTTCGACGCGTCTGCGCACGACGGAAACCGAAATCGTGTTGTAGATGAGGAACGCACCGACCGTCAAGGCGATATAGCTCAGGATGCGCAGATTGGACCGGAAAGCTTCCAGCATTTTCTTGTTCTCGTCCGTCCGCGTTCCCTCGGGGGCGACGGAAATTCCGTCCGGCAGCGCCTGGCGGAAAATCTCGCTCCATTGCCCGGTGGGCGTTCCCGCCGGAACCTGAATCAGGATGCGGTCAAGGGCCCCAGTGCGATGGAGCAGGCGCGTCGCCTGGCCTAGATCCATGATCAGAGCCTCGCCCGAATTTTCGCCGAGAATTCCGCGCACCACGAGGTTGATCTCGTGCTCATTGGCGATGAGCCGGATGCGATCTCCCGTTTTCAGGCCAAGATCACTGCCGGCCCACACGGAGTCGTCTTTCGAAAACGCTTCGGCCGAGGAGGCGTCGGGCGGCATGGAATCCTTGGACTCTTCCGATTTTTCGACTGCGGGCAGCGCTTCGGCAAGCAGATCGACCCCCAGCAGCGGAACGGTGTGGCCGGAATTTTGCAGCGGCTTGAGCGGATCCAGGGTTTCGCCGGGCCTCTCCAGAAGGACGTAATCCTCGATGCGCGGGCGGAGTTTTAGAGCATAGGGGAGCGTGGCGAGGCGCGTCAATACCTCCGGCGGAACGCCTCCCATGGCAGTAACCTCGAAATCCGTGCCACCAGTGAGCGATTCCATGGAGGAATGGAAGGACCCCGCCGCCGCGCCGCCCGCAAGCTCGATCGCCAGGACCGCCGCGACGCCGAGAGCGACGGCGACCACGGTCAGCAGGGTCCTTAAGGGCTCGTCGCGCAAGGGCCGCAGAATCAGGCGGTAAAAAAGCGTCAGGAAGGGCATGCGGCCCGCTGGATTTCTTGAATGCGGCCGTCGCGCAGACGAACGACGGTATCGGCGGTGGCCGCTGCCTCTGCGCTGTGGGTCGCCATTAAAATGGTGGTACCGGTCTCCGTGGCGATGCGGCGCAAAAGTTCAAGGATCAGTTCACTGGTCGACGTGTCGAGGTTGCCGGTGGGCTCGTCGGCCAGCAGGAGAATCGGGGCGTGCACCAACGCGCGGGCGATGGCGACGCGCTGCATCTGCCCGCCGGAAAGCTGGAATGGCTTCCGCGCTGAGTAGTCTTCCATCTCTACCCGCTTGAGCGCCTCAAACGCCGCCGGCCGGGAGTTGGTCCGCCTGGCGAGCATCAGAGGCAGTTCAACATTTTCGGCCACGGTCAACGCCGGCAGAAGCTGGAAGGATTGAAAAATAAAACCAACTTTTTCGCGGCGCAGGCGGGTGAGCGCGGCGTCATTCAAAGTGCGTGTGTCGACGCCGTCCAGGAAGACAGAGCCGGAGGTGGGAAAATCCATCGCGCCGGCAAGGTTCAGCATGGTTGATTTCCCGCAGCCACTGCGGCCGACGAGCGCCACAAACTCACCGCGCGAGGCTTCGAAGGAAACCTCGGAGAGGGCGGACACGGGGCGCCCCTCGGTAGAATACTCCCTGCTGACGCGGTCCAGTCGGATCAGACTCATCGATGTCCTTTTGATGTTCGCACAGAGGCTCAAGACGCTTTTTAATGCGGCATGCGCTTCCGCTTTGGTATGTTGTGAACAGGATGCGAAGTTTCTTGATTCTTGCAGTTTGGGCTTCGACCGCGGGGTTCGCGCAGGAGCCGCCACCGGCGGCTGACGTTTCCGCCAGCGCGACTCGCGGCATGCCCGCACGGGCCACTCCGTCGGATTATCAGGCTCACGCGCAGGCCGGTCCTCTGACCATTGGCGCGGAGTTCTTTCAACATACGGTGCCGACCCCGAAAGGTCTTCTGGCGACGGAGGAGTACGTGGTGGTAGAGGCCGGAGTTTTCGGGCCGCCGGGCATGAAGGCCACGTTAAATTTCCAGGATTTCTCCCTTCGCGTAAATGGCAAGAAGAATCCGCAGCCAAGCGAGCCGTACATGAACGTATTCAAATCCCTGAAAGACCCCGAGTGGGAACCGCCGGACGCCGCCGCCAAGGGGTCGAAGACCAGCCTGAACGCCAGCGCCAATGGCCAGGGCCAGTCCGAACCTCCAAAGGTCGTACACCCCCCGTTCAAATTGCAGCGCGAATGGAATCAGCGCCTGGAAAAAGAAGCGTTTCCGGAAGGGGAACGGCCGCTGCCGCAGGCTGGACTGCTGTTTTTCGTATATCGCGGCAAGGCGTCCGGCATTCACTCGCTGGAGCTGATTTATAACGGACCGGCCGGAAAAGCGAGCTTCGAGCTTCAGCCGTAGGTCACGGTCTCCTCGGGGCCTGCGTGTAGAGCTTCAAATCGCTCCCCGTGAGGAGCTTCGTCGCGTAGATGATTTGCCCTCCGTGCTGCTGGAAGTGTCCCACCACCTGATAAATCACTTCGAGGACGGTTCGCTCGCCGTCCTGCGTGGCGGCGATCTCGGTCAGGCGCGCCGGCGGAAGGTTTTGGAGAATTTTCACCGCATCACTGACCGCTGCATTCAGATGCGCCATCAACCGCGGCGTCTCCATGCTTGATCCCGGATCGAACTCCTCGTCCCGCCGGCGGACATCGGGCTGGCCTCCGATGCTCGCGCAGATCCACTGCCGTACATTGCCGGCCAGATGCAGGATCAGGTTGCCGATGGAGTTTTGAGAATCACGGGCGCGGGTCCAGATCTGCGCCGAATCAAGGCGAAGCAGGCAGGCTTCGATATGACCGGTAAATTGGGTCAGCTTGTTGCACGAGTGCGCCAGAAACAGATCGCCGGTGGTTTGGGTCACACCCCATTCTGCCTGATCATGAGATAATCGGCTGGTGGACGCACCAGAGACAAAATTCCAGTTAAGTCAGCCGCCGGAACTGTTCCAGCGCATCGATCAGGAACCGGAGCCGGATGAATTCGGTGACTCGATTATCACGACGACCGTCAGCACCGCGATCAATTGGGCGCGGAAAAACTCCATCTGGCCGATGAGCTTCGGCTTGGCCTGCTGCGCCATCGAAATGATGTCGATGATCGGTTCCCGCTACGACATCTCCCGCTTCGGCGCGGAGGTGATGCGCGGATCGCCGCGCCAGAGCGACCTCATGATCATCGCCGGCCGCGTGTCGAATAAAATGGCCCCAGTGATCCGCCGTCTATACGAACAGATGCCGGAGCCCAAGTGGGTGATCTCCATGGGCGCCTGCGCCACTTCGACCGGCGTATTTTCGAACTACGCGCTGGTGCCGGTGAATCAGGTGATTCCCATCGACGTCTATGTGCCTGGCTGCCCGCCGCGTCCGGAGCAGTTGATCTACGCCATCACGATGCTACAGAAGAAAATCGAGCAGGACAAGGCGTCGATCGAGAAGGTCCTCAACCTCGCTTAATCCAGAGCTTAGAACTTAGCCTAAAACTCCTATCCCGCCGGCCGATGAGCAGTCTAAGGGCAGTTGCCAACGGCCCGCAGGCGGCGATATGAATCTCTCGTCAATCAGCAGCATAGCGTCTCAAATCAGTGCAACCAGCGCATCCGCGCAAAGCCCGCCAAAGCCGCCGACACAGGACCAGAGAGCCCTGATCCAGGCTGTAAAGGCCGTGAACGGCGCGGAAATGTTCGGCCAGGAGAACGAAGTGACATTTAAGATCGACCGCGCGGCCGGGATTGCTGTGGTGCGGGTGGTCAATAAGAAAACTGGCGCGCTGGTGCAGCAAATTCCCAGCGAACAAATCCTGAAAATGGCCGAGGAGAGTAACGGAGGTTAGCAGCGTATCCTTCTTATGGCGTACTCGAACTACGGCAAGTATCTTGAAACAGAAGTTTTCAGCGCGCATCCGGTGGAACTGGTCTGCATGCTGTATCGGGGCGCGATGGAGGCGACAGCGGCGGCGCGCCGGCATTTGCAAGCGCGGGAAATTTCGGAGCGCTCGCGCCAGATTATGCGGGCATTTGCGATCCTGAACGAGCTTTCGCGTGCACTCGATCCAAAATATGAAGAGTTCAGCCGGCCATTGGGCGAATTGTACGCCTACATGAGGGCACAGCTTCTGGACGCCAACGCGAAGCAGATTGACGCGCCCCTTGTCGAGGTCGAGGGGCTTCTGGCCACCCTCTACGATGGCTGGAAGGATGCTCATCCCGCGATCGACGCGCCGGCAGCCGGCGTTTATCAACCCGTGAGCTGTATGTATTAGCTTCCGCGGTGCGCCCGTCGAGCATGAGTACGCGTTCTGTCTGACGTACCATGGAGGGAGCACAATGTCCGATCTGCCTCCCGCCGTCGAAGTTCACAATCTTCGCAAGGTTTATGGAAACAAAGCCGCGGTGGACGGCCTCAACCTCACGGTTGAGCAGGGCAGTTTTTTCGGTTTCCTGGGACCCAACGGCGCGGGCAAGACCACGACGATCCGGATGCTGATGGGTTTGGCCCGCCCGACCTCCGGCACCATCCAACTCCTAGGCCTGGCGATGCCAGGGCAGGGCCTCGAAATCAAGAAGATGATCGGGCTGGTACCGGATGAATCCCTCCTGTTCGATCACCTGACTGGCGGCGAGTTCATCGAATTCGTCGGCCGGATGTATGGTTTGGAACAACCAGTTGCGCGCGAACGCTCGGCCGAGTTGCTGGCGCTGTTCGAACTTGACGGAAGTGGAAAAAAGCTGATCGCCGAATATTCAAAAGGCATGCGCAAGCGCGTGGCGATGGCGGCGGCACTGATTCACCGGCCGCACCTCTTTCTGATGGACGAGCCTTTCGAGGGCGTGGACGCCGTCGGAGCGCGCCTGATGAAGGACATTTTGCTCGATCAGGTGCGGCGCGGCGCGACGATCTTTTTGACGTCGCACGTGCTTGAAGTGGTGGAACGGCTTTGCGATCGCGTGGCCATCATTAACGAAGGCAAAGTGGTTGTCGAAGGCGCCATGGACGAACTGCGCGGCACGTCCGATACATTAGAAGATGCTTTCGTGCGAGCGGTAGGCGTGGATCGAACCGCCGAGACGCTCGACTGGCTGTAACGCGAATGAACCAGGCTCGCGCGATTCTCTGGGCGCAAGTGCGCACTGCTCGCAATGTCTTCGCCCGCGGCGGCGTGAGCTGGACTGCGGCGGTGGGCTCTCTGTGGTACGGATTCTGGCTCCTCGCTTCCATTGCCGCATCGCGTTTGGCCTCGGACCCCTCTAATCTAGGCCTTCTCAGGAGCGCGATGACGGGAGCTCTGCTGCTGGTATTCCTCTACTGGCAAGTGGTGCCGCTGTTGATGGCAGCCAGCGGTGCTTCGCTGGAACTCAAGAAGCTTCAGGTGTATCCAATCCGATCCTCGCAATTGTTTTCCATCGAAGTGATGCTGCGCCTCACCGCGGCGGCGGAGATGGCGCTCGTGATGCTGGGCCTGGCAGTGGGAATCTTGCGTAACCCGGCGATTCCGTCTTGGGCCGCGTTCACTGTGATTCCCTATATTTTGTTCAATTTACTGATCGCAGTGGGACTCAGAGATCTGGTGGCGAGGGTTCTGGCCCACCGGCGCATTCGTGAGGCCGCGTTTATTCTCCTACTGCTTCTCGCCGGCTTACCTCAACTGCTGGTCCTGCGCGGAACGGTCGGCGGAAAAGGCTTAGGCTCCTTGTTCGGCGAGGCTTGGGCGGGGTGGCCATGGACGGCAACCGCGAAGTTGATTCTCGGCCGGGAATCCGGGCTATCGCTCGCGACTCTACTGCTCTGGGTTGGCGTAGCCGCGGGATTCGGATACTGGCAATTCCGGTCGTCGCTGTCGTTCGATGCGCAAGCAGCCTCGGCGGGCCGCGCCCGATCGTCGGCGCGCGAAGGCGTTGTCGAGAAGCTGTTCCGGCTTCCAGCCCTCCTCTGGCGGGATCCGACCGCGGCCCTGGTGGAAAAGGAGATCCGGTTTCTGGTGCGGTCACCACGCTTCCGCCTCGTTTTCTTGATGGGATTCACGTTCGGTCTGATCTGGCTGCCGCTGTCGCTTTCCCGCGGCGGGCTGTGGAAGAGCGCGCTCGGTTCAAATTACCTGACGGTCGTCAGTATTTATTCGCTATTGCTGCTGAGCGAGGTCTGCTTCTGGAACTCCTTCGGCTTCGACCGGTCTGCGGCGCAATTCTACTTCCTTGCGCCTGTACCGTTCGAGCGCGTGCTGATCGGCAAGAACCTGAGCGCGGCGTTCTTTATCCTGCTTGAAATTTCCCTAGTGACCATCGTCTGCGTGATGTTCGGGCTTCCCGTTACCGGCGTGAGTCTGGCGGAATCCTACGCAGTCGCCGGCATGTTGGCACTGTTTCTGTTAAGCGCGGGAAACCTTCTTTCCGTCCATCAAGCGCGAGGCGCGAATCCGGCGACTTCCTTCCGCTCCGGCGCCCCGGGACGCGTGCAGGCGATGCTCTTCGTCATCTACCCGTTGGCCGCCGTTCCCGTTGGATTGGCATATTTGGCGCGGTGGGCGTTCCAAAGCGAAACCGCGTTTTTTGGCGCGCTGGCGTTCGATACTGGCATCGCCATCATCGTCTACCGCGCCGCACTGCGATCGGCCGTGGCGGCGGCGGAACGACTGAAGGAAGCCATGATCACGTCGCTGTCGGCGGGCGACGGCCCGATCTCTACTTAGATTCGACTCCTTTCCAAGGCAAGCAGCGCTTCCTTGGCCGGCAATCCACCGCCGAAACCCGTGAGCTTTCCATTCGCGCCGATCACGCGATGGCAGGGGATGACAATGGGAATGGGATTTTTCCCATTGGCGGCGCCGACCGCGCGTGACGCCTTCGGATTGCCGACGCGCTTCGCTAGTTCGCCGTAGGAGATGGTTTCGCCATAAGGGATCTCCCGCAGACGATACCAGACTGTCCGCTGAAACGCCGTCCCTTGAGGCGCCAGCGGCAGATCGAACTCCGCGCGGTGCCCAGCGAAGTATTCGCGCAGTTGTTCGACCGCCTCCCCCACCGGACCGCGCGGCGATTCGATCCACCCCCGCTCGGGGGCACCCGCCTTGCCGTGCTTGGGAAAGTCGATGCGCCGCACGGATTCTTCATCGCCGGCGATCAGCAGCGCCCCAATGGGAGTCTCCAAGTATGCGTAGTTCATGACATGCTCCAGATATACATCGCCGCGTAGGCCCGCCATGGCCTCCACGCATTCGATGAGTTCGCGAATTTCTTTAAATAAAGATCACCCGAAGGGAACGCGTCCGGTTCCCCGATCCTCAGCGCGATATACTGCGCGGTCCAGGGTCCGATGCCCGGTAATCTTGTGATCATCTCCTCAAACTCTTCCAGGCCTTGCGACGCGTCGAATGAAACGTCCCGTTTCGCCACCGCCGCCGCCAGCTCCCGGATCGAATGCGCGCGCTGCTTCGTCAACCCGATCCGCGCCAGATCGGCCTCCGCCAAGGCTTCGGCGGCGGGAAACATCGACGATGCCCCGAATTCCGCCACCAGCCGTCCGGCCATGGTTGTGGCGGCCTTCACGCTCACCTGCTGGCCAAGAATCGCGCGTACCGCGATTTCAAAGCCGTCCCAGCATCCAGGCACCCGCATGCCTGCGCGGGAGCGCACGGCCTGCCGGAGCGCCGGATCGTGCGCAAGATGTCCGTCGACTTCCGCCGGGTCTGCCCGCAGATCGAAAATATCGCGCGTGCGCTCGACGATGCGGAATAAAAGCGTAGGTTCGGGAAACTCGATGCGCAGTTCCAAATGGCGGCTCTCCGGCGCGTGCCGCACGGCAATCGCTCCGGCGTGCCCGTCGAGCGAAATCGTGCGCCGGTACTCCTCCGGAGAAATCGTCTCAACGCCCGGAATCGCGCGCGGCATCAAAAATCCAATGATCGACGCCCAGTTGTACGGAGGCCTGTAGCTCAGCCGGAACGTGTAGACGCCCGCTTCCTGAGACACCCTCCCGCGAGCCGCACGTAGCTCCCTGGGCGGCCTGCCATACAGATTCTGAAACGTCGCGTTGAACCGGCGGATGCTGCCGAAGCCTGAAGCCATCGCCACCTGCGTCATCGGCAGATCCGTTTCGTCGATCAACTTTTTAGCAAAATGCACGCGTCGCGTTTGCGCGACGGCCACCGGCGTCGCGCCCAGGTGGTCCAGAAACATCCGGCGCAGATGGCGCGCGCCTAGGCCCAAACGTTCGGCCAAATCGTCCACACCGGATCCGTCGAGCGCTCCACCGGCGATCAATTTCAACCCGCGCGACACGCTGGCCGAGGTTCCGAGCCAGGCGGGCGTGCCCGGCGACGTCTCCGGGCGGCAGCGCAGGCAGGGGCGAAATCCGGCCTCAGCCGCAGCGGCGGCGGACGGAAAATAGAGGATGTTCGCTTCCTTGGGCGACGGCGCCGGGCAGATCGGGCGGCAATAAATTCGCGTCGTTTTGACGCCGATGAAAAATCGCCCGTCGAAGCGCGCATCACGAGCCAGCCTCGCGCGATCGCAAACGGTCCGGGTAAGTTCCATGCTTCGATTATGCCCCGGCGCGCGGACCATAACTGGCCGTTTTCGGACCTGGTTATAATTCCAGCTTCCCGCGGAACATCATGTCCTTCACGGTGAACTTACACTTCACCTCCACCGGACCCATTTTGGTGAGGAACGTCACCTGCCCGTCTTTGATCGGATCCATGCGCGGAAAGTAGAAAACCGTGCCGGTCTTTTTCACCAGCTCGATTTTCGCCAGCGGAATGGCTCCGCCCTTTTTATCAAGCTTGGTGTACTCCTTCAGCATGTCCACTCGTGATTCCCGTTCGGCGTCAGTCTCGTCGGCATCGGCCAGCGCCAGGTCGCCCACCAAGGCGATCCGATAAAACTCCTCCGGGCCGTCGGCCGGCTTCGCTTTCAGCGCCAGTCGAATCGGCAGCGCCGACTCCCAGCGCACGATCGTCTTATAGCGGAGGTCTGCGTCGTCGGAGGGGGCGTTCTGTTTCGTCTTCGCGTGCTCGCGCCCGACGCCGGTCATGTTGCCTTCCCAACTCGTGGCTCCGTTAGGATTGATCAACCCGCCGCCCGCACCGCCAAAAACGCTGACCGAACCCGGTTTCGCCCACGGCGA
Source organism: Acidobacteriota bacterium (assembly GCA_037439565.1). GTDB lineage: Bacteria > Acidobacteriota > Terriglobia > Bryobacterales > Bryobacteraceae > Palsa-187. The sequence goes on along the minus strand of JBBIVT010000003.1, from coordinate 18,887 downwards.
CCGTGTCAGCATCTCCCGCACTTCCTCAGGCGTCCAATTTTCCGGCTTCTTTTCGTTCCAGAACTCACCCGGAGAGCCGGCCAGGAGGGGCATCGCGGCAAACGGCAGAAAAAGAAGGTCGCGTCTGGTCATTTCAGTAAACCTTTCTCCATGTTCGCACGGCATACTAGGGAGAGCATGGAATACGCGACGCTTGGCGGCACGGGCTTACGGGTCTCGAAGCTCGGATTTGGCGGATCCCCCCTGGGCAACGAATTTGGGGAACGCGACCCCATGGAGGCCGAACGGGCCGTCCATTGCGCGATCGACCTGGGCATCAATTATTTCGACGTCGCCCCCTATTATGGCCGGACGCTGGCCGAAACGCGCCTGGGCTCGGCCTTGGAGGGGCGGCGCGGCAATGTGGTGCTCGCCACCAAATGCGGACGGTACGACGTCGCCTCCTTCGATTTCAGCGCCGCGCGCATCCGCCGGAGCATTGAGGAATCCCTGCGCCGCCTGCGCACCGATTATCTGGACGTTTTTCTGGCCCACGACATTGAGTTTGTCGACGCGCGCCAGATCGTGGACGAAGCGATTCCCGCCATGCGCGCCCTGCAACAGGAGGGGAAGGCGCGCGCCATCGGCATCACGGGACTGCAGCTCGACATGATGCACCGAGTGGCGGAAGCGGCTCCGGTGGACGCGATCCTTTCTTATTGCCGCTACAATTTATTGATCACCGACATGGACGATCTTCTGACCCCGTTTGTCGAGCAGCACGGCATTGGCCTGATCAATGCGTCGCCTTTGCACATGGGGATGCTCACCGAAATCGGGCCACCCGCATGGCATCCCGCGCCCGCTGAGGTGAAGGAAGCCGCCCGCCGCGTGGTCGACGCCTGCCGCGCCCGCGGCGTGGCCGCCAGCGATCTGGCGTTGCAGTTCTGCCTTCAGCATCCCTACGCCGCCACCACTCTGGCGGGCATGGCGACGGTCGACCAGGTGCGCCAGAACGTCCGCGCGGCCAGCCAGCCCCCGGACCCGGCGATGCTTGAAGAAGTCCGCACACTCGCCGCGCCCGCCTTCAACCGGACCTGGCCCTCGGGACGTCCGGAAAACCAAGACTATGCCTCTTAAGATCGACGCTCATCAGCATTTTTGGAAGTACACAGCCGCGGAGTACGGCTGGATCGGCGACGACACGCTGCGCCGCGATTTTCTGCCTGGCGACCTGCAAAAGGAGTTGAGGTCCGCCGGAATCGACGGCGCGGTCAGCGTACAAGCCCGCCAGACCGTCGAGGAAACCGAGTGGCTGCTCTCACTCGCAGGCGAGCATCCGTTTTTGAAGGGCGTGGTCGGATGGCTGCCGCTGACATCGCCCACGGTGGAGCGCGATATCGAGAAGTTCGCGGAAAACAAGAAGCTGAAGGCGCTGCGTCATGTCGTGCAGGACGAAAAAGACGACCGCTACATCCTGCGCGGCGACTTCAACGCCGGCGTCGCGTTGCTCGACAAATATGGCCTCGCCTATGACATTCTGATTTTCGAGCGCCATCTACCCTATGCGATCCAGTTCGTCGACCGTCACCCCAAGCAGCGCTTCGTGCTGGACCATATCGCCAAGCCGCGCATTCAGGAGGGCGTCGTGCAGCCCTGGCGCGACAATCTGCGCGAGCTGGCGCGCAGGCCGAACGTCTGGTGCAAGGTTTCGGGCGTGGTAACAGAAGCCGATCACAAACGGTGGACAGAGGCACAGGTGCGTTTCTACATCGACACCGCCATCGACGCGTTCGGTCCCAGCCGCATTCTTTTCGGATCGGATTGGCCGGTGTGCCTTTCCGCGACGACGTATAGAAACTGGGCCGAACTGATGCGCCGCGCCGTGAAGAATCATTCCCAGCACGAACGTGAAATGATTTTCGGGGGCGCAGCCGCCGCGGCCTACCGCATCGGCGCATAAGCGCCAGATCCTTCACGCGCGCTAAAAAACTGACTCGCGCTAAAAAACTGCCGCCGCCGATTTCGCAATCTTGCTGAATATAGGCCGCTTTTCTCCGGCCCATGGCGTGCGGTTCCGCTCGCGTGTCCGCCCCGGCTCAAGCAACCGCGCTGCAACCCGTGAAATTCGACTCTCCCGAGCCCGTCCCGCGCCGGATCGACTTTTGGATGCTGGCGGGCGTGGTCGTCGCGCTGGGCGCGGTGGTGGCCGGACTGGCCTCGGCGGGAATCCGCGCCGGCTATTTCCTTCAACCGGCCGGCCTCTCGATTGTCGCCGGGGGCACACTGGGCGTCACGTTGATCACCACGCCGCGCAAGGCGTTGTATCGGGCGATCCGGGGAGCGCTCGAACTGATCTGGGCGCAGACGGAAGACCGCGCGGACTTGATCGAGGAAATCGTCTTTCTCGCGAAAACCATGCGTCCCAAGGGGATCTTCGGTCTTGAACCGCTCTTGAGCCGGATCCGGCATCCCTTTTTGCGCGAGTCGCTTCTGCTGGCCATCGACGCCCGCAATCGCGCGGAGCTGCAAACGACGCTCGAAATCAAGCTCCGTCAATGGGAGCGGCAAGGGGAAGCGGAAGCGCGAGCCTTTGAAATCGCCGGCGGATTCGCGCCCACCATCGGCGTGATCGGTACCGTGGTCGGACTGATGGACGTGCTGCGCCAGTTCTCGAACCTCGCCTCCGTCGCCGCCGGAACGGGAACCGCTTTCGTTTCCACGATTTATGGCCTGGCGCTGGCGAATCTCATCCTGCTGCCTTCGGCGCAGAGGATGCGCGCGCACGTGGCCGAACAGTTTGAAACCAACGAAATGATCGTGGAAGCCACGCTCTGCCTGTTCGACGGCGTTCATCCCGCTCTGGTGCGGGACCGGCTCAACTGCTTCCTTCACCGCGCGGAGCAACCGCAATGAGGCTCTCTCCCAGACGCGCGGCCGACCCCAATCGCGACCGCTGGATGGTCAGCTACATGGACGTGCTCACCATTCTGTTAATCTTTTTCGTCGCGGCCACCGCTCAGACGTTCGCGCCAAGGACTTCCGCCGCGCCCGTTCCCGCGCTCGTTCCCATTCCTGCGCCTGCCCCCTCCCGCGTGGAACACGCGTTCCACTCGTTGGGGCTCGATGTGAAGCGGGAATCGCGCGGCTTGGTCATCAGCCTGCCGCAGGCGATCCTGTTCGCCTCGGGGGAGGACGCGATCAACGCGAAGGCGCGCCCGATGGTGGACCAGATCGCCCAAGTGCTCCGGGAGATCCCCAATAAGGTCACGCTGGTGGGCCACGCCGACGCAGTGCCGATTCATAACAAGCGCTTCAAGAACAATTGGGAACTCGCCGCGGCGCGCGGCCTGCGCCTCTTGGAAAGGCTGGGAGAGAAAGGCGGGATCGATCAGGGGCGGCTTTCGGTGGCCAGTTACAGCTCCTACGATCCGAAAGACACGAACGACACTCCGGACGGCCGCGCCAGCAATCGCCGCGTAGAGATCGTGATCCTTGGAGAACTGCCCCAATAACGCTATTTTGCTGCCTGATATGCCGCGACCACCTCAGCAGTGTCGCCCATCATCACGACGCGCCCTTGTTCGATCCACAGCGCTTTCTGACAAAGCATGGTGATCAGTTCGGTGGAATGGGACGCCAGCAGGATGGCCTTGCCTTCTTGTTGAAACTGCTGGATTTTGTCCAAACAGCGAGCGTAAAACTCCCGGTCACCCAGACCAAGCACTTCGTCAATGAGCAGGACGTCGGGGCCAGTGGCAATCGCCACGGAAAAGGCCAACCGCAGGATCATACCCGCCGAATAAGCGCGTAGTGGCTCATCGATGAACTCCCGCACGCCGGAAAAGTCGACGATACTTTCAAAGCGCTCCGCCGTCTGGCGCCGCGTCAACCCCAGCATGGCAGCATTAACGCGGATGTTCTCCGCTCCCGTTAAATCGTGGTGAACTCCGGCGCCCAGTTCGAGTAGCGCAGCGACACGTCCATTGAGTAAAATCGCCCCCCGGTCCGGAAGAGTTAGTCCGGTGCTGAGGTTGAGGATCGTGCTCTTGCCCGCTCCGTTCGAGCCGATCAGACCCAGGCTCTCCCCCGGACCAAGCTCGAAGGAAACATCCCTGAGGGCCTCAAAACGGGGTCGACGCGCGGGCCGGAGCAGTTCGATCAGCCGCTCCCGAAGCAGCAGCCGGCCCTTGTAATGCACGAAGGTTTTGGTGACGCGGTCAAACCGCAGCGCGGGAGGCATCAGATCTGTTCAAAAAAGTACGATTTCAATCGGCCGAAAATCAGGAACCCCATACCCAAAGCGAGACTTGCCGCCAGCATCAGATTCACCATCAACGACAGCGGCGGCGCTGAGTTCTCCATGAGGATCTTCCGCATCGCCAGCACCAGCGCTGCCACTGGATTGAACTGATAAACCCTGGTGTATTTTTCCGGAATGATCGAGAAGGAATAAAAGATCGGCACCAGCCAGAAAAGCACCATGATGACCGATTCCAAAACGTAGCGGGTATCGCGAATGTAAACGTTAATCGCGCTTGCCCCCAGGGCTAATCCGCAGACAAACGCAATGTACAACGCCCAGATCACCGGGAGCCAGAGCCAATATAGATTCGGCCTCAGGCCGAACACAATGGTCAACAGCAGCAGGAGCGCGAACTGAATCATCAGGTGAACGCAGTGGGACAACACGGCGGCCACGGGCACCACCTCCCTCGGCACCATCACGCGCTTAATCAGTCCCGCGTTCTCCACAATGGAATTCGTCCCGCTCATAAGCGCGCCGGCGAAGAAATTGAACGGGACCAGGCCGCACAGAACGAAAACCGGATAGGGCTGGTCGCGTGCATCCCGGCCGAGAACGCGGCCGAAAAGGAACGTCATCACAGTCATCATGACCAGCGGATTGATTAAGGACCACAGAATCCCCAGCGACATGTTGCGGTAACGGATCTTAAAGTCCTTCAGAATCAGATTCTCGAAGAGGAAAACGTAATCGCCCCCCCATTTCCGTTCCGTCATTTGAGCTTCAGTATACAATGGGAGCAGAAATGCCTTCTCCGCAGCCCTTCTCCGCCGCCTATCGCGACAATTTGATCCAAACCATCCAGACCATCGACGCCGCTAAGGTTGGCCAAGCCATCGAGTGGTTCCGCGAAGCCCGCCAGCAGGGAAAGGCGATTTTTGTCGCCGGCAACGGAGGCAGCGCGGCGACGGCGTCTCACTTCGTCTGCGACATGTTGAAGGGCGCGAGCCTCGGCAAGCCCTCCCGCTTCCGCATTCAGGCTCTGCATGACTCCATGCCGACCCTCACCGCCTACGCCAACGACCTGCACTATCAGGACGCGGCGGTCGAGCAACTGAAAAACTTCGCCTCGCCGGGCGATATTTATATGGCGATCAGCGGTTCGGGAAACTCCCCGAACGTCATCCGGGCCATGGAATACGCCAATTCCACCGGCTGCCGGACCCTGGCCCTCACCGGACGCGACGGCGGCAAGCTTGGCCCGCTGGCGCAGTTGAACATCCAGGTTCCGGAACAGCACATGGGCCGGATTGAGGACGCCCATCATATTATTTGTCACATGATCTGCTACAGCTTCATGGACACGGAATAGCCTTTACCCCGGCTGGGACGATGGTACGGGATTTACTGAACCCATTTTCTGCAACAAAACAGTCAAAGATGGGTCGAGAAAGCCGATAACATTACACAGAGGGGAAAATCCTCTCTGGCGGCCATCATGAAGGTAAACGACTCCAATCTTAGTTCTCTTCCCCCGGCCGGAGCGTCGGGTGCGCAGGAAGCGGCGCGGACAGGCCAGAGCGCCCGTTCGAATCCGGCGCAAACGGCGGCAGCCGGCTCCTCCGGCGACGACGTCCAGTTGTCGGAACTGGTGAAAAACCTGCGGAGCCTGGCGGCGGAATCGCCGGAGCGGCAGGCCCAGTTGGAATCGCTGGCCCGGACGTACGCCAGCGGAAGTTACAGCGTGGACGCGGCGGCCACGGCCTCGAAGATCATCGACGACGCCATGGGAAAGTAAATGCTCGCCGCCATCAAGCAGGCGCGCGAGCGCGTTCAGGCGCTTCGTCTCGCGCTCGAAGGGCCTTCGGCGGAGGAAATCGGCGCGGCTCTGCCCGGTCTGCAGGAAGCCGTGCATGATCTGGAAACACTGGAGCAGGAACTGCGGGCCGGCCGCGCGGCTTCCTACGATGTCCGCCGCGAGGTGCAGTTTTTGAAGAACGATCTGAGGACCGCCGGGCGCCTGATTGAGCATGGCGTGGCGTTCTGCCAGGGATGGGCGAGGCTGCTGGGCGCGGGGCCATCCTATACCTCGTCGGGTCAGCCGGTCGAACCGGCCGCCGCGGCACAGGCGACGCTCTCGCTGCGGGGATAAGGATTCGTCATGGGACTTCTCGCTACGTTGATTAACTCCTCGAACGCCCTGAGCGTCTACGATCAGGAATTCGCTACCATCCAGAACAATATCGGCAACGCCAATACGCCGGGCTATGCCGACGAGAACCTGGCGTTGAAGGCCGACGCCTTCGATCCCACGGCGCACATTTATGGCGGGGTATCGGTGGCATCCCTTCAGAGCGCGCGCTCGGGCTACCTGGAGCAGAACGTCCGCACCCAAACCACGTTGCTCGGCGCAGCGCAGCAGCAGGCCTCGGATCTTGCGCCGCTGCAGTCGATTTTCAATCTAACCTCTTCGGCCGGCATTTCCGGCGCCCTGACCTCGTTTTTTAACAGTTTCTCCGCCCTGAGCGTCACTCCCAACGACTCGGTCGCCCGCCAGACCGTGCTCAATTCGGCGCAGGCGGTGGCCTCCGCGTTCAACCAGGCGGCAACCTCGCTCACAACCGCTTCCAGCAACGTCCAGCAGGAGACGGTCAACTCGGTGGCTTCCATCAACAAGATCGCCGCCGATCTGGCCGCGATCAACCAGGATTACGCGGCCACCGGCGACGTTTCCAATGCCGGGCTCGACGCGCAAAAGAACGCCGATCTCGAAAGCCTTTCGCAAATCGCCAACTTCACCGTGGTCTCCGCCGGCAACGCCCAATTCAACGTCTACCTGGGCGGGCAGACTCCGCTGGTGATGAACGGCCAGTCCTTCGCGGTCTCGGCCAATTTTTCCACCCCGCAGACCTCCATTCAGGATTCGCAGGGCAACGACATCACGGCGCAGATCACCGGAGGACAGTTGGGAGCGCAGATCCAGGAACGCAACACCACCCTGCCCGGCTACATGGCCTCCCTCAACACGCTGGCGCAAACGCTGGCCGATGCGGTTAACAATACGCTCTCGGCGGGCGTGGATACCACGGGCAATCCTCCGGCAACGAATTTATTCACCTACAACACGGCTGCGGACGCGGCGTATACGCTGGCGGTCACCCCCGGCATGACCGGGAGCCAGATTGCCGCCGCGCTCCCTTCGGCGCCCGGCGGTAATGGCAATGCGCTGGCGCTGGCGCAACTCGGCAGCACCCCGCAGGCGAACGGATTCACGTTCACCCAGGCGTTCGGCAATCTGGGGCAGCAGGTGGGAACCGACGTCTCCAACGCGCAGAACAATCAGACCGAACAGCAGAGCCTGGTGACGCAGGCGCAGGCGCAGCGGTCCGCGGTGCAGGGCGTTTCGCTCGATGCCGAGGCCGCGAAGCTGCTCCAGTTCCAGCAGTCCTACGACGCGGTGGCCAAGCTGGTATCCACCTTGAACACCGTCACCTCGTCTCTGATGAATATGATGCCGCCGGCATAACGCGAGAGGTTTTTCATGTTGCCTATTCTTAAGCCCACCACACAGCAATTCCTGAATAACCTGAACCAGATCGGCACCGAGATGTCCACGGCGCAGACGCAGCTCTCCACGGGTCTCAAGGTCAACACCGTTTCCGACGCCCCGGACGTGATTTCACCGCTGCTTCAGGCGCAGGCGAATCTCAGCTCGGCCAAACAGATCAGTTCCAACCTCGGCGTGGTCACCACCGAGGTGAACACCGGAGAGCAGGCGCTGCAAAGCGCGGTCTCCCTGTTCGACCAGGTGCAGACGTTATCCGCCGAGGGCGTCACCGGCACGCAGACCGCTGCGGGACGCGCCAGCATCGCCCAGCAGTTGCAATCGATCGAGCAGCAGATGGTGGGTCTGGCGAACACGCAAGTCAATAACCGCTATATCTTCGCCGGCGACTCCGACCAGACCAAGCCCTATACCTACGACCCCACGCAGCCGGATCCCGTCAGCGCTTATCAGGGCTCGGCATCCACGCGCACGATCCAAGGCCCGAACGGGACGTCCTTCCCGGTCGCCCTGACCGCGCAGCAGGTCTTCGATTCCACCGACCCCGCCACCAACGTCTTCACCGCCATCAACAACATGGTCACGGCGCTCAACAACAACGACCCCACCGCACTCGCGGCCGCCAATTCCGGGCTCCCGAATGTCGGGACCTATCTGAACGCACAGCTCGCCTATTACGGCAACGCGCAGAATTCACTCTCGAACGCCACCACCGCCGCATCCACGCTCATCACCCAGTTGCAAACGCAGATCAGCGGCATGCAGGACGCCGACGAGACGCAGGCGATTCTGAACCTGACCCAGGCGCAGACGCAGCAGCAGGCGGCCATGCAGTCCTTCCAGGCGATTCCAAGAACGACGTTGTTCGATTACATCGGCTAAACCAATTCAGCCGAAAAATCACGCGTGACAAACTGGCGATCTGTGAGGCTCCGGTTCAGAACGCGGAAGAAGCTCCGATCAACCCTCCGGCGTTTCCGGCACTGCGCTGCGCGCCGTCACCAAGCCGGATTCGACGACGATTTACAGACTCATGGTGAGGGGAAAAACAGGCACGTCGCGCGCCAGCGGTTGACGGTGAAAGGCATACGACCTGGCTTGCACCTCTTGAATGCGGATCATGATGCGCGAATCGCCGATGGCGTCAACCTTGACGTAAGGCTCGACGGGCCGACCAAGGTTACGGTACCGCTAAGGTGGCCGAGCAATGTGCCGATTTTGGTCCGCTCCCTCAAGGGGACGATACGCGGGCCTGACTATTTGCCGGGGCATTCCCAGCCACGGCTTTCCCTTGACCTGCTCGAAGGTACCTCTGGGCGAAGGCTAAAAGGTGCGCAGACCAACGACAGAGGCGAGTTCGATTTCGAAAGTGCTGCATCAGGTCTATACTTCTTGAGCCTCAAACCATCCGGCCTGAGAGGCTGGTCAGGAGAATCGATCACCGGACTAATCGTTGTCAGCGTCAACCGCACTGCGCCGTCGGAGAATTTGGATATCGACTTAGGGTGGACGAGTTGTGGCCTTCAATATACGGATCAAAGCAAATGTTTGCGAGAGTCTCAGACTCAAGTGCTTTCCGGGCGAGTTGTCGATTCCGCCGGGGCGACAATTTCGGGTGCAAAGGTCTTGGTGCTCGGCCCAGCGGGGGACGCAGTTGATCAACTTCAGAGTGACCGCGAAGGCGGATTTGCTTCGTCTCGCCCTTTAGCCGGGACCTACGAGTTGGTCGTCAGCATGGCTGGATTTGCGCCGTCTCGCGCGACGGCGCACGTGGGACCGACCGGTGAGCCTACGCGCCGTCCGCTACTCACGGTCCCCTCGGCATCGGCGGAAGTTGCAGCTCCATCGATCCCCGCTAGCGGCCGGTATTTCGGCGGTCCATGGAAGCTATGTAACTCGTATCAGCTTCCAATAACCCGGCGCTATGTTCACTTTGCTGGTAAAGTCAGAGCGCTAGGCCCCCTACCACCCAAACCCGATTGAAACCCGCCGTCCGCCAATCGCCGCAGCCCGCTTGCTGGCGCCGTGGTTCCGTACCGGCGGCTTGTACCGCACTGGAATGTCTTCAAAAACCCCGGCGTGATAAACTTATAGTTTGTCAGGCTCCGGGCTTCGTGCAACGGGCGGCTGCGAACCCCGCCAGGTCCGGAAGGAAGCAACGGTAGTGGTTTAACCTGTGTGCCGCGGATCACCCGGGGTCTGGCATAATCCCCTTCATGTACCAGGTCATCGCCCGCAAGTACCGGCCGCAGACGTTCGCGGAGTTGATCGGCCAGGAACACGTCAAGACCACGCTCGAGAACGCCATCGCGCAGCGGCGCATTGCCCACGGCTACATTTTTTCCGGCCAGCGAGGCACCGGCAAGACCACCGTCGCGCGCATCATGGCCCGCTGTTTGAATTGCATCCAGGGGCCGACGGCCGTCCCCTGCGGCGTCTGCGCCAGTTGCCTGGAAACCGCCTCCGGCGCAGCGCCCGACGTCATCGAAATCGACGCGGCCTCCAACCGCGGCATCAATGAAATGCGCGAGCTTCGGGAAAACGTGCGTTACCGGCCAGCCCGCGACCGCTATAAAGTGTTCATCGTCGACGAAGCGCACCAGATCACCAGCGAGGCCTTCAACGCCCTGTTAAAGACGCTGGAAGAACCGCCGGAGTGGGTGGTCTTTATCCTGTGCACCACGGAATCGCACAAGATTCCCGCCACCATCGCCTCCCGCTGCCAGCAGTTCAGCTTCCGCTCGGTCGATTTCGGACAACTCGTGGAGCGCATGCAGTGGATCGCCAAGGAAGAAGGCATCACCGCCGACGCGGAAACGTTCAGCGTGCTGGCGCAGGCCGGCGAAGGCAGCGTGCGCGACTCGTTATCCGCGCTCGATCAGGCCATCGCCTGCTGCGGCAATGAGCTGAAGGCGTCCGAGGTGCGAGGCCTGCTGGGCATGTTCTCGCTTGATTCGCTGGGCGCGGTAGCGAAGGCCCTGGTCGACGGCGATTCGAAAGCGATGCTGGACGTGGTGGCCGACCTGGAAGCCAACGGCCGCAGCCTGCAACATTTTTCGCGCGAACTGGCGCGGTATTTCCGCAATCTTCTGGTGGTCAAGATCGCCAAGGGCGTGACGAAACTGGTGGCCGCTTCGCCTCCGGAGCAGGAGGCGCTCGCCAACGTCGCGTCGCAGTTCAGCGAAGAGGATCTCACGCGCCACTTGCGCCTGTCGCTCGACCTGTTTCGCGATCTGCAAAGCTCGCTGCAGCCGCGCCTGCATCTGGAGCTCGGCTTGTTGCGCCTGGTGCACGCGGGCAAACTGCAATCGATTGAGGAAGCGATTGCGGGCATCGGCGGTGCAGCGCCGGCGTCGCCCCCGAAAGCGGCTCCAATTCCGAGGCCTGCGCCGATACCTTCCGCGTCCGTAGCGCCAGCCGGCAGCGATTTGCGCGCGCGCCTTCATCACGCGTTGATGGACGCCAAGCAAACCTACGTCGCCGACGCGTTGGAGCATTCCGAGATCGCCGAATCGGCCAACGAAATCGTCTTCACCACGCCGAAGCTCTACGCGATGAACCTGAAGCACGCCGAGTTTCCCGCCCTGGTGCAGAAGATCGCGGGGCGGACGGTGAAGGTCGCCGTCAAAGTGGGCGACACAAGCCGCGAACCCGCGCCTGCGGTGGGTGGACAAGGGTCCGCCGCGCCAAAGGTGGACGACGAAGCCTCCGCCCGCGCGCTGGAACATCCCGAAGTGAAGCGCTTCCAGGAACTATTTCCGGACAGCCAGATCCGCACCGTGCGAAATTTAAGAGACGTCTAACCGGAGGCCCTTATGAAAATGCCAGGAAACATGCAGGCCATGATGCAGCAGGCCCAGAAGATGCAGCAGAAAATGCAGGAGGAGATCGCGCTGATCCGCGTGGAAGCATCGGCCGGCGGCGGCATGGTCTCCGTGAAGATGGACGGCCACAAGAATGTCCTCGGCGTGAAGATCGATGCCGAGGTCGCCGGCGACGTCGAAATGCTGCAGGATCTCGTCATGGCCGCCTGCAATGAAGCCACGAAGAAGGTGGAGGAATCCAGCCAGAAAATCATGGGCGGCATGCTCGGCGGCATGGGGCTTCCCCCCGGACTTCTTTAAATGCCCGATTTCGCCGCGCCCCTGCAACGGTTGATCGACGAACTGCGCCGCCTGCCGGGCATCGGACAGAAGTCCGCGCAGCGCATCGCGTTTCACGTCCTGCGCAGTCCTCGCGACGACGCCGCGCGCCTTTCGCAAGCCCTGCTTGACGTGAAGGACAACCTCGGCATCTGCGCCGAATGCAACAACATCAGCGACGGCGAGCTGTGCAATTACTGCCGCGACCCGCATCGCGACCATTCGCAGATCTGCGTGGTCGAGGAGCCGCATAACGTCCTGCCCATCGAGACCACGCGCACGTTTGAGGGCGTCTATCACGTGCTGCACGGCGCGATTTCGCCGCTCCGCGGCATCGGGCCGGAGCAGTTGCGGATCAAAGGTCTGCTCGACAGAATCTCGAAAAACGAAGTAAAGGAAATTATTCTGGCGACGAACCCGACGGTGGAAGGCGAGGCGACCGCGGTGTATCTGTCGCGGTTACTGAAACCGCTCGGCCTGAAGTGCACGCGCATCGCCATGGGCATCCCGGTAGGCAGCGATATCGAATTTGCCGACGAAGTGACCATTTCGAAGTCGCTCGAAAACCGCCGAGAGATGTAGGCGGCGTATGCGGCGTATAATACGCCAATGGAAGAGCATCTCTATATCACGCGCGCTGAGCTCGACTCGGCGCTGGCGGCATTGAAGAGGGAAGTGGTCGACGAAATCGTCACTCGCCTCACCGGAGCGCAGGCGCGTGCGGATCGGCTCCGGATGCAGACAATGGAGAGCCGCGAAGCGGGCATCGTCGAGCACTTGGCATCTATTGAGGAGCGGATCCTAGACCTCAGCTTTCGGCGGGCGCCTCGCGCATGAGGCGTCTCTTGTGGCTGCTCGCACTCCCCCTCGTTGCGCAAACCAATCCTGCATCCCTCGCCGCGCGCGCGTATCGTGAGGTCCATGAGCGCGCCATCATCGACGAGTACATTCAGCTCCTTTCCATTCCCAACATCGCCACCGATCAGGCCAACATCCGCCGCAATGCGGACTTCATCGTGGAGTTGCTTAGGAAGCGCGGCGTTGCCTCGCGGCTGGTGGAGGTTTCCGGCGCGAACCCGGTTGTCTTCGGCGAAATCCGCACGCCCGGCGCGGCGCGCACCATCGTTTTCTACGCGCATTATGACGGCCAGCCGCTGAATCCGGCCGAATGGGCCACTCCTCCGTTCCAGCCCGTGCTGCGCGACAAATCGCTCGAAAAAGACGGCCGCATCATTGAACTTCCCGCCTCGCATTTCGATCCCGAGTCGCGGATTTACGCGCGGTCCACCGGCGACGACAAAGCGCCCATCGTCATCATCGCCACGGCGCTTGACGCCATCCGCGCGGCAGGCCTGAAGCTGAAATCGAACGTCAAGCTGGTGTTTGAAGGCGAGGAAGAGGCGGGCTCCCCCAACCTCGGCCGCATTCTGGAAGCCAACAAGGCGCTGTTTTCCGGAGACGTCTGGCTGATCTGCGACGGCCCCGTCCATCAGACGCGCCGCCAATTGATCGCGTTCGGCGCGCGAGGCATTGAGCAGGTGGACATCACCGTCTATGGTCCCCGCCGCGAACTGCACAGCGGCCATTATGGGAATTGGGCGCCGAATCCGGCCATGATGCTGGCGAAACTTTTAGGTTCAATGAAGGACGACGCAGGCAACGTGCTCATCGAACATTTTTACGATGGGATCGAGCCGCTCAGCGCGACGGAGAAACGCGCCATCGCCGAAGCGCCGGACTTCGATGAGGAATTGAAGAAGGAATTATGGCTCGGCTCAACCGAAGGCGCGCCGAAAAAGCTGATCGAACTGCTGCAGCGCCCGTCATTGAACATTCGAGGAATGGCCAGCGCCCGCACTGGCGCGCAGGCCTCCAACGTGATTCCGTCCACGGCAACCGCCACCATCGACATGCGCCTGGTGAAGGGCATGGATCACAAGGTGACGGTCCAGCGTTTTATCGAACACGTCCGCAACCAGGGATATTTCGTCACCGACATCGATCCCAGCCCGGAAATCCGCATGTCCCACGCGCGCGTGGCGAAGATCCTGTCGAATGAAGGCGGCTACAACGCCGTGCGCACCTCGATGGATCTGCCGATTTCGCAAGAGGTGATCCGGGCCGTGGAAAGCGCGCGCGGACCCGCCGTAAAGGTTCCAACCATGGGCGGCAGCGTGCCGCTCGAAGCCATCGAGCGCGCCGTGAACACGCGCACCATCACGATTCCCATCGCCAATCACGACAACAATCAGCACAGTTTTAACGAAAATATGAGAATTCAGAACATGTGGGACGGAATTGAGCTGATGGCGGCTCTGTTGACGATGTAGCGCAGCCCTTTAAACTCGCAAGCCCCTGCGTGAAGCTTGGAGCTCAAAGCAAGGGCAGCACGCCAGCCTCGTGAACTCCATCCGCTGTCAGTCCGGCCACCACGATCTCTTCCATGCGATTCGCCGGACGCGGCGCGGCCAGCACGACCTTCACAAAATGATCGCTCAGCGCGCGGCCGTCTTCGAGCGTCACCACGGAAATTCTCTTTCCGATCATAGAACGGCGAAATTCCAGATTCTTCTTCGCCGCCAGCGCCCGCAGCACGTGCGTGCGATGCTTGCGAACATCCATCGGCACTTGGGGACGTTCCGCCGCGGGAGTGCCGGGACGCTCCGAATAGGTGAACACGTGCAGATACGTGAACGGCAGGCTCTCGATAAACGCACGCGAGTCTTCGAACTCGGCGTCCGTCTCGCCGGGGAACCCGGTCATGACATCCGCGCCGACCGCGCACTCCGGCATCAGCGCGCGAGCCTTGATGATGCGGTCCGCATAATGACGCGGACGGTACTTGCGATGCATCCGCCGCAGCACTGTATCGGAGCCCGATTGCAAAGGCGCGTGTACATGCCTGGCGATACGCGGCGACGAGGCCATCAGGGCCATCAGATCGTCAGAAAAATCCATCGGTTCGACCGAGCTGAGGCGTAGACGCTCCACCGGCGTTTCATCGAGAAGGCGACGGACCAGATCGGCCAGACGCACGCGACCCGGAAAATCACGGCCCCAGCGCCCCAGGTTGATGCCGCTGAGTACCACTTCCCGGTACTTCAAAGCGAGAGCGCGAACCTGCCCGATCACTTCCTCCGCGGGGGCGCTGCGGCTTCGCCCGCGCACGTAAGGAATAATGCAGAACGAGCAACGATTGTTGCAGCCGTCCTGAATCTTCAGATTGGGCCGGGTGCGGTCGCCCGCGGCGTCCTCCACGGGAGCGGATAAGAAATCCTGACGCGCGAAAATGTCGCCGACCTCGATCTGGCCGTGATAGTCGAGGCCCGAAGAGACAAGATCAGGTATCTGCGTTTTATGCGAGTTGCCCACCACCAGCGTCACGCCGTCGATGGCGGCCAATTCCTGGGGCGCGCGCTGCGCATAGCAGCCCGTAATGAGGATGCGCGCCTGGGGGTGGTCGCGATGGATGCGGCGCACGGTCTGGCGCACTTCATCGTCGGCGGTGGAGGTGACGGTACAGGTGTTCAACACAATCAGGCCCGCACCAGCGGCATCGGAAGCAGGTGCGAGGCCCTTGGCCGCAAGGCCGGCTTCAATGGCCGCGCCGTCGGCCTGGGAGGCGCGGCATCCGAAGTTTTTGACCCAAAAACGATCCACTGACTTTCATGGTATCGCGGCTAGTTGATCAGGCTGATACCGTGCGGGTTGCCGCCCACGTTGACGGTGGTCACGGCTCCGGTGAAGGTATTGACCTCGGAAACCGTGCCGTCGGCGTAGTTCACGGTCGAGACCCAACGCCCGTTGGCCGAAGCCACTACATCGATCGGCTCGCTGCCCACATTATAAGTGCCGAGAATCTTCAGCGTGGTCATATCCATGATCACCAGGGAATTCGGCCAACTGGAAATATACGCTTTTGTGCCATTCGGACTGAAAGCCACGCCATAGGGCTGGCTGATGGGGTGTCCGCCGATCACCGAGTTCGAAAGTGTATCGACTACCCACATGATGTTATCCAGGGGATGCGTGACAATCGCCGTCGAACCATCCGGCGACAGGAACACGGACTGCGGATACTCGGTGGGGATGGCGAGCGTCGCGATGGGCATACGGGTGGCGCGGTCGTACGTGACCAGCGCGGGTGCGTAATCGATGAAGCTGGTGATGTAGACCCGAGTGCCATCCGGCGAGATCGCGATTCCGTTGGGAAAGACCGAGGAATCGGTGGCGATGTTGGCCAGAACCTTATCGGTGCTGGTATTGATTACCGTGATGCCGTTGTAGTAGGACGTCACCCACAGCTCGGTGGAATCCGGAGTCACGGCCACTTGCAACGGATTCTGCGCTACTTGAATACGCGGGAACGGGGGGGTCGCACAGGGAAACTCATGCGCCACCGTGCCCAACAAATGCTCCACCGCGTAGTAGTTGAGGTTCGGACTGCAGGTGACCGTGGATGGAGTTGGCGTGGACGAGAATACGTCGATGGAGAATCCCAGCAGGTGCTGAAGCGATTGCACCACTGCGTTGGGAGCGGTGCTTACGGTCACCGCGGGCGCGCCCTGGCTCCCTACCGGAACTGCCTGACCGGACGCAGCCTTTAGCATGCTCCTGATCATTTGACTCTGCGCTTGCGGAGGACTGTCCCTGAGATCATCCACCTTGTCGCAGGCGATGGGAAGCCTTAGTTCGTGACAGTCATTATCGTGTACTACGACATAGCATCCGCCCCTGCCACTCTGATCGGGGCTAACTACGAAGTCGTTTGGGCAACAATCCGCCGGCTTGGTCTTCAAATCCTGTTCCCTCTCGCAAAAGCTGAATAGAGCCGGAGCAGCAATCGCGATGGAAATGCAAAGAAACGCGTGTTTGGATTTGAACATGATGAGTCCCTCCGTCTACTGAAACACCACCGTCGTTCCCGTTGCGTAGAAGGCGCCCGCCGCGGCTGCCGTCGCGCCGGTGGCGGTTAGATTGGGCGACCCGATCTGCGGAACGGCGATCAAATAAACCAGGGCTTTGGTCTGCGACGGATCGCTGCGCGACGGCGCCATGTTCTGCAGCACCAGCCCCGGCACCGTAAAACTGGAGACGCCCGTGGCGATGGTGCAGAGAAACGCGCTGGAGGAGTTGGTG
>JBBIVT010000003.1:0-1716 GCA_037439565.1 Acidobacteriota bacterium | reverse complement strand
AAAACTGGAGACGCCCGTGGCGATGGTGCAGAGAAACGCGCTGGAGGAGTTGGTGGGAACATCCTCGCTTACGCCAAAGACGCCGAAATATTGGTCCGATGCGCCGCCGGTCCAGTTCACGGTGAATCCCTGCGAGCGGCTGATGGGGCTCACCTGATCGCGATTGGTCCAGGTGATGGGCGTCGGCGCGGCGATGTTGCCCTGAATCGGCCCGATGTCCGCTCCGCCGGAAGTGCTCAGAGAGAGAAGTCCGGGATTCAGCAGCGGCGGAGGGGAGACGTTGTACCCTGTGGCCGACCCGCCTAAAAATCCCCAGATGATGGGCGATCCGGACGCCTGCGATGCCGTGACGGACCCGGCCGCTCCGGTGACGGTCACGCTGCTTCCCGCGTCCAGATAACGCCCGGTGGGCTTGAAAGTAACAGGATTCGGGTAATCGGCGAACAAGTCGCCGGCAAAGTTGTAGGCTGTGCAGGCCCCCGGCGGCGGGATGGAGATGAAGGGCTGGAACGCAAAAGGTCCTCCTGTCTCCGATGAGAAACGCTGGAACACTTGGTCTGAGACCACGTCCTCCGTGCTCAGAACGCCGATGTCTTCGTGCATCGTATACCGCACGCTCGAGATGATTCCGATGTTCCCGCCTTGCACGAAGCCTTTTTGCAGGGGATTAATTGGATCGGAGCATGCACTGCCTGCGCCGATCGAAATGGTGACAGAGTTGCTGACGTAAGCACCCTCTGTCCGGACCATCACCGGTACCCAACATCCTTGGGGCGCCGACGCGGGAATCGTGAACACGATTTGATCCGTTCCCGCGAGTCCCGGGCCTCGCCCGCTGTATACCGTGGGAACCGAAACGCCGCCCACGAAGACTTCCACTTTGGTGGGCAGATTGCCTCCCGGAGGAGATGTGGTGTCGCTCGCAACCGCGCCCAGGCCTGTGGCCCACAAAACCACCGCCTCGCCCACGGTGAACGTCTTATTCAGCGTATTCACGCTGTAACTGGCATCCGTCAGGATGCCCGGCCCATTGCCGGTGCCGAGCGCGGTGAAGATCCCCACGCTGCTGGTGACCACCTTGACCGGCGATGGGTTACTCTTGAGGCCGTTGAAGGTCACCTGCAGGGACTGAAGACCCACAGGCGCGCTGGACGGCATAATCGCGTTAATCTGTCCTGCGCTGACAAAGATCGGAATCACTGCGACCGACTGCGTGCCAATAAAAGCGGAGATCGTGACGCCGCCCAATGACGTAGAAAGCGGATAGCTGGTTGCTTTTGCCGGCGTCGCCGGACCGAGATTGGTTCCATAGATGCTGAAAATGGAGCCTCGGGCGATGCCGCCCCCGGGCAGGCCTTGCGGCATGCCGCTACCGGCGTTCAGCACGCCGCGCTGGAAAATCCATGGAGATTGTGCCATCGCCACGCTGCTAAGCGCGGCTGCCATGGCGGAAATGATGGCGAATTTACGCACAATGTACCTCCTGAAGCAGGTACAATCCTACCATCGTGATCCCGTACATTTCTGCGCTGGAACTGCGCGCTGGCCCGGTCGCCATCTCCGCATATGGCGCGCTGGCGTTTTTATCGATCGTCGCGGGCCAGTGGATCAGCTTCCGGCGGTCGGTCCGATCGGGTCTGGATGCGGAGACCAGCGGCAGGCTGGTGGCGTCCTGCGCGGGTGCGGGCTTGATCGGCAGCCATCTCTGGTGGCTGG
>JBBIVT010000002.1:119842-126368 GCA_037439565.1 Acidobacteriota bacterium | reverse complement strand
ACGGCGGTGTTGACGCCGACACAAAGGGCCAGGATCGCGATGACGGTGAGGGAAAACCCCCAGTTCTGGCGGATCAGGCGGAGGGCGTAGCGAAGGTCGTGCATTTGAACCTTAATACGACTGCAATGCGATTCCGTTCGCAAGAAATTGATGCGAAGCCATTCGGACATCTGGAACAACACGGGCCGTGTTACACTATGGTTTTTGGTTTCCCCCCGGCAAACCGAAGGATCATCCCTAAGAGGAGTTTTCAAAGAGTGGCTGAAAAGATGCGGCATATTTTTACGTCCGAATCGGTGACCGAGGGTCATCCGGACAAGATGGCGGACCAGATCTCGGACGCCGTGCTGGACGCGGTGCTGGCCGAAGATCCGACCGGCCGCGTCGCCTGCGAAGTTCTGGTGACCACCGGAATTTGCGTGGTTTCGGGCGAAATCACCACGAAAACCTACGTGGACGTGCCGAGGCTGGCGCGGGAAGTGATTCACGACATCGGTTACACCGACGCGGAGATGGGCTTCGATTCCAAGACCTGCGGCGTGCTGAACACGATTCAAAGCCAGTCGCCGGACATCGCCATGGGCGTGGACACGGGCGGGGCGGGCGATCAGGGCCTGATGTTCGGCTTCGCGTGCAATGAGACTCCGGAACTGATGCCTCTGCCGGTGATGCTGGCCCACAAGCTGGTCCGCCAGTTGAGCGAGGTTCGCCGCTCCGGGAAGCTGAAGTTCCTGCGCCCCGACGGCAAGAGCCAGGTGAGCGTGGAATACATCGCGGGGAAGCCGGCGCGCATTGACGCGGTGGTGGTTTCCACCCAGCACGACGATGAGGTCTCCACGGAGACGCTGCGCGCCGAGGTAAGAAAGCACATCATCGATCCAATTCTGCCGAAGAATATGGTCGATGCGCAGACCAAGTTCCACATCAATCCGACGGGACGCTTCGTCATCGGCGGACCGCACGGCGACACCGGCTTGACGGGACGCAAGATCATCGTCGACACGTATGGCGGCATGGGCCGTCATGGCGGCGGCGCGTTTTCGGGCAAGGACCCGACGAAGGTGGACCGTTCGGCGTGCTACATGGCCCGCTATGTGGCGAAGAACATTGTTGCCTCGGGCCTGGCGGATCGCTGCGAGGTGCAGCTTGCCTATGCGATCGGCGTGGCGGAGCCGGTTTCGGTGATGGTGGATACGTTCGGAACGGGAAAAGTCGAGGAAGAACGCTTGGTGGAACTGATCCGCGCGAACTTCTCCCTGACGCCCAAGGGCATGATCGAGTCCCTGAAACTGCGGCGTCCGATTTACCGGAAGACGGCGGCGTTCGGGCATTTCGGACGCACGGAAGATTCCTTCACCTGGGAGGCGACCGACAAAGCCGCCACCCTCAAAGCAGCCGCGCAGCCGGCGGCCGCGACCAGCAAATAGCAAACTCGGAGAATAGACATGAGCACAGCAACATCCACCGTCCCTTGTGACGTCAAAGATCTCTCGCTCGCGGATGCCGGCAAACGCCGCATCGAGTGGGCGGCGCAATCGATGCCCGTTCTGGCCACGATTCGCAAACAATTCATCAAAACCCAGCCGCTGGCGGGCATCCGCGTGGCGGCGTGCCTGCACGTGACCACGGAAACCGCGAACCTGATGATCGCGCTGCGCGACGGCGGGGCCAGCATCGCCCTGTGCGCGTCGAATCCGCTTTCGACGCAGGATGAGGTCGCGGCCTCGCTGGTGCGCGATTACGGCATCCCGACCTTCGCCATCAAGGGCGAATCGAACGATGTTTACTACTCGCATTTGAACGCGGCGCTCGATACGGCTCCGCAGTTCACCATGGACGATGGCGCGGACGTGGTGGGCCTGCTGCACACCAAGCGCAAGGAACTACTGAAGAACGTGATCGGCGGGACGGAAGAGACCACCACCGGTGTCATCCGCCTGCGCGCGATGGCGAAGGACAACGTGCTGGCTTACCCGATCATCGCGGTGAACGACGCGTTGACCAAGCACCTGTTCGACAACCGGTACGGCACGGGCCAGAGCACGCTGGACGGCATCATCCGCGCGACGAACGTTCTGCTCGCTGGTCTGAACGTGGTCGTCGCCGGCTACGGCTGGTGCGGGCGCGGCGTGGCGATGCGCGCCAAGGGCATGGGCGCGAACGTCATTGTCACCGAGATCGACCCGACCAAGGCGATTGAGGCGGTGATGGACGGCTTCCGCGTGATGACCATGCACGAGGCCGCCACTATCGGCGACGTGTTCGTCACCGTGACCGGCAACAAGAACGTGATTGCCCGCGATCACTTCGACCGGCTGAAGAGCGGCGCGATCCTCGCCAATTCCGGCCATTTTAACGTCGAAATCGACCTGGAGACGCTGGCGTCGGTTTCTTCGAGCCGCAAGGAAGCACGCCCCTTCGTTGAAGAATTTTCGATGAAGGATGGCCGCAAGATCTACGTGCTTGGTGAAGGCCGCTTGATCAACCTGGCGGCCGCCGAGGGCCACCCGGCCTCGGTGATGGATATGAGCTTTGCCAACCAGGCGCTTTCGGCGGAGTACATGGTGAAGAATCACGCCAAGTTGGAAAAGAAGGTTTACTCGGTGCCGGAAGAACTGGACAAAGCGGTCGCCAAGATGAAGCTGGAATCGATGGGCTTCAATATCGACAAGCTGACGCCCGAGCAGGAAGAGTACTTGGCTGGTTGGGCCGAAGGCACCTAGGCCGGCGTGGAGCCGGTAGCCAGCAGCCAGGAGCCAGAAGAAAGAGTCGATTCGGGGCGCTTGATTGCGCCCCGTTTTGTTGTGCGGAGTTAGGAGATCATGGCGTTCATTGAAGGTTGCAAGCATTCGCTGGACATCACTGTTCCGGTGGCGGAAGTCGAGAAGGAAACCGAGCGAGTCGTCGCTGAGATTCAAAAGAAAGTAAGGCTGCCCGGCTTCCGGCCCGGCAAGGCTCCGGTGGCGCTGGTGAAGCAGCGCTTCGCGGGAGACATCCGGCAGGACGTGCTGGAAAAGCTGGTGCCGCGCTTCTTCCGCGAGGCGGCGGACAAAGAGCATTTAGAAGTGGTGGGCCAGCCCAACGTCACCGACGTGCATTTCCACGCCGGCGAGCCACTGACGTTCAAGGCGGAGTTTGAGGTCGCGCCGAAGTTCGAACTGGGCGAATATCGCGGCATCACCGTCACCTACACCGAGCCTGAGGTGACCGACGCCGAAGTCGACGCGCGCATCGAAGAAATCCGCGAGCAGAAGGCCGAGTACGTGAACGAGGAGCCGAGGCCGCTGGCCGACGGCGACTACGCGGTGGTGTCGCTTGAGAGCGTTTCCGGCGTGGCCGAAAAAGTGTCGCAGGATGAGCTGATGCTGAAGATCGGCGACGAGGCGACGATGAAGGAGTTCAGTGAGAACCTGCGCGGAGCATCTCCGGAGGAGTCTCGCGAATTCGACGTCACGTATCCGGAGGATTACGACCGCAAGCAACTGGCCGGCCGAACCGTGCGCTTCAAGGCGACGCTGAAGGCGGTGCGCCGCAAGGAACTCCCCGAAGTGAACGACGAGTTCGCCAAGGATCTGGGCGACTACCAGACCGTGTTCGAGCTGAAGGAAGCAGTCCGCAAATCGCTGAGGCACGACCGGGAGCACAAGGCTCAAGACGATGCCAAGCATCAACTGATCGACAAACTGGTGGATACGCACGATTTTCCGGTGCCGGAGGTCTATATCGACCGTCAGGTGGAGATCAATGTCGAGAACCAACTCCGCACGCTAGCGGCGCAGGGGATCGACCCGCGAGGCATTAAGCTGGACTGGCAGAAGGTCCGCGAAACGCAGAAGGATAAAGCCAAGCGCGACGTGAAGGCGTCCTTGCTGTTGGACAAGATCGGCGAACGCGAAGCGATCATGGCCACGCAGGAAGAGGTCGACCGCGAAATTCAGAAGATCGCGCGGCAGCAGAGGGAAGCCGTCGCCGCCGTGCGCGCGAAGCTGCAAAAGGAAGGCGTCATCGGCCGGATCGCGGGAAATATCCGGACGGAGAAGACGCTGAGTTTTCTGTTTGAGCAGGCGCGGAAGGAAGCGGCGAAAGAGGCCGAGTAGCCGCAAGATGGAGAGTGATTATGGCATCAAATTCAGACAGTACGAAGGCAAAGGGCGTTACATTGGTTCCGACGGCCGCGAAGGAGCCAAGCCAGAGTACCGCGCCGCCTACCGTGACCTCCTCGCCAAAGAAAAAGCTCAAGCAGGTTCCGTTCCCTGATGACGAGGACCCGGTGGCGTTCCAACTGATCGGCGCGCGGAAGTAGCGGCGATTCACCCCGATGTCGTCGGGTGGACGCACTTGAGCGCCATGACGCCAGCTTTGTTATCTATCGTGATCTCAGCAGGTAAACCGCGAACGTCGCAAGCCAGTGAGCTCCCTCGTAATGTTCGCCGGTAACCGCCGCCAACCCGGCCTGGGCATGTGAATCCGCGAGTTCTTCGTGTCCGCCGATTCCTCGCAGCATCCAGGCGCGGCTTAGGTTCAACCCGTCCAGATGGGAAAACTTCGGATCACTTGGGTCGGGCGAGACCACGGGTTTCAGGCGAGACAGGTCCGGCAGAAACTCCGCAAACCACTGGGCAAATTCGGGCGGACTCAGCACGCGGCGCATCACGTCGGCTTCGGCGAGGCATGGCGACAGAAAATCCTCGCCCGACGGCTCGTAGTCGATCGGCCCGTTGCGGTCATTCCTATAAAAATGACGCGCCCGTTCGGCGAACAACTCTGACGGATGCGAATCAAGCACCAAGCCGAGTGCAAACGCGGTATTGCTATGCTCGCCGGAGCGGACCGGATACGGCAATTTTTCGAGCCACGCCGCAAACCGCTCCAGGACGGCTTCTTCTAAAGGACGCAGAACGTCCGACTGAAGCTCCGCCGCGAGCGTCAGCAGCCACGCTAGCCCGTATGGACGTTCGAACGCGCTCCGGCCTGTGTCATGGAAATAGCGCACTTCGGCGGCGATATTTTCTTCGGTGATGTTCCGCGCGATCGCCGCTTGAGCCTCCGCAGCGAACGGAGCATCAGGAAACAAACGCGCCAGACGGGCCAGCAGCCAGTGCCCGTGCACGGCGGAGTGCCAGTCATAACAGCCGTAAAACGCGGGCGTCAGCACGCGAGGAGGAGCGGCGTCGGCATCGGATTGCATCGTGTGCGCGATTTTGTTCGGGTACTCGCGGGTCACGCAGTTCAGCGCCAGACGCGCCAGACGCGCGGCCAGAGCCTTTGTGAGTTCAAGCTCCATACTTCTCGCGCAGGACGTTCTTCTGAATTTTTCCCGTGCCGCCTTTGGGCAAAGCGTCCGCGATCACCACGGAGGTGGGACATTTGAAGTGTGTCGTGCGCTCACGGCACCAGGCGATCAGTTCGGCGGGCTCGATCGTGTGGCCGGCGCGGGGCACAACGACGGCGCGGATCGATTCGCCCCATTTTTCGTGAGGCACGCCGATCACCGCGGCTTCCAGCACCGACGGATGCGATGAAATCAGCGATTCCACTTCCGGTGAAAAGACGTTTTCGCCGCCCGGCTTGATCATGTCCTTCTTGCGATCCATGATGTAGAGAAATCCATCTTCGTCGAAGCGGCCGATGTCGCCGGTGTGCATCCATCCGCCTCGCAGCGCCTCACGCGTGATCTCCGGGCGGTTCCAATATCCCTTCATGACGGTCGCGCCACGCGCGATGACCTCGCCCGATTCACCCACCGGAACGTCGTGGCCGTCGAAATCCACCACGCGCACTTCGACGCCGGGAATCGGCCGGCCCGCGGCTGCGATTCTTGGGCTGGTGTGATCCTCATGCTGCAAGACGACCTGCACGGGACTCGTCTCCGTCATGCCGTAGGCCTGCAAGAAACGGACGTGAGGCAATTTGCGCATCGCCAGCTCGATGAGAGGCGCGGGCATCGGCGACGCGCCGTACAGAATATGCCGCAGGCTCGACAAATCGTACCTATCGAACGAGGGATGATTCAAGACCATGCTGACCATGGTGGGCACGATCACCGTGTCGGTCACTCCCCCGGCTTCCACCAGGCGCAAAAACGATTCGGGGTCGAACACGGGCAGATACAGATTCGCGCTTCCCAGCGCGGCGTTTACATAGACCGACCACTGGTCGGCGAGGTGAAACATCGGAGCCGCGTGCAGCCACGCGCCTTGCGTGAGACCCGTCGCCTGCATCATGTACACCGTGTGGCTCCAGAAATTGCGATGCGTCAGCATCACGCCTTTCGGCCCTCCGGTGGTGCCGCTGGTGTAGAACAAGCCGACCAGATCGTCTTCGGCAGGCTCGTCGAAGGTCATGGGAGCGCTGCTGTATTCAGGGCTCGTCAGGAGGCGGGGCGCACGCTTTAACTCAGTGGTTTTCGCCGCGAACGTTTCATCCACCGCCAGAGCTTTGGCTCCTGAATCGGTCAGCGTAAAATCGACGTCACTGGGGTGCCAGCGCGTGTTGATGGGAACAATCGCGATACCCGCGATCGCCG
>JBBIVT010000002.1:102590-119742 GCA_037439565.1 Acidobacteriota bacterium | reverse complement strand
GGCTCCAGCGCGCCGATGGCCACGAAGGAATCGCCAGCGGCACGATAGACGCGATAGCAGGCGAATCGTCCGTTCAAAATGTCGACGCGGCCCGCGCGGGCGACGGGCAGCAACGCCGCTGCGCCGTCGGTCATCGAGACGTCGACGCGTTGGCCGAAGCCCGTGCGATGGCGCGCTTCGAGCGCCAGAAGCATGCCGATGATGGCCTGCATCGATCCACCCGCCAAATCGGCGATCTGGACGCCCGGAATCACAGGCACGCCGTCCTGTGACCGGATGGTATCGAGCACTCCGGACATCGCGAGATAGTTTACATCGTGGCCGGCAAGCTCCGCCTCCGGGCCGTCCGCGCCGTAGCCGGTGAGTGCGACGTAAATCAGCTGGGGATTCACCTTTTGCAGCATCGCGTAGCCGAGCGCCAGACGATTCATCACGCCGGGGCGGAAACCTTCGATCAGCACGTCGGCGGTTGCCACGAGCCTGAGGAAGGACGCGCGGTCCTGTTCGTTTTTTAGATCGATTTCGACACTTTTCTTGCCGCGATTGGTCTGCTCGAACAGCTCCGTGTAGCTGGCGCGCGCATAGTCGCCGAGGGGAGGCTGCTCGATCTTGATTACTTCCGCGCCAAACCCGGCGAGCCACCCGGTCGCCACCGCTCCGGGCAGCAGCCGCGTCAGATCCAGAATGCGGACGCCGTCTAATGCTCCTGGCATTTGACCATCAGCCGGTCGATGTAGCTGAGCACCGGTTTGCCGTCCTGATTCAAGACGGCCGTTTCGAAGAACACCAGGCCGCGGACGCCGTCCTTGGTCTGCTTGTCGACGGTTTTCTTCGTGACGTGGATCGTATCGCCGATAAACACGGGCGCAAGGAACTTCAATTGGTCGACGCCCCGGAAGGCGACAATGGCCTCGTGATGCGGCGTCATCTGAACCATCAGGCCAGTGGAAATGGAAAAAATCAACGCTCCATGGGCGATGCGGCGGCCATACGGCCCCTGGCGCGCGTATTCCTCATTGACGTGCAGTTCGACAAAATCGCCAGAAAGGCCAGCGAAGTTGACGATATCGGATTCGGTGATGGTGCGTCCGCGCGAAGTCCGAGTTTCCCCAAGTGTGTATTGTTCGAAGTACATACGCAGTTACGATATAATCGCACTTTATGCATAATAAAGTGACCGTCGTAGGTGGAGGCAACGTAGGCGCAAGCTGCGCCATGAACCTCGCGTTTAAAGAACTGGCCGACGTCGTATTGGTCGACGTGGTGGAGGGTGTGCCGCAGGGCAAAGGCCTGGACATGCTGCAATCGGGCCCGATTGAGGGCTACGATGTGACCATCACCGGAGCCAACGATTATGAGGCAACGGCGAACTCCGATGTGGTGGTAATCACGGCGGGCCTGGCGCGCAAGCCCGGCATGAGCCGCGATGACCTTCTGCTGGCGAACTATGAAGTGGTGAAGAGCGTCACCGAAAAAATCGCCGCTCATTCGCCTAACGCGATCCTGGTACTGGTGACCAATCCCCTGGACGCCATGTGTTGGACCGCGCATCAGATTTCGAAATTTCCCAAGCATCGCGTGATCGGCATGGCGGGCGTGCTGGACACGGCGCGTTTCCGCACGTTCATCGCCGCGGAACTGAACGTTTCGGTGGAGAACGTCACGGCGGTGGTGCTGGGCGGGCATGGCGACACCATGGTGCCGATCGTGCGCTTGTCCAGCGTCTCCGGCATTCCGTTGACGGAACTGATGGATCAGGCCACGCTGAATCGCCTGGTGGATCGCACGCGCACGGGCGGCGCCGAAATCGTGAAATATCTGAAGACGGGCAGCGCGTATTATGCGCCGTCGGCGGCCGCTGTGGAAATGGTCGAATCCATTCTGAAGGACAAAAAGAAGGTTCTGCCCTGCGCCGTGTTGCTCGAAGGCGAATACGGTATTAATGGCCTGTTCGTCGGCGTGCCGGTGAAGCTGGGCGCGAAGGGCATCGAAAAGATCTACGAGATCCAATTGACGGCGGACGAGAAAGCGGCGTTGACCAAGAGCGCGGCCGCCGTGCAGGAACTGGTGGATGTGATCAAGGGCAAGATGGGAGCCTGATGTGGACTCGGAGACCGTAGTCCGGGTAGTCACCGTGCTACTGGTTGTGGTCTGCGTGGCGATCATCCTGTCCCGGCGTAAGGCCGTGAAACGGCAGAAATGATGCATGATGTCGACTTGCAGTAAGCCCAACATGGCCGTGAATTGAGTGGGCAAAACCCTCTACGGGTCGCTCTGTTCACCGATGCTTTTCACGAACACAACGGCGTGGGCACCGTCAGCCAGGAGTTTGCCGCGTTTGCCCAGCGCCGCGGGCTGCCGTTTTGCCATGTCAACAGCGGACCCGTCACTTGCGCCGCGCAGGCAGGCCCGGTAACATCCATTGAGCTGAAGCGCGGCATCCGTATCCGGCTGGACAAGGATCTCTATTGCGATCCGCTGCTCAGCCGTTACCGGAATCGCGTGCTACGGCAGCTCACGGAGTTCCGGCCCGATTTAATTCACATCACCGGTCCGGGAGACATGGGAATTCTCGGCTTCTGGGTTTCGCATCTAATGCGTGTGCCGATGGCGGCGTCCTGGCACACGAATCTGCACGAATATGCCGGCCGCCGCATCCGCAAGACTCTGGGCTCGGACTGGCTGGCGGCTCAGGTGGAGAGCCTGAGCCTGAGCGCGCTGATGAGGTTTTACCGGCTGGCGCGTTTTGTTCTGGCGCCCAATCAGCCCATGGTGGATCTGCTTGCAGAGCGGACCGGGCGGCCGTCGTTTCTGATGAAGCACGGCGTGGACACCGCGCGCTTCGCTCCGCGGGAGAAGAAGGACGGGCCGTTCTGCATCGGCTTTGTGGGCCGCCTGACGCCGGAGAAAAATGTCCGCGCCTTCGTGGACCTGGAACGGCAACTGCGCGCGGCGGGGGAGCGTGATTTCCGGATCCTGTTGGTGGGCGACGGCAGCGAACGCGACTGGCTCCGGAAACACCTTCCTGAAGCGGCGATGCCTGGATTTCTGCAGGGCGACGAGTTGGCGCGAGCATTCTCCCAAATGGACGCGTTTGTCTTCCCTTCGCAAACCGATACGTTCGGACTCGTGATCCTGGAGGCGCTGGCATCAGGCGTTCCGGTGCTGCTGAGTCCGGAAGCCGGAGAGCGAATCGGAATCCGCAACGGCGTGGAAGGTTTTCTCTCCCATGATTTCACCGAGGGCATTCTGGCTCTGATGCACGGCGGCGGATTGCGCCGGACAATGGGCGAGGCTGCCGAAAAGTTCGCGCGGACCCAGAGTTGGGACGGGGTGTTCGAGGATCTGTACCGGACGTTCGATCTCGCGCTGAATCGCCCATGGATCCGCGGGAACAGAAAACCGCCTGGCGAACCGTGAGGGGCTATTGCCCCTGCCCGAGTGAGAAGCCCGGCTCGCCGTCGAAGGTGCAAAGGTGCTCCGTCTTGATGAAATCGAAGCCAGCCTTGTGCACGCGGTCAAGGAGCGCGACGATTTGGCCGTGGGTAGCCTGGGAACCGTTCCGCGCCATGAAGCGGCAGCGCCAGTGATCGGTGCAGAAGGTTTCCGGCGCGCCGGCCGGCCACACTTTTACCCCTCGATTCGTGATCATCGCGAGTTTCAGGCTTTCGTCGCTCAGCTTACTCAGCGCCTCGCCTAACTGGTTTGGATCGGGCTGAGGCCAATCCAGGAACACATCGACTCCTACCGTTTCCTTCGCTGCGCGCTTGGCTGGTTTCAACACTGGGAGTGCGGTCCCGTGCCCGGTGCTGTAGGACACTGCCTTCAACGTTTCCGGCTTTTTCCCGAGTCTCTCGATAATCGCGCTCGCAAACTCGGACGTGCCGACTTTCAGCTTGCTGATGCCCTCCGAGAATACGTCGTAGGTGTGGATTCCCTCTTCGATGGTGCGGAGGAAGGCGTTGTGGACCCGCTCGGCGACGTCCGCCTGGCCGATGTGTACCAGCATCATGACCGCGCCCAGCAGTAGGCCCGACGGATTGGCCACGTTCTGGCCCGCGCGCCGGGGAGCCGAGCCGTGAATGGCTTCGAACATGGAAACATGCTCGCCGATGTTTGCCGATCCGGCCAAGCCTACCGATCCGGCGATCTGCGCGGCGACGTCGGAGAGGATGTCGCCGTAGAGGTTCGGCATCACGATCAGGTCGAACGCTTCCGGCGTATCCGCCAGCTTCGCCGCGCCGATATCCACGATCCAGTGTTCTTTCTCAATATCCGGAAATTCAGCGCCGATCTTGTCGAACATCTTGTGAAACAGACCGTCGGTCAGTTTCATGATGTTGTCCTTGGTGAAGCACGTCACCTTTTTGCGATTGTTCTGACGCGCGTAGTGAAACGCGTAGCGGATGATTTTTTCCGTGCCGGGGGTGGTGATCAGCTTCAGACACTGCGTCACCTGATCGGTTTGGCGATGCTCGATGCCCGCGTAGAGGTCTTCTTCATTTTCGCGCACGATCACGACGTCCATCTTTGGGTGTTTCGTGCGGATGAACGGATGATAAGCCATGCAGGGGCGGACGTTTGCATAAAGGCCAAGAGTCTTCCGCACGGTAACGTTCAAACTCTTGAAGCCTCCGCCCTGCGGCGTTGTAATAGGCGCTTTCAAGAAAACCTTCGTGCGCCGAAGCGATTCCCACGCCGAAGGCTCAATGCCGGCCGTGTTGCCGCGCAAATAGGCCGTTTCGCCGATCTCGATGGTTTCCGTATCTATTTGGGCGCCAGCGGCGTTGATGATTCGCAGCGTGGCGTCCATGATCTCTGGTCCGATTCCGTCGCCATGAGCGACCGTGATGGGTGTTTTGTTGGCCAAGGGTGTTGTCTCCGCCTTTCAATATACGACACGTATGTCGTGTATCGCAAGTCGTATGATAAAACGTATGGAGAGTTGGACCTTCCTGACGAATCACGGACATGTGATGCTCTGCATTTGGGAGGATCCCGAGATCCGCCTGAAGGATGTCGCGGCGAAAGTAGGCATCACGGAGCGGGCCACGCAGCGGATCGTAGCAGACCTTCTCGAGGCCGGCTATCTGACGGCAGAGAGGATCGGGCGCCGAAACTGCTATCAGGTGAATAAGTCCATGCACTTCCGCCACCCGGTAGAGGAACAGCACGAAATCGGGGAGTTGCTGCGCCTGTTCCGAGGTGCGGTTCGTAAACGGGCTTAGCTCAGCGCCTGGAAACTCCCGCCGTCCCACTCCGTCACCAAGCCGGGACCGATGTGATACATCCAGCCATGGATCGCGAGGCTGCCGTCTTCGAGGCGCGCCGCGACGCTGGGGTGCCCGCGCAGGTTGCCGAGCTGGCGCACGACGTTCTGCTGGGCGAGGCGCAGGAGGAAATCCGGGCTCGGGTCGGGTTCGCGCCATTCGACGTCCGCAAAGCGGAGCCAAGCGCTGAGATTGAAGTAATGCGACAAAGCCTCGGGATTCAGCGCGCCGCGGAGCACTCCACAATCTGTGTGGCCGCAGACGATGACGTCGGGCACCTCCAGCACGCCGACGGCGTATTCGATGGTGGCGGAAACGCCTCCGATGGCCTCGGGGTAGGGAGGCACGATGTTTCCGATCACGCGGCAGATGAAGAGTTCGCCGGGCTTGGTTTGCGTCAGCAGGCACGGGTCGATCCGCGAGTCCGCGCAGGTGATAAAAAGCGCGAGAGGCCTCTGCCCAAGCGCCAGCCTTTCAAACAAGTCCTGGTGTTTCGGATAAACGTGCTTCTGAAATCGGGAGACACCGCCGGTTAACTTATCGACGGCCATGGGTCAGTCGATTCCCATCTGGGCGAGGCGATAGCGCAGCGCGTTGCGCGTAAGACCAAGCAGCCGCGCGGCGTGGCTTTTGTTTCCATCGGCGCGCTTTAAAGCCTCGCGGATCAGGGACTGCTCGTATTCGTCGAGCGTCAAGCCTTCGGGCAAAAAATGATCGACCGATGCCGAAGCGCGGGCCCTCTGCGCGGTGTCGATGCGCACATCGGAGGCTTCCACGCGGGGGCCCTGGGCCAGCAGCACGCTGCGCTCCACCACATTTTCCAGCTCGCGGACGTTTCCCGGCCAGTGGTAGCTCATAAAACGTTCCAGCGCGCCTTCGCTGATTTCGCCGTTGAACTTCCTGGCGAAAAAATCCACCAGATAGGGAATATCCTCCTTTCGCTCGCGAAGCGGAGGGATGTTCAGCGGCACAACGTTCAGGCGGTAATAAAGATCCTCTCGAAATGTCCCCTGCTCGAGAGCGGCGCGGAGATCGACGTTGGTCGCAGCGATCACGCGCACGTCGATATGAATCGTCTTGTTACTGCCGAGGCGTTCGATCTGCCGCTCCTGCAACACGTTTAACAACTTCACCTGAATCGATGGCGGAACGTCGCCGATTTCGTCCAGGAACGCCGTGCCCGAATCGGCGGCTTCGAATTTACCCGGCTTGGAAATGTTTGCGCCGGTGAATGCGCCTTTCTCGTAGCCGAACAGCTCGCTTTCCATCAGGTTTTCCGGCAGCGCGGTGCAGTTGATTTTGACGAACGGCTTGTCACGGCGCGGCGAATGATGATGAATTGCGCGGGCGATCATATCCTTGCCGACGCCGCTTTCCCCCGCCAGCAGAACCGTGGCCCGCGTGGGCGCGACGCGCTCAATGGTAGCGAAGATCTCCTGCATGGCGCTCGAATGGCCGATGATATTGGCAAACTGGTAGCGCTGGCCCAGTGCCTCCCGCAACTCACGATTTTCGTCGCGCAGCTTCCGGACTTCGAGAGCCTTTTCCACCACCACCGTAAGATGATCGAGAGAAAACGGCTTGGGGATGAAGTCGACTGCGCCCTTCTTCATGGCCTCGACGGCGTTCTCGATGGTGCCGAAAGCCGACATGACGATTACCGGCGTGAGCATGTTCTGCGCGCGGATTTTCTCAAGAAACGCGAGGCCGTCCATGCCGGGCAGCTTCAGATCGGTGAGGATCAGGTCGACGTCGCCGGCCAGCTTCAGCCCGTCCTCAGCCGTGCCGGCGGCCTTTACATCGTAACCTGCGGAGGAGAGATGGAGGCCGATCACCCGGCGGTATTTCTCTTCGTCCTCAATCACAAGGATGGCTTGGCACGGCATCCTTCTTATTTTAGTCGTTACGGCCGAACAAGCTGGCGGTGCGGCCGGCGAAATAGCCGATGACGATCGCCAGCACGAAGGTCAGCACCGCGGGCAAGGAGAGCTCCATGGCTTTTCTATCGGCGAAAAGCGGTTAAATCTGCACGGGCGCTTTCTGCTAACATTGACACGTTTTGCGACACGAGCGATCCATGAACAACCTATATAACCGCCGCGAGATGCTCGGGCTGCTGGGCGCCGCCAGTGCGGGCGCGGCAGGCCGTCCTCAGCCCAACATTTTGTACATTATGGCGGACGATCACGCGGCGCATGCGATTTCCGCGTACGGCAGCCGGATCAACCAGACTCCGAACATCGATCGCGTGGCATCCGGCGGCGCTCGGTTGACCAACTGCTTTTGCACGAACTCGATCTGCACGCCGAGCCGCGCCGCCATCCTGACTGGCCAGTACAGCCATGTCAACGGCGTCTACACGCTGGACGACAAACTGGACCCCAAGCGCAATCACGTCGGAAAGGAACTGCAGAAAGCCGGCTACCAGACCGCGATGATCGGCAAATGGCACCTGGCTACCGATCCCACCGGCTTCGACTATTGGAGCATCCTGCCCGGCCAGGGCGCTTACTACGACCCCGTGTTCATCGAAGAGGGAACAAGAAAAAAGCATCCCGGCTACGTGACGGACCTGATTGGCGACTTCACTTTGGACTGGCTAAAGCGCCGCGACAAGAGCAGGCCGTTTTTCACCATGTGCCATCACAAGGCTCCCCACCGGCCCTGGCAGCCCGACCCGAAATATAAGAGCCTGTTTGAGGGCCAGACGATCCCGGAGCCTGACAACCTTTTCGACCACTACGAAGGGCGCGCCCGAAGCGTCGCCGCGGTGACGATGCGCGTCGGCGAGGATATGAGTCAAACCGACCTAAAGCGGCCGGTGCCGGAGGGAATGAAGGGCGACGCGCTGCGCAAGTGGGGCTACCAGCTTTACATCAAGGATTACCTGCGCTGCGTGCGCAGCGTCGACGATAACGTCGGACGCGTGCTGGATTATCTGGATGCGGAGCATCTTTCAGAAAATACGATTGTGATTTATACGTCCGATCAAGGATTCTTTCTGGGCGATCACGGCTGGTTCGATAAGCGCCTGATGTACGAGGAATCACTGCGCATGCCGTTCCTGATGCGCTATCCTGGCGCGATCCGGCCGGGCACGGTGAATCGGGACATGGTGTTGAATATCGACTTTGCGCCGATGTTCCTGGACTACGCGGGCGCCTCCGCGCCGCCGAACATGCAGGGCCGGAGCTTCCGCAAGTGCGTGGAGGGCCGCACACCACGCGACTGGCGCAAGTCGATGTATTACCGCTACTGGATGCACAACACCAGCGATCATCATGTGCCAGCGCATTATGGCCTGCGCACGGATCGCTGGAAGCTCATTTATTACTACGGCAAGCCGCTGGGAATGACGGGAGC
The DNA here is from genome assembly GCA_037439565.1 of Acidobacteriota bacterium. GTDB lineage: Bacteria > Acidobacteriota > Terriglobia > Bryobacterales > Bryobacteraceae > Palsa-187. Next base: position 111,109 of record JBBIVT010000002.1, on the reverse strand, counting down.
CGAACCTCCCGATACTCAACCGGATTGGGAGCTGTTCGACGTCCGCAACGATCCGCGCGAGATGCATAATCTGTACCACGATCCGAAGTACGCCGGGCTGGTGAAAAAGCTCACCGCGGAACTGATGCAGCGCCAGAAGGAAGCGGGCGATAAGCCGGTATAGGCGCAGTATGTCAGGGCAGGTGAACGATACCCTGCTGGATGGCGTAAATCGCCGCCTGCGTGCGGTCGCGGGCGCGCAGTTTATCCAGCACGCTGCTCACGTGGATGCGTACGGTCTTTTCGGCGATTTTCAGCTCTTCGCTAATGTCCCGGTTGCTTTTGCCCTTGGTGATCAGCGTGAGAACCTGTTGTTCGCGCGGCGTCAGATCCTCGGCGGGAATCCGCTCAGACAGGCGGTCGCGGACGGCGCGGGGCAGGTAGCGCACGCCTCCGTGTACGGTGAGAATGGCATCCAGCACCTGGTCGCCGCTGGCGTCCTTGGTGAGATAGGCCATCGCGCCGAGGCGCAGGGCGCGGAACACGTCCTCGCTGCCTTCGTAGTTGGTCAGCACAACGATGCGCGCGTCGCGATGCCGCTTGCGGATCGCCGTGATGGCCTCGAAGCCGTCGATGCCGGGCAGGCGCAGGTCCATCAACGTCACATCGGGCTGAACCTGGTCGTAAATTTCGAGCGCCTGCTCGCCGCTCTCGGCCTCGGCGGCGATCGTGACTTCAAACCGTCCATTCAGGACTGAACGTAGCGCCATGCGCGCCAGGAAGTGATCTTCCACGAGCAATACTTTTAAAGAAGGAGGATTCATGCAGGTACGTCCACCCAGACTTCCGTGCCGGCGCCTGGAGCCGAGTAAATACGCAAATCGCCCCCGAGTTTCCGGGCGCGTTCATGCATCACGGCCAGCCCGAAATGCCCCGGCGCCGCCTGCGGCGATTCGGGAGGATGGAAGCCGCGGCCGTTGTCGCGGACGCTCATTGAAATGCGTCCAGGCGCGTATTTCACTTGAATATTGACATTCTGCGGATAGCCGTGCAGCAGCGCGTTGGTCACCGCTTCCTGTCCGATGCAGACCAAGTGATGAATACAGACCGGCGGCAGACGCCGCTCGTCGCCCTCCACGTTCAGCTTCGTTTCGAGTTCCGCGCGCGGACCCATCAGGCTGAGCGTCTTGCTCAACTCTTCACTCAATAACCCGACGGGTTCCCCGCCGCCGCGCAGATCCCAAATGATGCGCCGCGCTTCGGTCTGGCAATGCTTCACCATGGTGCGGGTCACGTCCAGCGACGATGCGGCCTCATGAGGCGTACCCGCGAGCCGGTTCTTGGTCGCTTCCAATTGCCAGGAAATCGCCGCGAAATCCGCCATCAGTGTATCGTGCCATTCGCGCGCGATGCGGTTTCTCTCCTCCAGAATCCAGGCTATCTTGGCCTCGGCCTGTGCTACGCGGTGCCGGAAGGCCATGGCAATGATTCCGCCGGCCAATGCGAGAGACAGCGCGAAAAACCACCAGCGCTGGTAAAAATGCGGCGCCTGTTCCAGATTCATGGAAGCCGTCTGGTCACTCCATGGCCCGTTACGATCGCGAGCGGCCACCACGAACCTGTATTTGCCGGGGGGGAGCCTGCGATAGAGGAGATGGCGGGCGCGCGTCACGATCCAATCCGCGTCGTATCCCTCAAGCTTGCCACGAAATTGAAGCTGCGCCGGATCGGAGAGACGAACCGCGTCGAATTGAAAATCGACGTCGCTGTTTCCGGGAGGGATCACGACGCGTTCGAGCGAGGCGATCGAATTGTGGTCCACGGTTAACCCGGCGATTCGCGGCAAAGGCGGCGGAAGCGGCTCGACGATCTGGGAAGGGTTGGTATGCGCGAATCCCTTGGCAGTGGCGAACCACAAGCTGCCGTCCTTGGCGCGCGCCGCCGGAGGCTGCGAGAGGCCTCCGCATTCGCTGCTGCGCATGCCATCGCTTTTGCCAAGCACGGTGACCTCCACCGTCTTCCGGCGGCCTTCCGTCAGGTCATGGAGATCACTGCGAGCGACACGCAGGACGCCTCGCGTTGAGCCCATCCACAGCTTTCCCGTCCCATCGTCCAGCACGGAATAGATCTGAAACAGAGGCAGGCCGGAGCCCGCCGGTGTGCGGAGCACCCGGTGGCCCTCAATCCGGTCCAGGCCGCCCGCTTTGGTGCCCACCCAAACGCCTCCCTGGCCGTCGACGGAGATGGAAATCACTGCATCATTCGGCAACCCGTCCTTCGTGGTCAGCGCCGTAATGAACGCTCCTTGAATCACGTAAAGGCCCTGTTGCGTGCCTACCAGGATTTCGCCGGACGGGATTTCCTTCACCGCCGTGATCATCCTCTGCGGCAGCAGCAGTTGGCCTTTGCCGGGACCGGGAATGCCGCCGTCGTACTTCAGCAAGCCGGAGTACGTGCCCACCCAAAGATTTCCGTTGCGGTCGAACAGCAGGGCGCTGATGGCGTTGGAAAAAGATTCGCTTCCCGTGAGGTAACGCTGGATGCGCGCGCCGTCGTAGCGGTACAGGCCGTCCCACCAGGTGCCGATCCACACGCCTCCCACCCGGTCCCCGGCGAGCGCCCGGATGGGCGATTGACGTTGTGCGCCAGGCAACTCCACCGGCTCCAATTTCCCATCCCGCAAGCGGAACAGGCCCTGCCCCCAGGTTCCCAGCCATAAATCCCCACGTTGATCGCCCAGTACGGCGGAGGCAAAACTCTGCGGGAAGCCCTCGGGCGGGCCATAGGGAATCAAAGCGCCACTGCGCCAGCGGCTGAGCCCGCCGCCGAGCATGCCGATCCACAGGTCCCGCTCATTATCCTCGAACAACGTGCGGATGTTGTCGTCGGCCAGGCCATTCTCGCTGGTCCAATGGGTCATTGCGCCCCCCGCCGAAAGGCGGCAGAGTCCGTGGCCCCGGGTCCCGATCCACAGATTCCCGTCCCGGTCCGCAAGAAACGCCGCCACGGGTCCATGCGCTCCTGGCACGATGCGATCCGTCCAACCGCTGGGCCCCTTTGTCAACTTGAGGACTCCGCGCTCCGTGCCGATCCAAATTGCGCCACGAGGATCGGCGTACGCGGCCGTCACGGCGCCCCATTCGGGATGCTGGAGGGAAACCGCCCGCGCGGCGCCGTCAGTCCAATGGAATAAGCCTTTCACGGTGACGATGAACATGCCGCCGGAGCCATCCGGCGCGAAGGGCGCGGTATAGTCGCCGGGCACGATGCCCAAGGCGCTCAGGCACTCGACACGATCGCCGCTCTTCGTGGAGATGATGCGCTCGACGCCGTTCTGGGTCGCCACCCAGATCACGCCGTCGCGATCCTCCATCATGCCCCGGACGCGTTCCTGCGTGAGCCCGGCGTCTTCGCTCACCTCAGTCGAACGCTGCCCGGACCGGTGGATCACGCCGCGGTCGTCGGTGCCGATCCATAAGTCGCCGTTTCGGGCGAAGAGCACGGCGTTGACCGGTTCGTTGGCGACCGCATCGCGCGCATCGGCGTTTACCGGTGTGAAGCGGAGGCCGTCGAAGGTGGCCATCCCGCCTCCGGTGCCAATGAGGAGAGGTCCCGCTGGATCCCGGACGATGGTCCGCACATTGCCTTGGGGCAGACCGTCCTCCACTCCCCAGTCCTGCTTTTGATACTCGGAGAGCGCACGTGTGCCGAACGGAGCCGCGATCGCCAGCGATGCCGCGGCGAGTCCCCATAAAGCCGGCTTCCAAGAAAAGGCGCTCATACCCCGAACTTGAAGACTACCGCAAAGCCCATCTAAACAGAAATCCCCTCGCGGAATCCGAAGATGCGCGAGGGGAAGTCATGACGATCCGTGCGGACCGCAGGGCGGGATTAGAAGTAGAACTTGCCGACCAACTGGATGGCCCGTTCTCCCTGAGAGCTGCGGATTTGTCCGAACAGCGCCGACGTAATGATCTGCGATGCCGGACTGGCGTAGATCGGCGTGTTGGTCATGCCGTACGCCTCTCCGCGCAATTCGAAGTATCGCCTCTCCGTGAGGTTGAAGCGTTTTCCGAGCGCCAGGTCAAGCCGCGTCTCGCCCGGCCCGCGCACCACGCCAGGGCCAGAGTCGCCGAACGTGTGCGCCGTCGGCACCGAGTAAGCGCTCACGTCGAGGTACGAAACACCCGGTCCAATGAGCTGCGGATTATTCGGCGTCCCAATCACATTGGCGCGGAAGCTGCGTGCGCCCGTCCCCGAAGGATCGCCGCTCACCTTGATCGTTAGCGGGAACCCGGAGTGCATGGTCAATACGCCACTCAACATCCAGCCGCCGACGAATCCGTCCACGATCTTGTTCAAATTCGATCCATATTTCCGTCCTTTGCCAAAGGGCAGGTCGTAAACGGCCGAAGGAACAAAATTGAACTTGTTGTCAAAGTAGGTTGGGCTCCATTCGGAGACGCGGTCATACAGGTTCTGCATGTATGCCGACTGGCTCCCCGCCTGGCCACCCTGTCCGTAGTAGCCGATCGAATCCGACATGCCCTTGGAGTACGTGAAGGCCACCTGGTATTCGAGTCCCATGCTGAAGCGCTTGCGAAGCGTGGTTTGCAGGCCGTTGTACTCCTGGTTGGCGCAGGAACAAGTGCCTGAGATCTGGGAAATCTCGCTCCGAAGCGTCGGATTGCCGGAGAAATACGGTCCTTGCACCACCGCGCCGTTGACGAGCATGTTCTGCAGATACGGCATCGCCACCATCAGGTGCGTGCTGTGCTGGCCCACGTAACCGACCGTCAGAACGTTGCTGCCTCCGAGATCGTACTCGGTCGACAGGTTCCATTGCTGCGATTCGGCGGGACGGATGCCCGGGTCCCACAAGCGGATGGTCGCTCCGACGTAAGGGTTCTTCGGGTTCAGCGCGGATAAGCCCTGATCGAGCGTCGATCCCGGCAGGGTGAATGCCGGCGTATTGTAGTAGGTCTGGAATTCCGATTCGAACGGAGGATTCAGAGGCATTCTCAAGTTCGTTCCGGTGCCTTCCAGATAGGAGGAAATGGCGTAGCCGCCGCGCACCACGAACGTCTTGCCCATGAATTCAGGGGTGTAGGCGAAACCCAGGCGCGGTTGGAAGTCCTTCTTATACGAATTGTAAAGCGCCCGGCAATCCGAGTATGGGCAACCCGATTGGCCGGCCAGATAAAGCGTGCCGCTGATCAGGCCGAAGTTCGACTGGCGATTCTCGACCTCCACCCAGGGGCTGTTGTACTGCCACCGCAATCCCAGGTTCAAGGTCAGGTTCTTGGCGACGCGATAGTCATCCTGGAAGAAGATGCCCGTGACCCAGGAACGTTGGCCCCAGGTGCCGCTCGATAGGCCCTTTCCCAACTGGTCCGGCATGCCTAACAGGAAGTCTGCTTCACCAATTTGTGTTCCCGCGGGGCTGGCCGCGTTTTGCGCGGTGAATCGTCCACTGAAGTCGATAAAGCCGCTGCGGCCGTTGTTGCCCGCATAGAAGACGTTGATCCAACGGCGTTGTTCGTCTGCGCCGAACTTGATGACGTGCTTGCCCTTGATCCAAGTGAAATTGTCGGTTAACTGGAAGGTCGAGTTGGCGAACAACTGCTGCGTGCCGATATTCGCATTTCCCAGCGACGCGGCGTAGGCGAATCCTTGCAGCGAAAGCAGACCCGGACCAGCGGCCGCAATTCCCGCGCTCAAGCCGATGTTGCCCAGGCCTTTGTCCGCGCCGCCGTTATCGAGCAGGATATAGTTCACGCCAAACCGCGCTTCATTGATCAGGTTCGGACGGATGGTGCGCGTCCAGTTCAGCACTCCGTTCTGGAACGGCGAGGTATTGAAGCTGTTATAAAACAGCGGGAAGGTATTCAATCCCGGAGCATCCTGGCGGCCGCGGGAATAGCGGAAGCTGAAATAGTCCTTATCCTCCGGACGCCAATCGAGCTTAATGTCGCCCTGGTCCATATTCAACTGACTGGACGAGCCATAAAAGTAATTGCTCGACTTGATCGTATTGATCTGCGGCGTCGGATACAGGGCCGTATTGCCGAGCAGTTTCACCGCGGCCGGGCTGAGCAGCGTCGCCGGGATCACGTTGTTCGGGAAAGGATCGCGCAGGCCGGTGGTCGTATTCAGGGCATTGGGATTATACAACTGCACTGGCTTCCCGTTGGCTGTGTTTGCCCCGTTCAACAGAGAGGAGAAGTCGCCCGTGCGCCACGCGGTCGGCATCACAACAGTGCCGGAGACCGACGGAGGAATGTCCTTGCGCAACCCCTCATAGTCGGCGAAGAAGAAGAGCCTGTCCTTACGGATCGGACCGCCGAGCGTCCCGCCGAACTGATTCCACCGCAGCGGGGGCCGCGGAGTGGCCCGTCCGTTGGCCTGCACGTTCCAGTTGTTCGCCCAGTTATTGGCGTTCAACTTATCGTTGCGCAGATCCTCAAACAGATTGCCGTGATATTCATTGGTGCCGGATTTCATCACAACGTTGATGACTCCGCCCTGGTAATTCCCGAATTCAGCCGAGGCGTTATTGGTAATGAGCCGGAATTCTTCAATCGCGTCAGGATTCGGCTGGTAAGCCACCAGGTTGTCCGACGTGAAGTTGTTGTCAAGGCCGTCGAGCATGAAGTTGTTCGCTTCCTCGCGATTTCCGTTGACGTAAGGCCGGCCGCCTCCGGTGGAGCGTTGGCCGCTGTTGAAACTGTTCGGGTCGGGCGTGGTCACGCCGGCGCTGAGCAGCGTTAAAGCCACCGGATTGCGGCTGATGAGCGGAGTGTTCTCAATGGTCGCCGCCGCGATGACGCCGCCCACCTGATTGCTGTCGGTCTGGAGCAACGGCGCTTCGGCGTTTACCAGAATGCTCTCGCTGGTGGCGCCCACTTGCATCGCGATGTCAAACGTCGTGTGCAAGTTCACCTCCAGCCGGATCCCGTTTTTCACTGAGGTCTTGAAGCCGGGAGCTTCCACCTTCAAATCGTAATTTCCAACGGGAAGCCGCGGAAAAACGTAAATCCCTTCACCGTTTGTGACCGTGGGCCAGTCGGTCCCGCGATCCGTTTCCTTCATGGTTACGTTGGCGCCAACAATGGCGGCCCCTTGAGGGTCCGTGATGCGGCCTGTGATACTCGCGGTGACCTCTTGCGCTGTCAGCACGGGTACCGATACGAAAACACTTACAACTCCTAGAAGTACTGCGAAACCCCTTTTCATCATTAACAACCCCTTTTTCGGACAAGATGGTTTTCCCACCCACTCCGGTTATTGTAGCTGAATTGCAACCCAAACTCGCCTATAGCAACCATCAGACACCCCTTCGCTCCAAGAGACATCGGCCATTTGTTCTATTTTACGGTAGGCCATTTGACCTAATATTTCAACAGTAGCCGGGCTGCTGTTTCTTGAAACGGTAAGGAGGCGTATACTAGTGCGAACCGAGAATCTCCGAGGAGACATTCATGAAAACGACAAACCGGCGCAACTTTCTTTCTAATGGGCTTGGCAAGGGCGCGGCGGCCGCTGCCGTCACTGCGGCTGTGGCTGTTCCCGCAAAGGCGCAGGCCGCTCCCGCCAAGCGTGTGATCTACCGCAACGGGAAGAAGCCGGAAAAGACGCCACTGTTCAATAGCACGGTAGCCTACGGTAACCTGATCTTCATTTCCGGTGTCGGCTATCACAAAGAGGGCGATATCAAGGTCCACACCAAGGGCGTGCTGGACTCCATTAAGCAGCAGTTGGAGAGTGTCGGCTCATCGATGGACAAGGTGCTGAAATGCAACGTCTATCTGAATGACCTGAAAGACTATGCTGCGATGAACGAGGTTTTCCAGGGCTCGTTTGGCGACGAGCCTCCCGTCCGCACGACGATCGCCGCGGCGGGAGGAATTCCGGGAAATTCCTTGGTCGAAATCGACGTCATTGCCTGCGTGTAGCCCCCTGAGGGCCGGATCTTAAGGAGCCTGAATGTTTTCCAGAAATGGTTTCAACCGCCGCGAAATGTTCCGCCGGGGAAGTTTCGCGGCTTTGGCCGCATCTTTTGGCGGCACGATGAAAAAAATGGCCGCAGCGCCGTTGGAATTTACCGCGAATCTTTACCGGTCCATCGGTGTTCGCCCGGTGATTAACGCGCGCGGTACCTTCACCATCATTACGGGCTCGCAGACGTTGCCCGAGGTGAAGAAGGCGATGGACGAGGCCTCGCGCAGTTTCGTGCAGATGGACGAACTGGCGGAGGGCGTCGGCAAGCGGCTCGCTGAGATCACCGGGGCGGAATGGGGCATCATTTCCGCGGGATGCTGCGCGGGCGTGGCGAACCTGACCTGCGCCTCCATCGCCGGATTCAATCCGGAGCGCATGCAGAAAATCCCCGATCTGACTGGCATGAAGGACCAGGTCATCATTCCATCGTATTCGCGTAACGTCTACGATCACGCCGTGCGCATGACCGGTGTGAAAATCGTCGAGGTGAAGGACGCGGCGGAACTGGCGAACGCGTTCAACGAGCGCACCGCGATGGT
>JBBIVT010000002.1:96617-102490 GCA_037439565.1 Acidobacteriota bacterium | reverse complement strand
GTGGGCAAGGAAGAGATCATGGGCATGCTCGCCGCGGTCGAGATGTGGGTGAAGCGCGATCATGATGCGGAGTGGAAGACCTGGCTGTCCTGGCTGGATCAGATCGCGGCCACGGTCGACAAAGTTCCCGGCGTGACCACCACCGTCAAAGAGCAGAAAGCCGAGTTGTCAAACCGGACGCCATCGCTGGTGATCCAATGGGACGCGGCGAAGATCGGCATCACCGGCACGGAGGTGCATAAGCTGCTGACGGACACGGAACCGCGAATTATCCTGGCCAGTGGCAACGGCGCAAGGCCATCCAATATGGCGAGTTCCGTCTCCGTGGTGCCGTACCAGATGATGCCGGGCGACGCCAAGGTGGTCGCGGATCGACTGTACAACGTCCTTTCCAAGCCTCCCAGGTACGAAAATCCCCCGGCACCGCAAGCGCCAACGGTGAACGTCGCGGGGCAGTGGACCGCGCGCATCGAGTACGGACGCGGGAGCGCCACGCACAACATTATTTTGGAACAGAACGCCGAAAAACTCGCCGGTACCCATGAAGCCGAGTTCGATCACGGCGATTTAGCCGGCATGGTCTCCGGCAATATGGTGAAGTTCCAGAGCCGCTACCGGATTCAGGGCCAGGGGCTATCCTACGCCTTTACCGGAACGGTGGACGGCGACAAGATCACCGGGACGGTCAACATGGGCGAGTACGGCGAAACCACGTTCACGGCGGAGCGGCACAAGTATCAGACAGGCCGCCGGCGAGCATAGTTGTATATGCTTAAAGGCACATAAATATATTCGTTGGCGCGCCGGGAGATCGTCAGCGAAGAGCATAAGCAACTTTTCTGAATGGGTTTTCACCGGGTTGGTGATACAATTTCCCAAACGCGGGTGAGTGGCCGATTTCGCCGCCCACGGGTGCGGATCTTGGAGGATGACCATGCCCGGTTATACGCAGGAGGAGAGGCCTCTCTCCGTCACGACGCCCCTTGGCAAAGATGCCCTGCTGATTCTGGGCCTGCAAGGGCATGAAACCGTTTCGCACTTGTTCCAGTTTCATCTCGACCTGATGGCGGACCTGGAAACCGAGATCCGCTTCGACCGGATTCTGGGCCAAAACGTCACGGTCGAGATGCGCCTTCCAGACGGCGGCAAGCGGTACTTCAACGGCATTGTCAGGCGCTTCAGCCAGGGAGCGCGCGACAAGCATTTCGTGGCGTATCGCGCCGAGGTGGTTCCCAAGCTTTGGCTGCTTTCGAAGAAGGTCCGCTCGCGTATCTTTCAACACCTGACGATTCCTCAGATTCTGCAACAGGTTCTCACCGGAATCGATGTTTCCTTCGAAATTTCCGGTTCGTATTATGAACGCGACTATTGCGTTCAATATCGCGAATCGGATTTCGCGTTTGCGAGCCGGCTGATGGAAGAGGAAGGGATTTACTATTTCTTCAAACACGGGAACGGCAGTCATCGAATGGTGGTGACAGATCTGCCGTCGAAGCATCCCACCGTTCCCGGACCGGCTGTCATCATTTACGACGAAGTGGAGGGCGAGGAAAAGGAGGATGTGCGCATCACCCAATGGGAGAAATCCCAGGAGCTTCGTTCCGGCGAGTGCACGCTCTGGGACCAGAGTTTCGAGGTTCCGGGCAATCCGCTGGAGGCATCCGAGACGACCATCGAGAGCGTGCAGATCGGGAAGGTCACGCACAAGCTTCGGGTGGGCGGCAACGACCAGTTGGAGATTTACGATTATCCCGGAGGCTACGCGCAACGTTTCGACGGGATCGACCGCGTAGGCGGCGAGCGGCCCGTGGACGTGCAGCACATCTTCGAGGACCGGAGCCGAACCGTGCGCATCCGGATGGAGCAGGAAGAGGTCGCGGGCCTGGAAATCCAGGGCGCCAGCGATTGCGGCCACTTCACCTCGGGGCACGAATTCACGCTCGACCGCCATTTCGACGCCAACGGCAAATTTTTCCTGACCCGGATCGAGCACGACGCGAAGCAGGCCGATTATCGTTCCGAAGTAAATGAGGAGTTTCAATACCGCAACCGTTTCATTTGTATTCCCAGCGTGCTGCGTTACCGCCCGGCGCGCGTGACCCCGAGGCCGGCAATCGACGGGGTGCAGACGGCGGTGGTGGTGGGGCCTCCCGGCGAGGAAATTTTTGTCGACAAATACGGACGGATAAAGGTCCAGTTTCCCTGGGACCGGGAGGGCAAAAAGAACGTGGACAGTTCCTGCTGGCTGCGCGTGGCGCAGATCTGGGCGGGCAACCGCTGGGGCGCGTACTTCTGGCCCAGAATCGGGCACGAAGTGGTGGTAACGTTCGAGGACGGCGACCCTGACCGGCCGATTGTGGTGGGCAGCGTCTACAACGCCGCCAATGTGCCTCCGCTAGGACTGCCGATCGCCAAGGAAATCTGCGGCATCAAGTCGGCAAGCGTGCGCGGGAGCGCCGGGGAAAATTACAACAGTCTGACCTTCGTTGACGTCAAAGGCCAGGAACATATGGCGATTCACTCCGAGCGGCACATGATTCTCTACGCGGAATACGACGTGGCGCAGAGGTCGGGACGGCATCACCGCGAATGGGTGCCGGGCGCGCACATTATCAGCGTGGGGTCAATACCTGGATCGGGAGGAAGCGGCGGGGACCCGCCACCAGCGGCAAAAGGACAAACGCCCGACGATCCGAAGCCATCCGGGCAGGTTTTTTCCGCGCCGCATCCGCAAGCGGTGCTTGGCCTTAGCTCCACCAATGTATACGGATCGGCCTTTGCGGGCTCATGGCCCGCATCCTTTCAGTTGGCCTTTGGCGGCCTTTCAAAGTTGATCGTAGATCCGCTAGGCTTTACGGAGGCGTTTCAGGACAAAGATCAGTATGTTTCGGGGAATGAGGCGGAAACCTTCGCGAGCGGGGGATTTGGATCGTCGCAGCTCATTCTTGGCACCTCTGCGAACATTGTCATGGGCCAAGTCTACGATATCGTCGTTGGCCCGCCCAAAATCCACATCGATAGCGGGGCCCAGACCGGCTTTCAACTCGTTGCACAGGTTCTGGGGAGCATCATGATGGGGCTTTCCGCCGCTTATTTGATCGCGTACGCCCTAATGGGGTCCGCCTTTACCGATTCCACCCATGCCGATGACGACTGGCGTGCCGGCTTTGTGATCTCCTTTCAGATCGTTATGCAGATATGCGTGTTCACTCTGATTGCGGTTTGCAATACCCACACGATATTAGAGCACACCGCCAAAAAGGCGGTCGACGCGGCGCATGAGGCGAAGCCGGACCCCCATGGGCCCAGAAACCCCGCGGAAGGTTGGGCGGTGAGCCGGAGTGCTGTCTGGGAGATTTTACTGGCCGGAATCGCTCCCAACCTCATTGATGGCCTCCGGGAGCCAAAGTTGACCGCGCTGGACGACGCTGGTAAAGGTTAGAAAGGATAAGGCGAATGAACGTATCCGAGAAGATCCCTCAAGATCGCTCAGCGGGAGGCTCGGGCGGCGGCTCCGCAAGCGCACACCCCGAGTTCTTCGACGGTTCCTATAGTGTCACCGCGAATCAGGTGGAACTGCTGGCGCGCCATCCCATGCCGCCTTTGCCGCCCGGCAAGAGTGTGATCACGTTGTTGGCCACCGACAACGTCGGTCCCGTTCCGATGGGCCTGGAGGGGGAAGTCGACATTCGCGGGGCGAAGGCAGTTCGGATCACCTCGGGACCCTTTCTGCCCGGCCTTGGTCCGCCTACCGCGTCGGATTCCACCGACGGCGTCGAAATCGCCGTAGGCGAGGCGCAAAAGGTCACCATCCTGCGGGGACTTCTGCCGGGCGTCGATCAGAAAATCGAAATGGACCCGGGCAGCATCACCGTCGATGGCGGCGCGGGGACCATCACCATTCAGAGCCTGACGCAGATCACGCTGTCGGTGGCTGGCGGAGCGAGCACCATCACCATGACGCCCGCCGGCATTACGATTCAGGGCGCCATGATCACCATCCAAGGCGGTCTGGTGCAAATCAACTAAGCGATATGGGCACGGCGTCAACAGCGCGAATTACCGCGGCCACCGCCGCCGAAGTCTGCTTGCGCTTCGATGTCCCGCCCGCGGCGCGCGCGCTGCTCGCCGACGGCATGGATCCGGGGGAGTTTGCCGCTGCGCTGGTGGCCAATAAGCAGTACGCCGCCGCGATCGATTTTTTAGCCCACGGATTGCCCGCCCGTGAAGGAGTCTGGTGGGCGTATTTGTGCCTGGAGCACGCATGCGGCGTGAGCCTGTCCGGACCGGAACTGGCGGCGGTGGCGATAGGCGTCCGCTGGGTGCTTCAGCCGGGCGAGGAAAATCGAGCCGCCGCGAAGGCTGGCGCGGAGGCGGTGGGCTTGGGCTCGCTGCCGGGATTGCTGGCGATGGCCGTGTTCCAGAGTGGCGTGAACCCGGGCGCTTCCGCGCGGTCCGTGGCCGTGGCCGTGAAACTGGCGGCCACCAAGGGCGATCCGGCGAAATTGCTCGACACGCAAAGATTATTCGTGAATCTCGGAATGGAGGTCGCCGGGGGCAACATTATTTAAAGTTCCCGCGCGAGTGCATGAGCTTGATTCCTTACGAAAAGCAATTTGACGCCGGCGGCCTTCGATCCTGCGGGGCGGCCTGTTTGAGCATGGTGTACGCGGCGCTGGGGAAGCCGATGCCCCAGGCTACCATCTGGCCCGCCATCGCGAAGCCCAACCGTGCCGGCCTCCTTTCCTCCACCACGTACCTGATGGCGCAGGACGCCTTGAATCGAGGCTTTCACGCTGTCGCGCTGCAGGCCCGGCATCCTTTGCAGATCTTGCGGCTATGCCAGGCTACGGGTGCGCACGCGATTCTGAACCATCGTGGGAGCGCGGAGAGTCCGGCGGGACATTATTCCGTTCTGGTCGGAGTGACCGAGCAGCACGTTGTTCTCCACGATCCGTTTTACGGCCCTTCGCGTCAGGTTCCGCACGCCGAACTGTTGGAGCTATGGCAGCCCCGCTTTGCCGAATCGGAGATCGCGGGCCAGGTGCTCATCGCGATCGCCGCGCCAAAACCGGTCTCGGCCAGGGCTTGCGAATTCTGCCACGTCCCGTTTCCCGCGGGCGCGCCGTGCCCGCAGTGCAATAAGCCGGTCGTGCTGCTGCCGGATGAGCCGCTGGGCTGCGCCAATAGCGCGTGTATCGCGAAGATGTGGAATTATATCTGCTGCCCTTATTGCGACCAGGCGTTCACGTTCACCGTGGAGATGCCCGCGGCGGGCGCAGCGGCGAGTCCGCCGCCGCGAAAAGAGTCCCCCACGTCGGTTCCCGCCCCCCCGGCAGATCCATTGAATTTCGATAAAATGTTTTCCGAGATCGATAAGTTTTGCGCACAGATTCTGGCGATTCCGGGCATAGCCGAACATGCCGAAATCCGCAAGCACCTGGAGAAAGTCGCGGAAGGCAAGGAAAAACTGACCCTGGCCCGCGCCGAGGCGCTGGCCCGGCAGGAAACCGCGAATCGCGATCTGGCGAAGCACGAGGAACGGCTGAAGCAAAGCCGCGAAGCTCACCGGAAGAAACTGGACGAACTGGCCGCCCAGGCCCCTCCCTTGGACGGCAACGCGCTGGGACGGGCGTTGCTGAAGCGCGTGGGTTTCATGAATTGAGGATTTACTTCTTTTCCGTAATCCTGCGGAATACGCGCAGCAAATTGCCGCCCAGAAATTTGCGGATGCGCTCCTCGGAATATCCGCGGCGCAACATGGCGTCGGTGATCAGCGGCAGGTCGCTCACATCGCGGATGCCGCGCGGGGGAGTGGGACCTCCATCGAAATCCGTGCCCAGCGCGACGTGGTCCTCGCCCACCATCTGAAT
>JBBIVT010000002.1:93444-96517 GCA_037439565.1 Acidobacteriota bacterium | reverse complement strand
TCGATGGCCTGCGAAATTGCTTCGTCGGAGGCGTGCGATACGTTGATCACCATGCCGAGCCGGTTCGCCTCGCGGATCCAGGCCCGGCCGCGGTCGTTCAAACCGCCCCATTTGTGCGTCGGCGCGCAGCAGGAATCGGCGTAGTTGTTCTGCCAGTTGTGCGCCGACAGTTGCATCGACCGCAGACCAAGCCGGTAAAAATCGCGCATCACGGCCGGGTCGCCGTCGAGATCGAAGCTGCCTTCGATGTCGAGCACGGCCGCGATCTTTCCGGCTGCGTGGATGCGCTCGACCTCCGTCGCGTTGCGGGCGATTTCGATCTGGCTGCTGTTGGCCTGGATCTGCGTGATACAGGCGTCAATCAATCGCAGGGCCTGCTTGGTCTCGTAGCGGCCGGGATAATAATCCTCGGTCACGTAGAAGGAAAAAAACATCGCGCCCAGGCCGGCTTCGCGAGCGCGGGGAAGGTCGAAGTGGCCGTCCTGCTTGCGCTCCGCGATGTTGCCTCCGTGATAGAACTCGCGCTCGATTGCGTGGATGTGTCCGTCGAACACCAGCGAACTGCGCTGCAGGGCCTTCGCTCGGTCGGACACGTCTGCCGTCAGATAAAAAAATGCCAAAGAGCCTATAAGAAATCGCACTACGGGGATTATAATAGCTGGGCACCGATAAAAGGAAACTCATGGCTCGCCCGAAGCTCGCTGGAATCACCACCGTTTACCGTAAACACTCTCATACTCAGCACATAATCGACCGGTATTTGGAAGGGTACGGATGGAACGGCAGGCACCACCATCCGGAGATGGATCTGATTGCGCTGTACGTAGACCAGGTCGGACCCGACGATTTGAGCCGGGACCGCGCCGCGCGCTTCCCATCGATGAAGATTTACCCCACCATCGCCGATGCGCTGACCTTGGGCACGGGCAAGCTCGCGGTGGATGGCGTGGTCGTCGTCGGCGAGCACGGAAGTTATCCAAAAACGCCGAAAGGCCAGGTGCAGTACCCGCGCTATCAATTTTTCGAAGAGATCGTGAAGGTGTTTCGCGCGAGCGGACGCTCCGTGCCGATGTTCAACGACAAGCATCTGTCATGGAACTGGGAGTGGGCCAGAAAAATGTACGACACGTCGAAAGAGATGGGCTTCCCCTACATGGCGGGGTCGAGCCTGGCGGTGACGTGGAGGATCCCTTCAGTGGAATTTCCCACGGGCGCCCGCGTCCGCGAAGCCCTGTGCATCTGCTACGGAGGGGTCGACAGCTACGATTTTCACGGCCTGGAGACGATCCAGTGCATGGTGGAGCGCCGCAAGGGCGGCGAATCCGGCGTGAAGTGGCTACAGGCATATCGCGGCGACAAATTTTGGGACGCCTGCCGCGATGGCGTTTGGCCTCGCGACCTAATGGATGCCGCGCTGTGCCGCAGCCACACGCTGACGCCGGCGAAGGCGGGATTCAACGATATGTTTCCGTCGCTCGACGACATGAAACGGCTGGTGAAGGATCCGGTCGCGTACCGCTACGAGCACGCCGACGGCTTGAAATCCACCATGCTGCTGATGAACGGGCTGGTGAGGGACTTTAACTTCGCAGCGCAGATCGAAGGATCGTCCAAGCCGTTTTCCACGCAGATGTATCTGCCCATGCCGGACGGCCGCACGACGCTGGCCAGTTTCTTCAGCCCTCTTTGCTACAACATGGAACAAATGTTTTTGACGGGTAAGGCAACGTACCCCATCGAACGCACGCTGTTGACCACGGGCCTGACGGGGGCCGGCGTCGATAGCCTGTTCGCTGGGCAGGTTCGCATCGAGACGCCTCATTTGGCGATTCCCTATCAGCCGGCGGCCGCGTCGACGTTCTGGAGGAGCTAATTATTATGATCACGCGCAGAACATTCCTCGGAACCGCGGCAGCCCTGCCGATACTCGGTGAGGCGCAGCTCAAGAGAATCGCGATTATCGCCACCATATTCAGGCTCCAGTCGCACGCACAGCATATCGGCGACCGCTTTATCGTTGGCTATCCTTGGGAAGGCCAGTGGCACAAACCCAACACCCAGGTGGTTTCGCTGTACGTCGACCAGAAGCCTGCTAACGACCTGAGCGAGACGCGCGCCAGGGAGTTCGGCTTCAAGGTCTACCCGACGATCGCCGAGGCAGTGTGCTGCGGAGGGTCGAAGCTGGCTGTCGACGCAGTGCTGATCATCGCTGAGCACGGCGAGTATCCGCGCAACGATAAAGGGCAGATCCTCTATCCGCGCTTTGAGTTTTTCGAGCAGGTGACGAAGGTTTTCGAAGCCGGCGGCCGCTCGGTTCCGGTTTACAACGACAAGCATTTGTCTTACAGCTTCGAGAAGGCCAGGACGATGCGCGAAACGGCGCGGAGACTGAAGTTTCCGATGTTGGCCGGATCGTCGCTGCCCGTGACATGGAGGCTGCCGGAGTTGGAATTGCCGCTGGGTTGCGAGATCGAGGACGCGCTGATGGTCGGCTGCGGCGGCTCGGACCCGATGGATTTTCACGCTTTGGAAGCCATGCAGTGTATGGTGGAGCGGCGCAAAGGCGGCGAGCGCGGGGTCAAAAGCGTCCAGTTGATCGAGGGTGACGACGTCTGGAAAGCCGCGGAGCAAAACCGCTGGTCCAAAGAGATGCTGCGATCGGCTTTATCGCGAAGCGACACTCCCAAAGGCCTGAGCGTCACCGATGGGCGTACGCAGGATATGGTCGGCACGGGTGTGCTGCCGGGGCTGTGCAAGGATCCGTGGGCCTATTTCATCGAATATCGCGATGGGCTGAAGGCGACTCTGCTGATGCTGAGCGACGGGGTCGGCGATTTCACGTTCGCGGTGAAGGTGAAGGGAAAGCCGATTCAGTCGACGCAGTTCTTCCTCTCGCCCGAGCCTAACGTCACCTATTCGGCGTGCCTGGCCAACCGGATCGAAAAAATGATCGAGACCGGGGTGGCGCCCTACGCAGTGGACCGGACGCTGCTGGTAAGCGGAGTTCTAGAAAGCTGCCTGGAGTCGAGGATCAAGGGGCATGTGCGCCTGGAGACGCCGCATCTGTCTGTTG
>JBBIVT010000002.1:75343-93344 GCA_037439565.1 Acidobacteriota bacterium | reverse complement strand
CCGAACGTCTCCATCCGGAACTGCATGTTCAACCGCTCATGGATTGGGAAATTCTTGAACAACGAGAAGTTCACCGTGGCCATGCCGGGTCCGTGCAGCAAGTTGCGTCCGGCATTCCCGTAGGCGTAAGCGCCTGCCACGATGGGATATAAATTGGCCACGGTAAAGGCCGTCGGGTCGATGCAGCCCACCAGTTTTCCGATTCCGCAGGTTTCCGAGGGCGCGTGGACCAGGTTGGGGCGATAGGTCCCGCTCGCTCCGGTGTTGGCCGTATCCGTTCCCGTGGTCACGTTGAAGGGCATGCCACTCTGCAACGTAATGATGCCGTTGGCCTGCCACTTGGAAAATACCGTTCTCACCACCGGATTGGACACCTTAAAGAACGGAATGTCGTAGACGAAGCTGGCCACGAAGCGGTGGCGGATGTCCCAATTCGAATTGCCATAATCGGCTTTCCAGTTGTAGGGATTCATCGGAGTGCCGCCGCCGTTGGAGTCCGTGCTGGCGTCGAGCGTATGCGACCAGGTGTAACTGGCGAGCATCTGGAGTCCGCGGGTCATGCGCTGGCGGAAAATGGTCGTCATGCTCTCATACGTGGCGTTCACATCGTTATTGATGGTGCGGATCGAGCCGAAGAGCGGATTCGGGCGGCGCGAATTGACCGAGCCCGGTCCCGGAAAGAGCGGCGTGTTGTTGAAATAGCTGCGGTCGAGGTGATAGGAGTGCGAGCCGAGATACTGAATCTCGAGGCCGCCTCCGCTCCACAGTTGCCGCTCCAGGCCCGCGCTCCACTGGTTCATGCGGGGGGTCGGCTGATGCCAGGGATTGGTGATGATTGTTCCCGCGGTCGGAGCCGTCGGACAAACACCTGCGCTGAAGGGATTGGCCAACGTCGGCGGCGTGAGTCCGACCGAGTAGTTGCAGGTTAGAATCGTCGTGTACGGCGGATTCACGTTCAGAAACGTGTAGCTGTTGGTCTGATTCGGGTTGTAGTAAATGCCCCCGCCCGCTCGAAACACTGTTTTCTCCGTGATGCGGTAAGCAAGGCCGAGACGCGGCGCCCAATCGGAGTGGTTGGGATAGGTGAAGTGGAAGCCGGGCGTTCCGCCGACCAGTGCCGTTTGTGCCGGATTCAGCTCCGTCGCGACCCCGTTGATTGTGTAGGCCACAGTCGGCAGTTCGTAACGGATGCCGTAATCGAGCGTAAGTTTACGTGTCACCTGCCATTTATCGGTCACGAAGAAGCCGTCACGCCACTCAGCGGTGCGGCCGCGCACTTCCGGTCCAGGCGTCGTGAAGGAGGAAGGTGTGCCGAGGATGAAGTCGGCCGGTGCGTAGCCGGAGAGCGTCCCGTTGAACGTGAACGCGCCGCGCGCGCTGTTGACCGCGGCCCGTCCCGTGGCCAGCCTGCGGAATTCCATTCCCGCCATGATGTTGTGCGAGTGATGATTCCAGCTGATCTGTTCGGAAAGCTGCGTGGTGGAATCGTTCTGATACCAGTTCGTCGCGCCGTTGGCCAATCCGTTGAAACCGGTGATGCCGAAGTCGGGGATGCCGGGGTTGTTGTAGATGGTGTCTCCGTTAAAACCTGCGATTCCCAGGCTGGTGCCGGCGTTGGCCTGGCTCGCCACGGAGAACGGATTCAGCGTCGCGGTGGAGAAAAAGTTGCGTCCCACGCGCAGGTCGTTCACCAGGTTCGGTGTGAGAGTGTGGGTGTAGCCCACGGTGAAATTCGAGTTGGTCACCGGCGTGGTGGAGGCGTTAATGGGGATGGCGCTGCCGCCGAAGACGCTCTCATTCTGGTAATGAGCGCGAGCGTATAAGCGGACGTTTTGGCCGATGTTCTGGTCGATGCGATCCACCGTCTGATCGGTATTGATCGTCGTCGGCACCGGGACGGAATAGTTACTGGTCAGGCCCGGCAGATTCGCCGCCGGATAGTACGGTTGCAGCTTTGCGATGACCGGCGAAATCCGCGACGTGGGAATGATGTTTCCGGCAAACGGCGCGTTGCCGTTCAGCGGATCCTTGATCACGCCGCCGGTAATGCTGCCCGCGGGCACGGCGGAAAAGTTTCCGGTGAAGAACGCCGCCGGCATTTCCGTGGACAGGGAGGTTGCCGACTGCGTCAGCCGGTAGCCTTCATAGGACGCCATGAAGAACGTTTTGTTGCGGCCATTGTATAGTTTCGGGATCACCACGGGGCCGTCGAACTCCACGCCGAACTGATTCTGCCGCAAAGGCGGCTTGGCGGCGGTGGGATTGGCGGGCGTCGGCAGGGTGAAAAAATTGCGCGCGTCCAGCACCTGGTTGCGCAGAAACTCCACCAGTGCGCCGTGAATGTCGTTGGTGCCGGATTTCGTCACCATGTTGATGTGCACGCCAAGGTAGGAGCCGTACTGCGCCGAATACGTGCCGGTCTGAATCTCGACTTCCTGCACCGCTTCCACCATCGGCCGAACCGGCGTCGTGGTGATCAGGTTGTTCATGATGCTGATGCCGTCCAGCGACATCTCGTTCTGAATTTCGCGCGTCCCGGCTCCGTTGAAATCCTCGCCCGGGGGAATGCCGGTGGCCGATGATTTGCTTCCCTGGAATACGCCAGGCGTGACGGTGGCCAGCGTCATCGGGTCGCGGCCGTTCAGCGGCAGTTCGGCGACGGCACGTGTGCTTAAAATTTCCGACACGGAAGCGTCGTCCGTCTTGATGGCGGAAACCGTTGCCTCCACCGTGACCGATTGTGAAACTGCACCGATTGGCAGTGTAATGTCCGTACGCACCGTTTGGTCGATATCGACGGTAATATTCGTCTTGGTCACTTTCTGAAATCCGGATTGCTCCACGGTGACGCTATACACACCGACGCGAATGAATTCGACGACGTAGTTGCCCTGCCCGTTGGTGATGGCGTTGTATTGGTCATGCGTGCGCATTTCCGTCGCCGTGACCTTCGCGCCAGGGATCACTTTGCCGCTGGAATCCGTGACCGTGCCGACCAGCGAAGTGGTTGTCGCCAACTGCGCATGGGCGGAAACCGCCAACAAAACCCCGAGACAAACTACCGCTAACTGCTTCATCTTCATTAAATTCCCCTCAGGTAAAGTAGCTTCAACGCTTCACACGTTTGTAATTCGTGGTCTTGATATGCTGCCACAAAACTGCAAATCCCGCCAGGGCAAAAACGGGAAAATTTTTATTTTCCCGAAAGGTCGATGACGGCGAAAGAGCGGAACTCCGGGACGGTCAGTTCGGTGGCAGGCCCGTCGGCGGCCCAATCGGTGAGATGGGCGCCATCAAGGCCGAAAGCCCGGAGATCTCCTTTGTTGTAAGCGCCTTTCACGCGGACGCGCAACCCCAGTACCGGTCTCCCCGAGTAATTCAGCAGCAGCACGCGAGCCCGGTTTCCTGAGGCCAGCAGCCGGCCGACCACCACCTCGCTGCCGTAGACGCGCAAAGACCGGTTGTCGTCACCGATCTGCGCCCGGATCTTGTGGGACAACACGCTCGGATTGCGAGCTTCGTCCAGGGGATATTCCTGCGAGCCGACGCGGACGTTGATGGCAAAGGCCGGATCGGGGGCCTTTTCCAGACGGAACAGCAGATTCGAGCGGTTGAGGAGATTGAGCAACTCTCCGGACACATCCGTATGATCGTCGATCACGCCAAAATCGGCGACAGGAGGAAGATCGGCCTCCGGCAGTGCCTTGAGAAAGCCGAGCATTTGCCTGAAGGCTTCCTCCCCGGGAGGATCGGCCGAAATCAGCGCGTTTGCCCCGTAGGTGAATGCCTCGGCGGCGGAGAGTGCGGCGCCATCGCCCTTCACGCGATAGACAAATATGCGGTTGGGCGAGCGGAGAATCCTCCACCCATTCGCCTGAATCCAGGGCGCGCGCGTGGCGGAGGCTTCATTGGCGCGGTACAGCACCTTGGGCTCGATCAAACTGACGGCATCTGCGGGAGGTTCGGCTCCTGCGGCCAGAAGGCTGGGCAAAACAAGGGCGGCGAGCATTATGCCTCCACCGTTGTTACTTTGATCTTGCTCCGGTCGTATTCGCCCAATCCAAAGTGTTTGGCCGCGTACTCGATGTGGCCCGGCTCGCGGATAAACGTATTCCTGTGAAAATCCAGATGTCCGCGGCGGTCGATCTCCACTGAGCGGTCGAAGAGGCTTGGTGCGCCTTCGGCTTTACGCTTGTCTTCGATCATGTCCAGCAGCACCCGGTCCATAGCCACCGGGTCCGTGCCGAAGAGCATCGTTTTCGGGTAAAAGCGATACTTTTTCTCCTCGGAAAACGGGCCGCCGTGCCACACCCCGCGGATCCCGTCCATGATGTTCAGCACGCATTTTGAGCGGAGCGGCTCGACCGATGCCAGCGTGCCGATGAACGACAGCGTGTTGGTCTTTTCCCGCATGTGGGAGCGCGCGACGTTGGAAAAATCGCCGTAGGCCATATTTTTCAGGCATCCGGTGACGCCGGCCGCCTGATGCTCCTTGGCGTTGGGCAGGTTGACGATTTTGGTGAGCCGTTCCGTGACCAGCCGGGCCAGGCAGGAACGCGTGTCGTCCTCGCCGAAGAAGCTGACCTCGACGTAGGTGCGCGGGTCGTAGTTCAGCAGCGATCCACGTGGCGTCTCGATGGCAAAAATATTCACGCCCGGCGGCACGTAGCGGTCGTAATGCACGCTGTTGAGCTGGTCGAGAAAACGCTCGTAGATGTAAATGTTTGCCGCCTTCACGCCTACGGACATCAGGTTGCGCACAACGCCGCCGACGACTTCGGGCGTCGCGCACATGACGGGCGCGCCGGAGCAGTTTACCTTAATGCCCACCACATCGGCGGCGCTGAAAAACGAAGCCCACGCGTCTCTTTCGGCTTTTTGGCCGGTGAGGCTGGTCATGCCCGCCGACAGCATACGGTCGACGCTGGCCTGATTCACGTGCTCGGTCGCCGGGTCGATCACGTCATCCGATTGCGCGCGCGAGACCTGTCCGCGATACGGTCCGGGCGTATGAGCACCCGGCGCGGGCGGATAATGACTGACGATTTTATATGAGGGAGTTTCTGCGCCCAGCAGCGCGGGCGCGGCTGCCAGTTGCAGGAATAACCGACGATCCATGTCCGTATTCTTGCATAGGTTGGGGCAGGGTCACGCTCTGCCGCCCTGGTCCGGCAGGTGTTTCATGCGCTCGCGGCCTTCGACAAAACTTCCTTCAGCCGCCGCGCGACGATAAGATCCTCGCCCGGCGCCAGCATCCAGAGGCCCACGACGATGGTATTTTCATCGCAGCTCAGACCCGCGCCCGCCTTCCGGCCAGTCATGGGATTCAGTTCGATGCTCGGCGTGCCTTTGCGTAGCTCGGACGCGACCTCGAGCGGCCCGATCTTCACGCGCGACGGATCGTAGCGCAGCAACAGGTGCGGGACGGCATTGGCGGCGACGTTCGGAATTTCCACCCGCGTCTCCATGGTGGGGATGCTCTTGAGTTGCGCAGCGATTCGGTCGGCGCGATGGCGAAATTCGGCCTCCAGTCCGGAGTCGGTCTGGCTGAGGAACCAGTCCACGGCGGCCACCATGCCGACGATCTGTTCCTTGGAGACTTTCATGCCGCGGCCGACGGTGTCGGAGTTCGGGCTATTGTTCCTCGTGGCGGCCTCGATCAGGTCCTTGCGGCCCAGCAGCAACCCCGCGTTCTGCGGCCCGCGCATCCCTTTGCCTCCCGAAAACGCCACCATGTCGAAGCCCATCTGCGTGTAGTTCCACAGATTCGAAATGGGAGGAACATCGGCGGCGGCGTCATTCAGGCAGGGCACCCCATGCTGGTGCGCGATGCGCACCCAATCCTCGCGGCCGATCTTTCCGCTTTCGGCGGCGTTGAAGAAATTCGTCATCACGGTGCGTTCGTTGAATGCAGCCTCATATTCGGCGAGCGTGGTCACTTCGACGAAGTTTACGCCGCAGTTGCGAATCGCGTGATCGTACTCGTAGCGATGGCCCTTCTGCGCGATCACTTCGTTCTTGAGCCCCGCCATGTCGGTGGGGATGTTATGAATCGACGCCTTGTTGCCGAGCGTGACCGCGGCGGCTGTGGCCAGCGTGAGCGCGGACGCGGCGCCGGCTGTCACCATCGCGGCCTCGCATTTCAACTGTTTGGCCAGATACTCGCCGGCGGCCTGCTGCAGGTCGTGCAGCCGCACCGGATGCTTGGCCGCGCGCGCCACCGCGGCTTGAACGGAGGGAGGCATGATCGATGCGGTGAGCGCCGTGTAGGTGCCCGCCGCGTTGATAATCTTTGTCACGCCGAGTTTGTCGTAGTAGTCTACGCCGGCATTTTCGCGAGCGTTCGCGGCCTCCAGTTTTGCTCCGCCGAGCCCTAAACCTGCCAAGGCTCCGTTCGCCCATCCCAGAAATCCGCGTCGTGTTCCGTTGTATGGCATATGATTTTCCTTGCGTCGATTAGCCTTATGCTAATACAATGTCGCCGAGGGAAGATTTGCCTGCGCTGCGAATTCCTGTGAAAGTTTCCACTGCCCTACTCGCCCTGACCTGGAGTTTGAGCGCACAGCCGCGTTACGACATGCTGCTGAAGGGTGGCCATGTGATCGATCCGAAAAACGGCATCGATCGTGTGATGGACGTCGCCGTCGCCAACGGAAAAATTGCGTCTGTCGCCGCCGTCATTGATCCAACCCAGGCAAAACAAACCGTGAACGCCCAGGGCCTCTACGTCACGCCCGGCCTCATCGACATCCACGTGCATATTTATCTGTGGAAGGAACCGGGCGGGGAAGCGGTGCAGGCGGACGCGCATTCGTTCCGCAGCGGCGTGACCACCATGGTGGACGCGGGCTCCTCCGGCTGGCGCACGTTTCCCGACTTCCGCCGCCGCATCGTCGAACACTCGAAGACCCGCATCCTGGCGTTCCTGAACATCGTCGGCGCGGGGATGGGCACGGGCAAGGAAGACGATCCGTCCGAAATGGATGCCGATGCCGCGGCCAAAATGGCCAAGGAGAATCGCGACGTCATCGTGGGATTCAAGTCCGCGCATTATGCCGGCCCGGGTTGGGAATCTGTGGACGGCGCGGTGAAGGCGGGCGAAGCAACGGGCCTGCCGGTGATGGTGGACTTCGGGCGCGTAAACGCCACGCGCAACATCCGTGCGCTGTTTATGGATAAACTTCGGCCGGGAGATATTTACACGCACTGCTTTTCCGGACATCGCGAGGAGTTGCTCGAAAACGGCACGCTGAATCCGGCCATGGACGCCGGCCGGAAGCGCGGAGTCATCTTCGATATCGGACACGGCGCGGGCAGCTTTTATTGGTACGTGGCGGTTCCCGCCTATGCGGCGGGCTTTTATCCCGACTCCATCTCCACCGATCTGCACATCAATAGCATGAACGGCGGCATGAAGGACATGGCCAACGTGATGTCGAAACTTCTGAATCTTGATTCTCCTCTGGCGGAGGTGATCCGGATGTCGGCGTGGAATCCGGCCCGGGAGATCGGGCGGCCGGCGCTGGGCAATCTCGATGTGGGCGCGGACGCGGATATCGCAGTGCTGCGCCTCGATCGCGGCAATTTTGGATTTGTGGATTCGGCGGGCGCGCGGAAGTCCGGCGCCCGCCGGATTGAATGTGAAATGACGCTGCGCGCCGGCAAAGTCGTCTGGGATTTGAACGGCCGCGCCAGCCAGGACTGGAAATCTTTTTCTTATCAGAAGCAAACATGGAAACACTAAAACAGGCTTTTTTGCCAACTCTTCTTCTGGTTGCCGGCGCGAGCGTTGCCTCCGCCCAGCAATATGACCTTCTGCTCGAGGGCGGCCATGTCATCGACGCAAAGAACAATATCGACGCCGTGCGCGACGTCGCCATCCGCGACGGAAAAATCGCGGCCGTGGCGCAGCATATCGACGCGTCGCAGGCGTTCAAGGTAGTGAACGTCGCCGGATTGTACGTCACGCCGGGGATCATCGATATGCACGTGCACGTCTATGCCGGCACGGGCGAGCCGCGCTCCTACGCTGGCGACAATAGTCTCTATCCCGACGGCTACACGTTCCGCGTGGGCGTGACGACCGTCGCCGACGCCGGCTGCTCCGGCTGGAGGAATTTCGAGGATTTCAAGCAGCGCGTTATCGACCGCTCCAAGACCCGCGTGCTGGTGTTCATCAACATTGTCGGCCACGGCATGCGGGGCGCGAAGTTCGAAAACGATCAGTCCGATATGCAGGCCAAGCCGACCGCGGAAATGGCCCTGAAATACAAGGGCACCATTATCGGCGTGAAGACGGCGCACTATGCCGGGCCGGAGTGGACGCCGGTGGAGCAGGCCGTGGAAGCGGGAAATATCGCGCATATTCCGGTAATGGTCGATTTCGGCTCCAATCGTAAGGAACGTCCGATGAGCGAGCTGGTGACCAGGAAACTCCGTCCAGGCGATATCTATACGCATTGCTATTCGGGCCTTCGCGATGAACTCGTCGACGGCAAGGTGAATCCCGCCATGTTCGAGGCCCGCAAACGGGGCGTGATTTTCGACGTCGGCCACGGTGGCGGCAGCTTTGCTTGGCGCGTCGCGGTTCCCGCCATGCAGCAAGGTTTTCCGCCCGATTCTATCTCCACCGATATCCACATTGGCTCGATGAACGCCGGCATGAAAGACATGGACAACGTGATGGATAAATTCCTGGCGATGGGCCAGTCCTTTAAAGACGTTGTGGCGGAATCCACCTGGCATCCAGCCCGCGAAATTCAACGCGAGGATCTGGGAAATCTCTCGGTGGGCTCGGTTGCGGACGTCGCGGTGCTGCGGTTGGAGAAAGGCAATTTCGGGTTTACCGACATGTACGGCGCCCGAATGAAGGGAAGCCAGAAGATCGTCGCCGAACTGACGCTGCGGGACGGAAAAGTCGTTTACGACCTGAACGGCATCACCCGTCCGGATTGGACCACGCTGCCGAAGGATTACAAGCAGACGGGAGACTCGCGCTGGGACGCGATTACTCCCTTGCCTGTGCGCCGCCAGCCCTGACGGTCTCCGGGGAATGGCCGCCCGGCAGACCGGCGTGTCATAATCGATTCTCGTGACTCGATCCATTCCCCTCGTCCTGATTGCCGCCGCGCAAGTTTTCGCGCAAAAGCCTTTCGATGTCGTGGAGGCCGGCATTCCGCAGATGCGCGCCGCCATGCAGGAGGGCCGCCTCACCTCACGCGAGCTGGTGGTGGCGTACCTCGCCCGCATCGGCATGTATGAGGACAAACTGCACTGCATCATCACCGTGAATCCGCGCGTGCTGGCCGAGGCGGACGAACGGGATCGCGAACGCGCGCAAGGCCACATTCGCGGGCCGCTGCATGGCATCCCCATCGCCCTCAAGGACAACGTTCTCACTCATGACATCGTCACCACCGGAGGAGCGCTCGCATTCGAGGGCTTCCTTCCTCCGTACGACGCGACGCTGGTGAAAAACCTGCGCGACGCCGGCGCCGTGATCATCGCCAAGACGGGACTTTCGGAGCTGGCCAATTGGGTTGCCGGTGGACCCACGCCGATGCCAGCGAATTACAACGCCGTGCGCGGCTTTGGCTACAATCCGTACGATCCTCGCCGCGACCCGCGCGAGGGCTCCGATGACGGCCGTCCCGTGCTCACCACCGGCGGTTCCAGTTCCGGCGTCGGGACGGCGGCGAATTTCTGGGCGGGCAACGTCGGCTCGGAAACCTCCGGCTCCATTCTCAGCCCCAGTAACCAGAACATGCTCGCCGCGGTGAAGCCCACCGTTGGCCGGATCAGCCGCTATGGCGTGATCCCCATCACAGCCGATCAGGACACGGCCGGACCCATGGCGAAAACCGTTACCGATGCGGCCATCATGCTGGGAGCCATGGAAAGCCCCGCGCCCGATCCCAACGATTCGGCCACGACAAAATGCAAGCCGCCCTCGGGCCGCGATTATACGCAGTTCTTAAAGGCGGACGGGCTGAAAGGCATGCGCATTGGCATTCCCCGCGCTTTCTTTTATGACGCCCACACGCCTCCGCAAAGGACCGGCGCTCCCGCTCCGGGCGGAAGGGGTGGACGCGGCGGCGGAGGATTCGGGAACGGTCTGACTCCTGAGCAAAAGAGCCTGATGACCGAGGCGATCGCGATCCTGAAGCAGCAGGGAGCGGAGATTGTCGATCCGGCCGATATCCCCAGCGTGATGGCCACGGACCCCGATAAAAATTTTCTTCTTTGGAACCAGTGCAGTGGCCTCAACAACTCCCGCGGGAAGGACGCGAATTGTTCCGTCGTGCTGAAATACGGCATGAAGCGCGACTTCAACGCCTTTCTCGCCACGCTTGGGCCCTCGGCGCCCATTAAAACACTCACCGAGCTTCGCGAGTGGAACATCACCCACACCAATGGCGGTGCCATCCGCTTCGGCCAGTCGCAACTCGACATTTCCGACGAAATGAACGTGCAAGCGGACCGTGCGCGTTATGAGGCGGATCGCGCAAAGGATATTGACCTTGCGGGCACGCACGGCATCGACGAAGTGATGAAGGCCCAGCGGCTCGATGCGATTTTGTTCCCCGGGGCAAGCGGCGCGGCAATCGCCGCCAAGCCCGGTTACCCAACCGTCATCGTTCCGTTCGGGATGGTGCCGAATACCCAGGGGGCTCCGTTCCCGCCCGGCTTCGACCCGAAACCGTCGCCGTTTGGCGTCAGCTTTACCGGCCTCGCCTGCAGTGAGCCCAGCCTGCTCAAGATGGCCTACGCTTTCGAACAAGCCACCCATCGGCGAGTCAAGCCCGCCAGCGTGCCGTAGATCGCGGCCGCGCTACGAAGCTTAAAGACGCTACAAAATCCTGTCTGATACGATACGTTGACAAGCTGAAGAAAGGATTTTCGATGACCCGCATCCTCTCCACTTCCCTGCTGGCGATTTCCTTCCTCGCGCCGGCCCTTCCCGCCCAGGACGAACCCCCTCAGACAAGCGCAGGAGCCGCCGGTGGACGCGGCGGCGCGGCCCTCGCCACTCCCAATCCGCAGCCTTATGACCGCGTCATCACCAAGGAGGCAAAGTCGAAGAAGGGCCTCTTCACGGTTCACCAGGTGGGCGAGCGCTTCTACTACGAGATCCCCAAGGCCGAACTACAAAAGCAGCTTCTTTGGAACACCCAGATTGCGAAAACGACGGTCGGCGTGGGCTACGGCGGAAGCCAGGTCACCAATCGCGTAGTGACCTGGGAGATGCGCAACAATCGCGTCTATCTGCGTGACATTAATTTCAGCGTGACGGCGAAGCCGGATGAGCCGATCGCCGAGGCGGTCAAGGCAGCCAACAACGACACCATCATCATGGCGTTCAACGTCGCCGCCTATCACGATGGCGACCCCGTCATCGACGTCAGCCGCCTGTTCAACACCGACGTGCCGGAAATCAGCGCCCGCCAGCAACTCGGCGCGACGGCCTTCGATGCGACGCGGTCGTTTATCGACCACATTTCACCGTTCCCCGATAACATCGAAGCCGAGGCGACGGCCACTTACACGCGTACTCCGGGCGCGGCCGCGGCGCCCACCGGTGGACGCGGAGGCGGGCTGGGCGGAGGCACCATGCGCGGCGCCAGCGCCACCATCGTTCTGCATCACAGCATGGTTCGGCTCCCTGAAAAGCCGATGATGCCCCGTATCTTTGATGAGCGCGTCGGGTATTTCACCACGGCTCAGATGGATTACTCGGCCGACGAGTTTCGCGGCAAAACCGTGCGCTACATCGCGCGCTGGCGCCTGGAAAAGAAGGACCCCGGCGCCGCTGTGTCCGAGCCCGTGAAGCCGATTATTTATTACTTGGATTCCGCCACCCCGAAGCGCTGGATCCCGTGGATGAAAAAGGGCGTCGAGGATTGGAACGAGGCGTTTCTTGCCGCCGGATTCAAGAACGCGATCATCGCCAGGGAGGCTCCCACGCCGCAGCAGGACCCCACCTGGAGTCCGGAGGACGTCCGCCACTCCGTGATCCGCTGGCTGCCGTCGACCGTGGAAAACGCCAGCGGCCCGCACATCTCCGATCCGCGCACGGGCGAAATTCTGAACGCCGACATTCAGTTCTATAACAACGTCATGAACCTTGCGCGTGACTGGTATTTCGTGCAGGTGGGCCCCCTCGATCCGCGCGCGGCCAGGCTGCCGCTGCCGGAGGATCTGATGGGCCGGCTGCTCGAATATGTCGTGGCGCATGAGGTGGGCCACACGCTCGGCTTCCAGCACAATATGAAGGCCAGCTCCCTGTATCCGGCTGACAAGATTCGCGACAAGGAGTGGGTCCATAAGATGGGCCACACGCCGTCGATTATGGATTACTCGCGCTTCAATTACGTCGCCCAGCCTGAGGACCACATCGCCGTGGAAGATCTGATCCCGCGGATCGGCCCTTATGACGTTTGGGCGACGAAGTGGGGCTACGCGCCGCTTCCCGCCGCTACATCGCAGGATGAAAAGCCGACGCTCGATCAATGGGCGCGCGAACAGGACAAGACTCCCTGGTATCGCTTCTCCACGGCCAACTCGCAGGGCTCGGATCCGGGAGAGGAAACCGAAGCCGTCGGCGATGCCGATGCCGTGAAGTCCACTGCCATGGGCATGAAAAATCTTCAGCGCGTGGCCAAAATGTTGATGCCGGCCACCGCCTGGAAGGAAGGCGAAACGTACGAGGATCTGGGCGAGCTCTACGGCCGCATGCTCGGCCAGTGGCAACTCGAAATGAATCACGTCGCGCAGGTCGTCGGAGGATTCAACAGCCAGGAGAAGGTTGTCGGCCAGGAAGGCCGCATCTTCACGCTGGTTCCGAAAATCCGCCAGGAAGAGGCCGCGAAGTTCCTGGTGGAAAATGCCTTCACCACGCCTCTGTGGATGGTGGACGCGGATATCCTGCGCCGCATCGAGCCGGCCGGTGTGCTGCAACGCATCGCCGCCGCGCAGCGCAGCGTGCTCAACACGCTGTTGAACGACCAGCGTTTCGCGCGGCTGATCGAGCAGCAGACCGTCGACGGCGCGGCGGCGTATACCGCGGCGGAACTGCTCGCCACGGTTCGCAAGGGCGTCTGGAAGGAGTTGGATGGCGCTACGGTGAAAATCGACGCGTATCGCCGCAATCTGCAGAACTCCTATCTCGACATCGTCGATGCGAAGCTCAACGGTACGGCGCCCGCGGCCGCGGCAGGCGGGCGCGGCGGCGCTGCTCCGGGCGCGCGTCCTCCGGCCGTCAGCGAGGACGAGAAGCCGTTTTTCCGGGCTGAATTGCGTGCGCTGAATGCGTCTCTCACGGCAGCCATCGCCAAGGCGGCGGATCACGACACAAGGGCGCATCTGGAAGGCGCGCGGGATCAGATCGCGAAGATCCTCGATCCAAAGTTCCTGCCGCCGGCTCCGGCCGCCTCAGCGACGGGCGGCGGCCGAGGCGGACTCCAGTAAGGCAGGCGGCATTACGCCACTGTCTGCGCCAACGCCGCCAGGCCGACATCCACTTTTTGCGCCAACAGCTCGACGAAATCGGCCAGCAATGCCTGTTTGCGGCCCGTCTCTGCCGCCATCACGTGATAATGGCTCATCACGGTTGCCCGCAGCAGGAACAGGCCCTCGGTGGCGTACTCGCCCGCGTCGAGCCCGGCGCGCTCCAACAACGGCGCCATCGCATCAGCCGGATACGCCGGCGGAAAAATTTCGGTCCGCGAAAGGAAGAATGGCTGAGAATAGCTGTAATGGCCTTCGCCGTGCCCCGCGTCGATGGTGAACCGGTCGTAAATCCAGCGGTTCAATTCGTTGGCCCGCTTCACGGACGGATTCTGCTTCTCCACCGCCAGAAAACAGACGACGTTCATGTCGGGCGGCATGCCGGTGATGGGAACGAAGCGGAACGAAGGCTCCTCGCCGTTGGCGCGGCAGCCCACGTCCCAGTGCACCAGGCGTTCGTACAACTCGCGCGCGGCGAGCAGCGACGCGCGGATAATTTCGCCATAGCCGGAGCGGTCCGGTGGGATCATCCGATGGGACAGCCAGCAGGACGCCACCGCCGCGCCCGGTTTTGATCCCTCCAAAATGTACGGACCCACGGCCGCCGGCGGATGATGATGGTGGGAGCCGGTATCCTCCGGGCTGGCGTCGGAAATATACGGAGCTTCCTCGGTGAGGAATTGCCGCACCATATCGTTGCGGAACGCCGCCACGCCGCACGGATACGGAACATAGCCGAGCTTGTGCGGGTCCACGGTGATCGAATCGGCTTGCGGGAACGACAGAAAGGCCTGCGTGACTTCGGAGTAGCCCCAGCGCAGCGATAGCGTCTTCTCGTAGTGCCCGCGGCGGAGGGTGATCTCGCGGGAAACAAAGTCGCTCAAATCCTCCGGCTCGCCGCCGCTGAAAAGCGACCGCAGGTAGCCTCCCCACGCGGCGTCGACGTGCAGCCAGAAGCTCTGGCCCTGTGCATGCTCGATTTCGTCGCGCAGTCCCAGCAGCCGATGCACCGGATCGACGGCGCCCTCTTCGGTGGTCCCCGCGACCCCGATGGCGGCTACGGGCAGCATGCCGTCCGCCAGCGCCTTTATGATCTTCCGCCGCAAGTCCTCCACATCCACCCGGAACATGCGGTCGACGTCGATCAAGATCACGTTGCCGCGCCCGATCCCCAGCAAATCCGCGATCTTGCCAAAGCTGTAGTGGCGCGTGCCGGCGACGAAAATCGCCGGCGGAAATGCCCCATAGCAGGCCCGCGTGCCCTGATGCGCAAGGCTGAATTCGCTGTCGGCAAGCAGCTGACAGACTTTTCTGCCCGCCTCGGCGCGATCCAGTTGAAAATGCCTTCGCACGGCATCGGCGAAACGGCCGTAGAGATAAATCGCCTGGTTCGGCTTCACGCCCAGGCACTCGCGCGGCGTAAGGCTGCTGATCTGGGAGCGTGTTTCGCTGTCCGGTTTGCGCAGCGTCAGGGCGATCCCATGCTTCACGCAGACGTCGCGCACGGCCAGCGGAAAATACCGGACGTTGCGCGCGGCCCACAGCGTTTCCAGATTCGCGACGGTTCCGCCGGAGGTGACGTGGGCCCACCCGAACTCGGTTTTGACGCCGCCCGCAGGAGCCTGCTTCGGCGGCGGCTGAAAACCCAGCATGCGCAGAATATCCGCGCCTACTTCGAGTTCCCACTCCACCGTCACCGGCGCTGCTTCCGGCGTGACATTATTCGGGTTGTAGAGCATCCCCGCGAAATAGCCAAGCACGCTGGGGATGGTCTGGTCCCCCGTCATGTGGGCGTTGTAGCGGGGGCTGTAGACGGGGAAATGGCGGCGAAACCCGGCCAACATTTCGGAGATCTGCTGGAACAGGTCGTCGTTCCAGGCCATCGATTCGCGGCGCAGGCCTTGCGTCACCAGAATTTCATCGGAAGGATAATAATTACGGCGCCAGTGGAAATAATCCTGCAGGATGTGGAGGATCATCTTCTCCTCCAACTCCGCATTCTCCGCCTTCGGCCCCAGGAACCACGCGGCAAGCTTCCGCGTGCGTTCACGCTGCTGTTGAGAGTTCACCTGACCACAAGCATACCGCTCTCGGGCGTGTGCCGAAGCACGTCGCCCGGAGCCGGAAATTTCGTCCCTACGGCCGGCTATTGCACCGCCACCGTGGGCCCCACCAGGGACACGGAGTTGTTGACCGTCACCACCAGGGACAGATTGTTGCCGTGAACTCCCGCTGGCACAATGAGGTTCACCTGCATGACACCCGTGACCAGTCCCGGTGCCGCGCCCGCGAACTCCACGGGAGCCGGGACGCCATTGATCGTGGCAGTTACGCCCGAAATCGGGTAGAGCGTCGCGGTGGAAGTTACGGTTCCCGTGGCGCTCGGCGGATTTGTCTGTCCTCCGCCGGTCATGTAGACCGCGATCACCTGCCCTGCCGCGGCGGGCGCGGTGCTGACGCTCTGGCCGTTGATAACCAGTCCTGCCGCTGGTCCGTTGAACGTGAAGTTCTGATTCAACGCCGCGGCCTGGCCCGCGCCCGTCGCGCTGAAGGTGTAAATTCCCGGCGCTTGGGCAGCGACGGTTTGCGTGATCGCCGCCGATTGCTGGCTTTGATAGGACACCACAATGCTGGTTTGCGCTCGCCCGGCGATTTCGTAGGGCACGATGACGTTGATCTGTGTAGACGAAACGTAAGTCGGCGTGCCGGGGATGCCATCGAACAGGACCTGCACTCCGGAGAGCGTGGAACTGACGGTGTTCCCTGGATTCACACTGAACGAGACTGGATTCGCCGGACCAATGGCCGTTCCCTTGATGGTGATCAGTTCCCCTGGAGCGATTGATCCATAGGCGCCGCTCGCGCTGTTGGAGATCGTCACCGGCTGCGGAACCGGAACGCCGCTGACCGTAAACGTCACGCCGACCGTAATCGGATTTGAGCCCGCAGGTGTCACCGTGATCGTTCCGTTATAGGTTCCCGCCAGGGTAAAGCCGGTCGTCGCCACCGTGACGGTCAGCGGCAATCCGGCGCTGGACGCGCCTGTCGACCCGCTGGTGGGCGTCACCGACAACCAACCCGAAGGCGTCCCCGACGTCGCCGCTGCCGCCGAGACGGTAACTGCTCCGCCCGTGCTGGTAACATTCAGCGTTTGCGGCGCAGGCGCGGCGCCTCCCAGTTGATAACTGAAGCTCAGCGCG
Source organism: Acidobacteriota bacterium (assembly GCA_037439565.1). Taxonomy (GTDB): domain Bacteria; phylum Acidobacteriota; class Terriglobia; order Bryobacterales; family Bryobacteraceae; genus Palsa-187. The sequence continues at coordinate 76,638 of JBBIVT010000002.1, read as the reverse complement.
GTGGGAGAAACCACGACGTTTTGCGCGGCCGACACCGTCAGCGTGACATTCACCGTGGCCGATGTCGCGGTGGTGGGGAAGTACAGGGAGATCGTGCCGGTATAGGTTCCAGGCGATAGCGAATTCTGCGCGATGGCCGCGCTGATCGTGGCTGTGGTTCCGCTGATAGTGCCGCTCGCGGGCGTTACCTGAAGCCAATTCCCGCCTGTCAACGTCGTCGCCGAGGCGGTATAACTTGTCGGCGCCGAGGCGGTTAACGTGATCGGCAAGGACGCCGGAGGAGTCCCGCCCTGCGTCTCGGTGAAGGTGAGCGAGGTTGGCGAAACGGAGACGGTCGTATTCTGCGTCACCGTGAGCACAATCGGAATCGTCAGCGGTCCGCTTGGAAGATTCGCGGCCGTTACCGCGTTGATCGTTATCGATCCGGTATACACGCCCACCTGCAACGACGTCGGAACGATCTGAACCTGCAGGTTTTGAATCGTCGTGCCTGAGGTCGCTCCAAGGAACAGCCATGCCTGAGTTCCGCCCGTCTGTGTCGCGCTTGCCGTAAACTGCAGCGCCGATCCGTCCGTGCTGTTGATCGCGATCTGGCTTGTGATTGTTCCCGTCGTTGGATTGGCGGTGACGACGCCAAAGCCCGGAAGGGTGGAAATGGTTAATAGCGGCGTTGCGGAAATATTCACCGTTACCGGAATCGTCGTCGTCGCGGTGGGGTTTTGCCCATTGTTATAGGTCACCGTCACCGTACCGGAGCAGGTGCCGGCCGTCATGCCGGTATTGGTCACGCTAACGGAAAGTTGCGCGGGTGTGATCGTCGCCGACGCTGTCGCTGCCAGCCAGTTCGCGCTTGGGCAATTAGGCGACGGAAGCGTGCTGGTGGCCACCGTGAATCCCGTCGCTCCCGGACTCGATAGGCTCACCAACTGTGGCAGGTTCTGCGATGTTTTCCCTGTCTGATAGCTGAACAGCAATTGGTCCGGCCCGGCATAGATCTGCGTCGTCGCCGAAGTAACCGTCACCGTCACCGGAATCGTAATGGTATATAACCCCGCATCGCTGTTATTCGGGCTGACAATGATATTGCCGGTGTAGGGTGTGGACGTTACGTTCAAGACCGACGGATTGATGAACACGGAAAACGACGGGTTCGTGACCGTCGTTCCGCTGACCGGAGAAACCGACAGCCAACTGGAGGCGGCCGATGATACCTGAACCAGATAAGGGATCGCCGAACTGGAGTTGGAACTGCCCACCGTCACCGCTTGCGACGGCGATACCGTGGTGCCGAACGG
>JBBIVT010000002.1:53187-75243 GCA_037439565.1 Acidobacteriota bacterium | reverse complement strand
GCCGTCACCGTGTAATTGAGCGATCCGATGTTGGTGGAGACCATCAGCGTCTGCGTCTGCACGGTGAACCCCGCCTGCCCGGAGTTGTATTGATAGAAGAAATCGTTCAGCGTGCCCGTGACGTTCAGCGTCTGCCCCTGGGTCACCTGCAGCGTGACGGGAATCGCCAGGGAATCGCCGGTCGTGGTGCTTTGGATCGTGATCGTGCCCTGGTAGTTCCCCACCGCTAATCCGGACGGATTGACGTATACGTTAAAGCCGGGGTTGGTGGTGCTGGTCGTGGCGCTGGTGTTGCTGAGCAGGATCCATGTCGCCCCGTCCGTGGTGGACGCGCTGACCGTGTAAATTAAGGGCGACGCTCCGCTGGTAGCGATCGTCACCGGAATTGAGTTCGGATTCCCGGAACTGGCGCCTTGCGTCGCCGAGAAGCCCAGTGTCTGCGGATTCGAACTGAGCGAAGTCGGTCCGCCGATCGTCAGATAGACATGGTAGGTGATCTGGCTGCTGGGCAGGGCGCTCACCTGCACTGTGAAGGTCCCGATCTGATTTGTGTTTAGTCCCGCGGCGTTGACATTGATCGTAAACACCTGCGCGCTGCCGTCGGAGGGCGTATTCACATTGAAGTTTGTCCCCGCGGAATGATTGTTCACCGTCATCCACGAAGGCGTGCCCACCAGGCTTACCACCAGCGTGGTGGATAGATTGCTGGATCCCTCGGTCGCTTGTACCGTCATCTGGCCGGAGGCGGCGCCGCCGCTCTGCACTGTGATATTCAAGCCGGCGGCCGGCGAGGGGGTTAGCGTCACCTGTCCCCATGCTGTGTCGAAAGAACCCAGGCCCACCAGCGCAGCGAACGCGCCAAACGTCGAAATCTTAAGGAGATTCATCACAACCCTCCACACTTCCGGTACCTGTCAGGTGCAATCGGCTTTCCAAAATAAGCATACACCGAAACAAATCTTGACCATAATGTTTTAGCGAAAAAACACCTGTGCAGCGATATGATGATAGTCAACCCATGTCTGTTTCGACCGAAATCGCTATCCGGGCGGCGGGGTTGTCCAAATCCTATCTCTCCGGCGGCGCGGATCTCGTCGTTTTCGCGGGCATCGACCTCTCCGTCTGCCGCGGGGAGCGCCTGGCTCTGGTAGGAGAGTCCGGAGCTGGCAAAAGTACTCTGCTGCATTTACTTGGCGGTCTGGACAGGCCCTCGGAGGGTGCGATATACTTCGGGCAGAAGGATATCTGCAAGCTCCCTCAGGATGAGCTGGCCGATTTCAGAAACCGGGAGTTAGGATTTGTCTGGCAGATTCACACTTTGCTCGCCGAGTTTACGGCCCTCGAGAACGTGATGATGCCTCTGCTCATACGCGGGCAATCACGGGAGGAGGCGGAGCCGGTTTCCCTCGCGAGGCTCGACGAGGTGGGCCTCAAGAACCGCGCCACGCATCGCGCGGGTGAGCTTTCCGGAGGCGAACAGCAGCGCGTGGTTCTGGCGCGTGCCCTGGTGGGTAACCCGAAGGTTCTGCTGGCTGACGAACCCACCGGCAGCCTCGATTACCGGACCGGAGAAATGATCGTCGGTCTGATTGAAGATCTCCATCGCTCACGCGATCTTACGTCGATCCACGTCACACACAATCTCAAGTTTGCGCGCCGCGCGGACCGGGTGCTCGCCCTGGAACGCGGCCGTTTGGTGGAAGCTTCTTTTTCAGAGTCGGCATAGGATACGAATTTATGTTTGAACGTTATACCGAGAAGGCACGCCGGGTGATTTTCTTCGCCCGGTATGAAGCCAGCCAGTTCGGCAGCCCGTGCATTGAAACCGAGCACCTGCTGCTCGGGTTGCTCAGGGAAGATAAGGCGCTTGCCAATCGCTTTCTGCGCTCCAGCGCCTCGGTGGAGTCGATCCGCAAGCAGATCGAGGCGCACACGACCCTGCGCGAGAAAGTCTCGACCTCTGTGGACCTGCCGTTGAGCCACGAGTGCAAGCGGGTGCTGGCCTATGGCGCGGAAGAAGCCGAGCGGCTGAACCACAAGCACATCGGCACCGAGCACCTGCTGCTGGGCCTGCTGCGCGAGGAAAAGTGCTTCGCCGCCGATATTTTGCATGAGCGCGGCCTGCGCCTCTCCCAGGTGCGCGAGGAAATCGCCCGCTCCAGCTCCGAAAAAATGTCGTCAAACCGCCCCAAGGAAAGCTCCCTGCTCAGCGAGTTCAGCCGCGACCTCACGCAAGCCGCGATGGACGGCATGCTCGATCCGCTCATTGGCCGCGACTACGAACTCGAACGTGTGGTGCAGATCCTCTGCCGCCGCACGAAGAATAATCCTGTGTTGATCGGCGAGCCCGGCGTCGGCAAGACCGCCATCGTCGAAGGCTTGGCGCAGCGCATCGCCGACGGTGACGTGCCCAGCTTTTTGGCGGATAAGCGCATCCTGGCGCTGGATCTTTCGCTGATCGTCGCCGGAACCAAGTATCGCGGCCAGTTCGAGGAGCGCCTGAAGACCATCATGAAGGAGTTGATGGAGAATCAGAACGCCATCATCTTCATCGACGAATTGCACACCTTGGTGGGCGCGGGCTCGGCCGAAGGCTCGCTCGACGCGGCCAATATTCTGAAACCTGCGCTGTCGCGAGGCGAAATCCAGTGCATCGGCGCGACCACGCCCGGTGAGTACCGCAAATCCATCGAAAAGGATCGTTCGCTGGAGCGCCGTTTCCAGGCCGTGAAGGTTCCTCCGCCGAATGAGAGCGATGCGATTCGTATCCTTTTCGGCATCAAGGAACGCTACGAAAAATTCCACGCTGTTTCGTACACCGACGAGTCCATTGAAAACGCCGTCTACACCTCGACACGCTTCATTCCGGACCGTTTTCTGCCGGACAAGGCGATCGATCTGATCGACGAAGCCGGCGCGCGGGTGAAGCTGCGCCAGACGACGCTCCCCGGCGAGGTTGCTGACATCCAGAAGCGTATCAAGTTCATCGTGCACCGGATGGAGAACGCCATCGCCAATCACGAATTCGAAAAGGCGCGTTTCTACTCCGACGAGGAGCGCAAGGAGCGCGAAAACCTGCGCCAGTTGCGCGAGAAATACAACCTGGACGACGCCTCCACCGGCATTGTCACCAAGGACGACATTGAAGACGTGGTCGCCCGCTGGACCGGCGTCCCGATGACGGCCATCCGCGAGGAAGAGGTCGCCAAACTCCTTCGTATTGAGGCCGAGTTGCATCGCCGCATCATCAGCCAGGAAAAAGCCATCTCCGCGCTATCCCGCGCCATCCGCCGTTCGCGCGCCGGCCTGAAGTCGCCCAAGCGCCCGGCCGGATCGTTCCTGTTCTTAGGCCCCACGGGCGTCGGCAAGACCGAGGTCGCCCGCGCGCTGGCCGAGTTCCTGTTCGGCAGCGAGAAATCGCTGATCCGCTTCGACATGTCAGAGTTCATGGAGAAGCATTCGGTGTCGAAGCTGATCGGTTCGCCTCCGGGATATGTGGGTTATGAAGAAGGCGGCCAGCTCACGGAGCGTGTGAAGCGAGCGCCTTATTCGATCATCCTGCTCGACGAAATCGAGAAGGCGCATCCGGATATTTATAACATCCTGTTGCAGGTGTTTGAAGACGGCCAGTTGACCGACGGGCTCGGCAACACGGTGGACTTCAAGAACACCATCATCATCATGACGTCGAATTTGGGCGCGCGCTTCTTGGAAAAGCGCAGCCAGATCGGCTTCAGCGCGCCCGGCAGCGGCATGCCGGCCAAGATCGAGGATCAGGTGATGGGCGAGGTCAAGAAGGCCTTCAACCCCGAGTTCCTTAACCGTCTGGACGAGATCATTCTCTTCACCAGCCTGTCCGACGACGACCTGCTGAAGATCATGAACCTGTTGGCCGAACAGATCAACGTGAATCTGGTTGCCAAGCAGATCAAGATCCGCCTGAACGAGGACGCCGCCAAATACATCCTCGAAAAGACCTGCACGGACCGCAGCTACGGGGCCCGTCCGCTGCGCCGCGCGCTGCAGAAGTACGTGGAGGATCCGCTCAGCGAGGCTCTGATTCAGGGCACGCTGCCGCGCCCCAGCGAACTGGAAGTGTACCTGGGCGACGGAGGCATCTACTGCCGTCCGCTGCAGCCGGTGGAGCAACCGGTGGGCGTCTCGGGCGATCCCAACGCGCCGGAAGAAACCCCGGCCGCGCCGACGCCGCTCTTCATGTTCGAATAAAGTTCCGCATCGTTCTGGTATTCGACGCGGAGGCGGACAGCTACCCGGCGGTCCGCCCCGAACTTTCCGGCTGCGCGTCCGCGGGAGAGACGGAAGAAGAGGCTCGCCGCCGACTGGTCCTAGAAATTGCAGTTTCCCTGTCCGTTCCACTCGGGTCACAAGTGTTTGCCGCCGGGAGCGATTCGAACTCCCGGAAGCGTCTCGCGTTAAAATAACGCCCCATAAACGCCAGCGAATCTTCTGGTTCATCATCGACTTCCTGCTTTCAGCAGGCGAAGGCTTTGACATCCTCATGCAAAAGTGTATCCGGAGAGTTGTGGGGTTTTTAGGCGAGTGGAAGTCCTATCTAACTTCATCTGAGCGGGTTAAAGCGGGAGAAGAAACCGTTTCCGGGTCCCCGTTCTTGGATAACCGCCGTCGGCAGCCTGCCCTTCGCTGGCGCCAGGGCTCTACTTCTCAGGCCAATATCCGGCCCTCGCCCTGACGACTGCCGCGGGAAATTTGGGCACGGTCACGCTGATGTGATGCAGCCCTGAGTTCGCCGTTTCCTGGGGCGAGAAGCTCAACAGATACTGGCTGTGGATCTCCTCTCCCGTGCGCGAAATGGACGCCTCCAGGGATCCGGCCTTTAAAAACGACAGATGCCGCCCGCCGGTCGCCCTGGCGAACGCATCGGCGTCGTTCGTCTTGCCAAGGCGCGCCAGCTCTCCCAGCCCGCCCAGATAATCCACATCCCCCGGCACCGGCGGCGCGTCATCCGAGCTCGACGACCACGCTTCGCCCTGCGCCGAATAGGTGATCGAGTAAATGACCACGCCCGCCCGCTGCGCCATCTCGATCGCCTCGGCCAGTTTATGCCTGCTGCCGCGGTCGCGCGATTCGCCGAGCACCACGATGATGCGGCGGGAGTTCTCCGGCCGCGTCCCGAGCATCTTCATCGCGTCGATCGCCGCGTCGATCAGTTTCGCTTCCTTAATGAAGTGCGGCTCAATGGCGTCGATGGCCTTGCGAATCTTGTCCCCATCGGAGGTGAAATCCTGAAACGTCCGCACCTCGTCGTCGTAGGACATCACCGCCGCCTGTCCGCGCTGGCCGACCAGCAGCGGCTGCACGGTTGAGCCCACCAGCTTGATCCGTTGCAGAGCCGGCGTGGAGATGCGGCTGGATTGGATCAGTACCACCAGCGATATAGGCGCCAGCACGGTGTCGGAGGTATCCATGTGAACCTTCTGCCGCACGCCGTCGTCGGTCACCACGAAATCGTCCACGGAAAGCCCGTCAACCAGCGCGCCTTTCCTGTCCATCACGGTCGCCGGTACCAGCACCAGGTGCGCATTGGCGCGGATCGGCTGGTCCTGTGCCGGAACGGCCACAGAGAGCCCGCACGTCACGCCGAGGATTTTCAGAAAACGACTCAACACAATGGTGGGACGGCCCCTTCCTCCCTACCGTTACGTTACCAGCAATCACCAGGCCTTTAACAGCGCTACCCTAGTCTCTTATGTCCGACCGTATTGAGGAACTCCGCCGCCGCCACGCCGTCGCCGAGGCTGGAGGAGGCGACGAACGCCGCGCCCGCCAGCACAAGGAAGGAAAACTGTCGGCTCGCGAGCGCATCGACCTGCTGCTTGATGAAGGCTCATTCGAGGAACTGGATAAACTGGTGCGCCACCGTTCCCGAGACTTCGGCATGTACGAACAGGTTATCGACGGCGATGGGTTCATCACGGGCCACGGCCTCATCCACGGCCGTCCGGCCTACGTTTTCGCCCAGGATTTTACCGTTTTCGGCGGTTCTCTTTCGGAAACGAATGCCAAGAAGATCGTGAAAATCATGGACCTGGCGCTCAAGACCGGCGCCCCGGTCATCGGTTTGAACGACAGCGGAGGCGCGCGCATTCAGGAAGGCGTGGTGTCGCTGGGTGGTTATGCCGATATTTTCCTGCGCAACACTCTTTCGAGCGGAGTGGTGCCGCAGATCTCCGCCATCATGGGTCCCTGCGCCGGAGGAGCCGTCTACTCCCCCGCGCTTACTGACTTTGTGTTCATGGTGGACAAGACCAGCTACATGTTCGTCACCGGCCCCGACGTCATTAAAACCGTCACGCATGAGGACGTCACCAAGGAAACGCTGGGCGGAGCGGCCACGCATAACTCCACTTCGGGGGTGGCGCACTTCCTGGCCCACAACGATGCCGAGTGTCTGCAAATGATCCGGGCCTTACTGGGCTATCTGCCGCAGAACAATCGCGACGACGGCCCGCGCCGCGCCTCGGACGATCCAATCGACCGCGAGGACGCCTCGCTTGACTCCATCGTGCCGGCCGAGTCCAACAAGCCGTATGAAATCAAGGACGTGATTCATCGCATCGTCGACGACGGCGATTTTTTCGAAGTGCAGGAGCACTGGGCGAAAAATATCGTCATTGGTTTTGCCCGCATGGACGGGCGCAGCGTTGGCATCGTCGCCAATCAGCCGGCTTTTCTCGCCGGGTGCCTCGATATCGATTCGTCCACCAAGGGCGCGCGCTTCGTCCGGTTCTGCGACGCGTTCAATATCCCGATCCTGACGTTCGAGGACGTGCCCGGCTTCCTCCCCGGCACGGCGCAGGAGTTCGGAGGCATCATCCGCCACGGCGCGAAGCTCCTTTATGCCTATGCGGAAGCCACGGTCCCCAAGATCACAGTCATCACCCGCAAAGCTTACGGCGGCGCGTACTGCGTGATGGGCTCCAAGCACCTCCGGACCGATGTGAACCTTGCCTGGCCCACCGCCGAAATCGCAGTGATGGGGCCCGAAGGCGCGGTCAACATCGTCTACCGCCGGGAGTTAGCCTCCGCCGCGGATCCCGAAGCGGTCCGCCGCGCCAAGACCGAGGAGTTCAAGGAGCGCTTCGCCAACCCCTTTGTCGCCGCCGAGCACGGGTTTCTCGACGATGTGATCGAGCCGCGCCAGACCCGTCCCCGGGTCATCCGCGCCCTGCGCCTGCTGGAAACCAAGGTGGACACCTCGCCCGCGAAAAAACACGGCAACATTCCGCTTTGAGGGGAGAATGAAGGCCGGGAATTCGCACTCACCTGTATGGGCGAATTTCTCCGTTGGTTCCGCGCGCGGCGGCGCGTGACGGAAAATGTGGCTAGCGCCGATGTTTTGAGCGCCTGCTTCGAGGCAGCCCCGCAGGCGATCCTGGTGGTGTCGCGCGAAGGGCGCATCGTCTTGGCGAACGCCCGCACCGAGCAGATGTTCGGCTATACCCGGGACGAGATTCTGGGCCGCGAACTGGAGATGCTTCTTCCCCATCGCTTTCGTACCGCACACTCCCACCATCGCGGCGACTATTTTGCCCACCCGCGGGTTCGCACCATGGGTTCGGGCATGGAACTGGCCGGACGGCGCAAGGATGGTTCGGAGTTTCCGGTGGAGATCGGCCTCGCCTCCGTCAACACGAAAACCGGTCCTCTGGCCTTCGGGATGGTCAGCGACATCACGGAGCGTAAAAAGGCAGCCGACGAACTGCAGCGCGTCAACGAGGAACTGCGGCGTTCCAGCGCGGAGGTGGAGCAGTTTGCCCACGTCGCCTCGCACGACCTGCAGGAGCCTCTCCGCATGGTCACGAACTATTTGCAGCTGATTGAGCGGCGCTATAACGATTTGCTCGATGACGATGGCCGCGAATTTATCCGTTACGCCGTCGATGGCGCGATTCGCATGAAGGCGCTGATCGCGGACCTGCTCGATTTTTCCCGCGCCGGCACTGGGGCAGCCCACTTCGTCCGCGTAGCGACCCTGGATATCGTGCAGGACGCCCTGGCGAACCTGAAAGCCGCCATCGATGAGTCGCATGCGCAAATCAGCCTGGATCTGTTACCCGCCGTGGTGGTCGATCCGGTCCTTTTCACCCAGGTCTTTCAAAACCTGATTGCCAATGCCATCAAGTTCCAGCGGAACTCCAGTCCCAAGATCCATATTTCCGCATCGCGGGAAGGCAAGGAATGGATTTTTTCCATCCGCGACAACGGCATCGGAATCGAGGCCCGCCATCTTGATCGTATTTTTCGCATTTTTGAGCGTCTCCATTCCAGCCAGGAGTATTCCGGCTCAGGAATCGGCCTCGCCATCACCAGAAAAATCGTGGAAAGACACGGCGGAAGAATTTGGGTTGAATCCCAACCTGGAATCGGATCGACGTTCTTTTTCTCGATCTCTGCCGAAATGGAATCTGCGAACGCTGCGCGAGTGGGATCACCCGCATAAGCGGCTTGCGGAACCGTGAGAAGAGTAGAACACGGAGCGCACTTCCTTTTGTTCACGTGTTCGAAAATGTCTCAGCGAAAAACCCTCCCCCAAAATCCCGTCGAGATTCTTCTTGTGGAAGATAACCCAGGTGATATCCGGCTAATTCAGGAAGCGTTCAAAGAGGGCGGCGTTTGCAGTCATTTGAACATCGCACGGGACGGCGAACAGGCGCTGGCGTTCCTTCGCCGGGAGGGTTCCTTTATCAGAAGCCCCCGCCCCGCATTTATTCTTCTTGATTTGAACCTTCCGCGAAAGGACGGGCGCGAAGTGCTCGCGGAAATCAAGAAGGACAAGGCCTTGCGCCAGATCCCGGTGGTGATCCTGTCCACCTCCACCGCAAGCGAGGATGTCCGCCGCGCCTACGATCTGCACGCCAACTGTTACGTCCCCAAGCCTTTGGACGTGGAGAAGTTGGTGCAGTTGAGCAAATCCCTGGAGGAGTTCTGGCTGAGCACGGCGATTCTTCCGGCATAAGGCGAGCGGTATACTAATCCCCTAGTGCAGCTCACAACCCTCGACTGGCTGGTCGTCGCCCTTTACTTCGCTTTCAACATCGGAATCGGCTTTTACTACAAGTCCCGCGCCGGCTCCAACGTCAACGAATTTTTCCTTTCCGGCCGCAACGTGCCTTGGTGGCTGGCGGGAACGTCCATGGTAGCAACGACGTTCGCCGCGGACACGCCGCTGGCCGTCACCGGGATGGTGGCCAAAGGAGGCATTGCGGGCAACTGGCTATGGTGGTGCTTCGTTGCCAGCGGCATGATGACGGTGTTTTTCTACGCCCGCCTGTGGCGCAGATCGGGAGTGATGACCGACATTGAATTTTCAGAGATCCGCTACTCGGGGCGGCCCGCGGCGTTTCTGAGAGGCTTCCGCGCGCTTTATTTGGGCATCCCGATCAACTGCATCATCCTCGGCTGGGTGAATAAAGCCATGGTGGATATTCTGATGCTTGTGCTGGGCGTCACCAAGCTGCAGGCGCTGGCGATCGTCATCGGGATGATCGCGCTTACGGCGGGCATCTCCACGCTCTCCGGCTTATGGGGCGTTCTGGTCACGGACCTGTTCCAGTTTGTCATCAAGATGAGCATGGTGATCGCGCTCGCGGTGTTCGCGGTGCAGGCTGTCGGCGGAATCGATCAGATGAAGATCAAACTTCTGGCCATCGACGCCACGCGAGGCAATCAGGGCAGCGTGCTGAGCTTTGTGCCCGATCTCGATTCCGCGTGGATGCCGATGATCACGTTCTTCGTCTACATCTCGCTGAACTGGTGGGCAACCTGGTATCCCGGCGCGGAGCCGGGCGGCGGAGGCTACATCGCCCAGCGCATGTTTTGCGCGAAAGATGAAAAGCACTCTCTTCTTGCCACGCTGTGGTTCAATATCGCACATTACGCCGTGCGTCCCTGGCCCTGGGTGCTGGTTGCGCTGACGTCGCTGATTCTCTTTCCCGGGCTGAAAGACCCTGAAACCGGCTACATCCGCGTGATGATCGCTTATTTGCCGCCGTCGCTGCGCGGCCTGATGGTGGCGGCATTCGCGGCGGCATACATGTCCACCATCGCGACGCAGCTCAACTGGGGCGCCAGCTACATTGTCAACGATTTCTACCGCCGTTTTTTAAGGCCCAAGGCCAGTGACCACCATTACGTCGTGGTGGCGCAGTTGGCGACCATCCTGTTGACGTTCGTGTCGGCCGGCGTCACGTTTTATATGGACTCGATTGCCGGAGCGTGGAAGCTGCTGATCGTCACCGGCGCGGGCACGGGCAGCGTGCTGCTGTTCCGCTGGTATTGGTGGCGTATCAACGCCTGGAGCGAGGTGTCGGCGATGATCAGCGCGTTCCTCGTCTCCGTGACGCTACAATCCGCCTTTCATTTCGATACCGACAAGCCCGTGGATTTTGCGTATGTGATGATCATCACGGTAAGCATCACTACAGTTGTCTGGCTAGGGACGACTTTCCTCACCAAGCCCGAGCCTGAGGATCTGCTGATTGCCTTTTATCGCCGGACGCGGCCGTCGCTCGCTGGTTGGCGGCACATCGCCCGTCTTGCGCCGGACGTGAAACCCTCGCGCGACGGATTCTCTAACCTACTCGACTGGATCAGCGGCTGCGTGCTGATCTATGGAGTCCTCTTCGGCGTCGGGAAACTGCTGCTTAAGGAAACCGTGCCCGGCCTCACGCTGCTGGCGGCCGGATTCATCGGGGGCGTGGTCATTTACTGGGACCTAAATCGCCGAGGGTGGAGCTCGGTGGTGGATTAGGCATCGGAACGTGACGGAAAAAGAGCGGCGGTCCGGATGACCATACTTGGTATGACTTCGTAGAGGGGGCATGACGCCCCCCCGCGGCTCCGGATTTTAGTTAACCGGAGGCCAAACCACAATCGGTGCTCCCATTTGAGTCCCCTTTCTGCCGAAAGAGTAATCCGGGAGTGTTTCCGCGCGGCCGATTGAAACCGCGAACTTGCTCAAAACCTTCCAGTTTTTAAAATTGAAAATATACGAACGGCAGGGCCCTTTCGGTCACGCCGATGAGTTCGACGGTCAGCAGCAGCAGGATCGTGAAGGCTGCATATGCCCACGCGGGCCCGTGCGAGAGCTTTTCCGTCCATTCGAACTTCTCTTCGATGATCGCGATCACAAGCGATACTCCGGTCATCGCGAGCAGCCACGGCGGGGCGAGGATTTCCACCGGGCCGCTTCCTCGAAACATCTGGCTGATCACGTAACGGCTGTCGGCGAAGGTCGCGGCGCGAAAAAAGACCCAGCCAATGCACACCAGGGCAAAGGTGATCAGCGCGCGAAACGGATAGAGCCACAGAGGAGGCTTTTTCTCGAACTCGCGCCGGCCCATCATCCGCTCGATGCCGAGCAGCGCGCCATGATAGCCTCCCCAGATCACGAAATTCCAACTCGCGCCGTGCCACAGGCCGCCCAGAAGCATGGTCAGCATCAAATTTCGATACGTCATCCAGCGGCCGCCGCGGTTGCCTCCCAGGGGGATGTACAGATAATCGCGCAGCCAGCGTGAAAGCGAAATGTGCCAGCGATGCCAGAAATCCGTGATGCTGAAGGCCAGATAAGGCCGCCGGAAATTAACCGGGAAATGAAAGCCCAGCAGCAGGGCCATGCCGATGGCCATGTCGGTATAGCCGGAGAAATCGAAGAAAATCTGCATGGCGAAGGCGAACACGCCGCTCCAGGCGGCCCACGAGCCGGGATGCGCGGCGAGGTTCTGAAAATACGAATCGGCGATCTGCGCGAACTGGTCGGCGAAGGCCATCTTTTTGGCCAGGCCGAGCACAATCAACAGAGAGCCGCGTAACACCTCTTCCTGCGCGGGATGCTTCCAGGCATTGAGGTCGGCGAAAAACTCGCGCGCGCGTACAATGGGCCCGGCGACGAGTTGCGGGAAGAACGAAATGAACAGCGCGTAGTCGATGGGATTCCGAATCGCCTTTTGCTCGCCGCGGTACACGTCGACCACGTAAGAAATACTTTGGAACGTGTGAAAACTGATACCCAAGGGCAGCACGATCGACAGCGCCCAGGAGTGCGGCGGCACGCGCAACAACTGCGCCAGGTTGCCGGCAAAAAAATTGTAGTATTTGAAAAACCCGAGCATCCCCAGGTTCGCGGCCAGGCTGATCAGCAGAAATGGCTTTTTGCGCAAGGTGGACGCGCTCTCAATGGCGACGGCCGCGCCATAATCCACCACCGTCAGCCCCAGCAGAAGGACCACGAACTTGTAATTCCAGCTGAGGTAGAAAACGTAGCTGGCCACCAGCAAAATGACGCGGCGTAGGAAGCGCGGCGCAGTGTAAAACACCACCAGCACGATGGCGAAAAAAGCGAAGAACTGCGTGGTGTTAAAGAGCATCGAGCTCCCGGGCGATCTCCCGAGCCAGCATCCGCGAGAACTCCGCGCAGCCAGGGCCGTTCATGTGCAGTTGATCCAGGAACAGAGAGGGCTTTTCCAACGAGTCGAACAGATGCTCCGGCAGCAGCATCACTCCGGGCTTAAGGGCCAGCTCCCGAACGGAGCTATGCGGGTTCAAGGCCGGCTGATCCGGCCTCACGAACGGACCGCGGGGCAGGCGGAGAAACATGAGCTGCGTCTTCGACCCGCGATAGTGCTCGTAAATCTTGCCGAGCCACTGATGCAGATATTCGCTTCGCATGCCGCGATCCTTCGGGCGCGGAGCGAGAAAACGGAACGCATACGCCGTTTTCTGCGCCTCCGTGAAGCCGGGCGGCACGGTGACCGTGCGATTCACGAAATCGATCTGGACGCCTTCCAGGCTCTGGTTCGAGCCGACGTAGCTGTAGTACCAGAAGAACGAATCCCGCCGCGCCTGCTGGGCCAACTCAATCCGGTAGAGAGGGTGCAGCAGAAACTCCTGAAAATCACGCTTGTAGATCAGGCCTTTCAGGACGATGCCGCGCGCGGCATCCCATTCCAGGGCGCGGTTATGGCGATAGGAGCCGGCGAAATACGGAAGGTCGGAATACTGCAAGCGCCCGATCAGGTAATAGAGATCCACGGCGCGGACGGACAGATCCTCTTCAATTTCCGTGTCCTCGAAGTCGTCCATGGCGATCACGACGGCCGAATATTTGTTGGCCTGTGGATCGGCGCCGCGCAGCATGTAATACCAGTCGCGAGGCGTCGCGCCGCCTAGAGCGATGGTGGCGAACTGATATCCGGTTCCGGGCTGCAATTGTTTGGCATAGCGAGGCAGGAAGCCCATGCGCGAATCGCCGATGGTCAGCACCTGGCGCGGATTGGTGCGGACGCGTTTCAATTCATTACGGACATAGGTTTCCACCGATCCGGTGGAGGAGTCGTGCCGCAGAATGGTGTAATACGCGTCGGTGTGAAAAATGGCGTACTCCACCGCCCAGAAACCGACGGCGGTCAGGAGCAGGGTGTAAAAGGCGCGCAAACTGCTATTTTAAGCTCATTTGAGCTCGCCTCCGGCTGGACGCGCGCCGGTCTTCTTCCAGTTGACGAGTTCGAAAAATCCCTTCGAGGTCTCCTCGGGAAGAATGGCGCAGTGGCCGTCGTGCTTGACGAACTGCTGAACGAACAGATTTTCGGTGCCGGCCAGTTCCACCAGCGTGGCGTAAGTATTGGGAATCGAGACGGGGACCAGCGGATCGTAGGAAGTGTGAATGGCCAGCATCGGCTTGGCGATTTTGCCCGTAGGCGTGTAGTACTCGCGCAGATAGGCCAGCGCGTGCGGATCGGCCGTGTAGCGGGGAATCAAACTGTTCACCAGATTATCGTCCAGGGTGCCGTTGTAGATGATGTTGCGGTTGTCGAAGGGATTGCCTCCGGCGCGCTGATCGAGCTCCCTGATCAGGTAGACCAGAAACGCCAGCGTCCCGGCGAGATCCTGATTACTTTTGAGATTATTCTGCTTGCGGAGGACGGCTGATTTCTCCGGAGCCGCATCGAGCGCTTGCAGGATCCTGCCTACCAGGGCTTTGTCGCCAGTGCCGGAGACAAAATCAGCGGGGATTTTCGCCGGATCGGGCAGAATGCCGGGGAAGTAGTGGTTGAACAGCAGGATGCCGTCGAAGGCGCCGCGCGCCTGGAAAGACTCCGCGGGGGCCAAGGGGCCACACATCGGCATGGCGGCGTCGTAGACGGTGGGATACTGTTCCATCAGCATCATGGTGAGGAATCCGCCCATGGAGTGCCCGGTGAGATAGGTCTCCTTGGGCGCGCCGTACTTCGCGGTGAAGTAGCGCCGCAAGCTTTCCGTGTCGACCCCGCCTTCCTGAATCGCCCAACCGCCGGCCGCGTAGCCGGATTGCGCCACGGCGTAGCCCTTATCGGTGAACACCGCGATCAACGGGTTGCCAGCGTCGTTTTTGTAGGTCACCGGACTCGCGTTGTAGCCGTGGCAGTAAACTACCAGGCTTCCGTTCCAATGTTCCGGCAGGTCGATGCGGAACGCAGCGCCGTTGATGGTTCCAACTTCCACTTTGGGGGCCGCGCCAGCGAGCGAGGCCAGCCCTAAAAAGAGAGCAAGAGCAGCGAGGGTCTTCATCGCCGGAAGATAAGCGATTGCACCCGGCCGTGTCAAGTTCCTTTCCCTGCCTACTGCGTGATGTTGATTTTCGCCACCACGCTGCTGTTGGTTCCCACGGTCACCACCACCGGTTGCAGTCCGGTGGGAGCCGTGGACGGCACGGTAAAGTTCACCTGGGTCACGCCGACCAAGCCGTAAGGGATGCCGACGAACAGCGGCGTCACGCTTACGCCGCCCACCGTGAGTTGGAAGGGCAGGCGCGGCGCAGGCAGTTGATTCACCGCGAGGCTGGTGGACGGCGGCGAGCCGGTTGCCAAACCGCCGGTGACGTCTCCTTCGCCGGTCATGAAAAACGCCAGACTTTGGCCATGCTTGGCGCTGCCGGTGGGAACCAGCTGCGCATTGGAGTCGGTGAAAATGCCTGGAGCGGAAGGCGACACCGGGAATGAATAGGTCGCTACATTTCCATTATTGTTCACTGCCAGAAACGCGTAGCCGATGGGCGTCTCATACGGCACCTGGATGACGATCTGCTGCGGCAGCACGTAATAGATCGGCGCGGGAATTCCATTGACGGTGGCGGAAACGCCTCCGATCGAGTAGGGCAAGGGCACAGCGGAGGCAATCTGAATCTGGGAGGAATTCGACAGACCGCTGCCGCCCACATACATCAGCATGCCGGGCGCAGCCGCCTGCTGATAGGACGCCGCATTGGCGACGCCCCCAATGCTGACAGTGCCCGACGGTCCGACCGTGAACGTTACGGGGATGTTGACGAATTGCGGAATGGAATTGACCGATTGCAGGACGAGCGTTGCCGTGTATGCGCCGTTGCTCAGCGACGATCCGAAGGCGCTGAGGTTGACTTGCGCCGGTCCGGTGCCGGACTGCGGATAGTACACTAGCCAACTGGTGTTCTGATTGAAGGGGAACTCCGCCAGCGACCATTGTTGGCCGGCTGGCACATTCACGGTGAAGCCGGCGGTGGCATTCTGGCCAGAGGCTGCTACCATCGCGATTGAGGTTCGCGACGCCGACAGCGTCCCCACGCTTTGCCCCGGACCTTGGAACGGCGTGGACGCGGTGACGCTGATGGCGTTTCCCTTGGTGTCGATGCCATCGATTTCATAAGAAAGACTGCTCGGCACGCTTTGGAGGCTCCAACAGATCCCCGATTGCAGGCTGCCGAGCGGCGCAAGCCTCCACGACCCGAACCATTGTTGAATGGAGGAACTCAGATCCGCACCGCCGGCGAGGAATTTGGTCAATTGCACTTCGAAGCCGTTCTTCTCCTGCAGATCGAGCTGCTGATAGAAGGGATATTGGGGCGAGCAATGCGGATCGTAGGTGGGATTTCGCACCACGGTGGAGGGAGCGCTGGTCAGGGCCATCGCTGCCGCGGTTTGCATGGGCAAAAAGGGCACAGTGATTTGCTGGCTCCAGGAAATTCCGCTCGCGTCGCGGCCGGTGAAGCCGATCACGCCGGTGGAGGGCACGGTGTCGACGGACGCTTCTAGGGCCGCCGAAATGGTCCCGTGCGGCGGAATGGACGCCGTGCCGAAGAAGTTCGGGATCGAGGAGGCGTAGCTGGTTCCGAAAAACGTAAAATCCGTCAGAGTGGTGGCCACGCCGGCGATTTCCGTGAGCGACACAGTGAAGAAGAAGGAGTATCCGTCCGGTGTCGGCGTTTGTTGATACACCGGGTTCGGCACGATCGACGGAACAATGGCCGAGGTCGACGTGGGAACCGTGATCGTGACCACCGTGGAGGCCGAGGATCCACTGAAGCCCGCGCCGCCGCCGTAGGATGCGCTGATGGTATTCGCCCCCACCGTCAACTGGCTGCCGTAAACGGTGAGCGACGCGGATGCGCTGGAACCGGAGCCGGCCAGATTCACGCTGCCCAGAATATTTCCGCCCATCGCGAAGGTAACCGCTCCGTTGGGAGTCGACCCTGAATTGGACCGCACGGTGGCAACCAGGGTTGTGGACGACGTGACGGGAAGGTTCGCTGGACTGGCCGTGAGGGTGATCGAGGTGCCGTTGGTGCCGTTGCCGCCCTGGTTGGAGCCCCACGACGCCACCATATTGGCCGTGTCCACCGAGCCGAGACCCGTTACCGGATCGTATCCGGGGCCAGCAGAATATCCGAATTGGCCCGTCGAAGGGCAGTTCAGCGTGCTTACCACGCACGGCACGATGTTGCTTCCCGAAACAATGTCATGAAAGACGCCGGCCGAACTCCGGGCGAGGCCGTAGAGCGCCGGGTTGATATTGCCGAGGCCTGGCTTGGACTGCGCCCCGCTCGAGACCAGCGCCTGGTTCAGCAGTGTGACCATGCCGGCAAACGCCGGCGTTGCTGCCGAAGTCCCGCCCACCGTGGTCACCTGGCCGTTCATCACGATGAGGTAGGCATCGTGGTAGGCCGAAGCGGAGAGAGCCACGTCAGGAACGTCCCGCGCGCCATCGTTCGGAACGCCCGGCGCGCTCTGCCAGGACGGTTTCGTGAAAAAGACGCTGACACCGCCGCCGCTGGCTGCAAGTTTATTCCCGAGGAGCGTGTCGTTCCACGCTGTCTCCGGGATATAGGATGTCGCGGAAGAATTGTTCGAAGAATTGGACGGGCTCCAGTAAGTGCCGGTGGATTCGTTAAAGGTGGTTCCACCCACCGCGGTCACTTCCGGGATGCTCGCGGGCATATCGACCGAAAGACCGCCGGAGGCCGTGGCGGAGCCGTTTGGGTCGCATCCGGCCGCCCCGACGTCGTCGGAGGAAGCCAGCCAGGTGATCCCCTCGGCATTGGCCTGCTGGGCCAGAGTGCGGTAAGCGTTGGCGGTGCTGGCTGGGGTGCTGGAGATTTGCAGCTCGCAGCCGCCGTAGCTCATGCTCAACACCGGCGCAAGTCCCTGGTCGACCACATATTGCACGGACAAAACCACATTCTGCGAGTACACGTAGAGCACGGTGGCATTGGGCGCAACGCCGCCAGAGACTTCCAGGTCGAGATTGGCCTCGATTTGATCGCCGATGACGCCGGGATCGGCCGAACCGGGAACCAGCACCAGTTGGGGATCGTTCACCGGAAGGCCGAACGTGGCGCGATAAGTGGAGATGTCGCTTGGCACGATATTCGTCTGGCCCACTACCGCCAGCGTCATGCCCGAGCCGGTGATACCGTGGTTGTAGAGGGGCGTCACGTCGTAGATGGTGGCCAAATCGCCGGGCGCGAGGTAGTTATTGCCGCTGGCGCTGGTATATTGCGCGAGGCTTGGGAAGAATTTCGGGTCGCGCTTGGGAGGTTCCATGCGGAAGTCGTCGAGGCCCTGGATCAGTTGCGCCACCGGTTCGAGAGCGGCGGGAATGGAAGGCTCAGCGACGGGCGCAAAGTGCGTGACACCGGCGGCCGCCAAATAATGGATCGAGGTGTGAAACGCTGCTTGAACCTGCTGCGCCGTGCCGCTAAACAGGATCCAGGTGCGGGTTTGCGCGGAGTAATCAACGGAAAATCCCTGGGCCGTGAGCCACGCCGCAGCTTTTGTGAAGTCGGCTGCGCTGAGGCCGAAGCGGTCCGCATACTGTTGAGGCGTAAGCCACTTGTGATATTGCGGCGACGACGCAGTCTGCTGATCCTGGAGCAATTGATCGAGAGCCGCCTGTTGGTCCGGAGAGAGCTTGAACAGAAGCGTCATGGCGGTGAGCCTGCGTCCAGGCTCCATCGGCCCGCGATCGTTGGCTGGCAGCGCCCGCGGCGTCATGCTGCCCTTGAGAAGCACCGTCCGGGCATTGTCGATCGGCGCAGTCAGTCGATCGGCTTGCTGTGAAAAAGCCAGGGAAGAAAAAAGAATGGCGCTGGCGGACAGACTACGCCATCGGTTCCAGACCATGCGGTCTCCTTTCGCGGAAACGCGAAGTATATCACACGCATGTTACGCGGAGGTTTACGGGGGAAGGAAGGAAAATGGCGGAGAGGGGGAGATTCGAACTCCCGGAACCCGTGAAGGTTCAACGGTTTTCGAGACCGCCGCAATCGACCACTCTGCCACCTCTCCGCGGCACTTTTATTCTAGCATCAGTCCGGCCTGGAATCGATGTATTGGCGCACCACCCAACAAATGCCGGCCACCAGCAGCAGAGCGAGAGTGCTCCATGGGGCAAACGGGCACAGCGCATAATACCCTAAATCGCTGATCTTGGAGGAAGGAAGCGGCAAGAGTGTGGCGGCCGCCATCACGACCATCACGATGGCCGTGGCAAGGAGCGCAAAACTCAGATTCTTTCTGGACATGACGAGCCTTATCGGTGATCTTCAGTGTATCAAGCCGGTCCTTCGAGGTCCCGGGAAGGATCTGATTGGCAGGGAATGACCGACCGCAACACGCAGGGTTTTAGAGTTCCGTCGGGGAAAACCGCACCTGTCGCTGCTCGGATCGGCAACGCGAAGGGGAAATTATCGTCGGAAGAACCGGAATAAAATCCGTGCGCGCCGGGAAATAAGCCGGCGCGCGAAACCGGCTCTACTTCATTGATTTTACGTAAGCAGCCACGTCATCGAGGGCTGGCCCGGTGACGCTGGCAACAGGCTTCATCTTGCCCTTGCCGTTGGCGACGACCCCTTTGATATCCGCGGCGCTCATGGACTTCGTGGCCACCTTGAGGTCCTTCATCTCGACCTTCATCATCTTCGCCACACTGGCATTCGGCGTGCCATCGGCGCCGTGGCAGGTTTTGCAGGATTTGTCATAAATCGCCTTGCCGGCGGCTGCGTCCATCGCAAAAACGGCGGAACCGCCAAGCGTCGCCAGCACGGCGGTTGCAAGAATCATTTTCATTGAAAAAAATCTCCTCTCTCTAATTTAGCACCGAGCCCGGTCAATTTCCGGTTTGCTTTTCGATCCGCACCGGAGCTCCAGACATCAGGGAATCGGGTGTGTTTACCACCACCCAATCGTTGGCGGTGATGCCGCTGGTGATCTCGATTTCGGTGCCAAAATCGCGTCCCTCGGTGACTGTCACCAGTTCCGCCCGGTTTCCGTCGCGCACTACGGCTACCTGCAGGCCGTCGGAGCGGAAGATCAACGACGTGACGGGAATCACAAGGGCGGGAGTGGCCGCGGGCAGCTTCAGATGCACTTCAGCGAACGCTCCGGGCAGCAATTGTCCGGTGGTATTGTCGATATCGACTTCGGTGAGCAGCGTGCGCGAGGCGGCATTGATGGAGCCGGAGTTACGGGCCACTACTCCCGCATAGTGGCGGCCGGGGGCTTCGGGCAGCGTGATTTCGGCGTGGACGCCGGGGACGGCGGCGCCCGAGTACATCTGCGGCACGCTAACAAAGATACGCAGCTTCGAGGTGGAGGACACGTGAAACAGCTCCAGCGCGGAGCCTCCGTTGCCGGCATTGATCAACTGGCCGATATCGGTGTTGCGCGCCGTCACGACGCCATCGAACGGAGCGTAAACTTTCTCGAACGCGACGAGTTGTTCGAGACGCTTCACGTTGGCGGTCTGGGAAGCCACGGTGGCTTTATCCGCTTCGTAGGTTCCCGTGGCGGTGTCCACGTCCTGCTTGGCGATCGCGTCCAGCTTCAACAGCGCCACATAGCGATTCATGGTGATTTCGGCCAGCCTGAGGTTTGCGGTCGCGGTTTCCAGGTCCGCGCGAGCCTGCGCCAGTTGCTGATCTACCTCGGGCGATTCGATTTCTGCCAGCAGATCGCCGGTCTTCACGCGCGCGCCAATGTCGAAATACCACTTCTTCAGATATCCGCTGGTGCGGGCGTAGACGGGCGCGTCAACGAAGGCCAGGATGTTGCCCGGGAGAACAATTTCGTCTTTCATCCCGCCGCGCCTGGGATGCATCACCGAGATCGGCGTTGCGGCCTGATCCAGCGTTCTTTCCCTCACCACGGCCGCAGCGTGGATTCGCGAGTGAATGCCGCGAATCACGGCCGTACCCGCGATCAGGACCACGGCGGCGACAAAGAGAAGGACTTTGATGGTTCGAAGCATGGGTTAACCCGGCCGGCGCCGGTGCATCAGGCTGAATACGGTGGGTACAAAGAATAGGGTAGCAGGCGTGGCGAACAGGAGGCCGCCGATCACGGCGCGGCCGAGCGGGGCATTCTGCTCGCCGCCTTCCCCGAAGCCGAGCGCCATGGGCACCATGCCGATGATCATCGCCATCGCCGTCATCAGGACGGGGCGGAAGCGGACGAAGCCGGCGTCGAGCGCGGCCTGTTCCGGAGAATCGCCCTCATTCAGGCGCTCCTTAGCAAAGCTGACCACCAGAATGCTGTTTGACGTGGCCACGCCGATGCTCATGATGGCGCCCATCAGCGCGGGGACGCTCAGCGTGGTATGCGTCGCGAACAGGAACAGAACGATGCCGGCCAGCGCGGCCGGAAGTGCCGTAATGATGATGAACGGATCGAGCCAGGATTGGAAATTGACCACGATCAGCGCGTAGACCAGCACGATCGACAGCGCCAGGCCGCCCAGCAGTCCCACAAAAGATCCACGCATGGTGTCGTACTGGCCGCGGATCAGAACCCTCATGCCGCGCGGCAAAAACTTGCGATTATCGTCGACGATTTTTGTGATATCCGCGCCCACCGCGCCCAGATCGCGGTCCTGGACCGAACCGAAAATATCCACGACGCGCTGAATGTCGTAATGGGAAACGACGGCCATGCCGGCGCCGCGGTGCATGCCTGCGACATCGCTCAAAATCCCCGGCTGCTTGGCCGCTCCGGATGCGGAGGAAATGGGAATATTCCGCAGGTCGCTGAGCGAGGACAGCGCAAATTGCGGGGCCTGAGCGACCACGAAGTAGCTGACGCCGTTGCGCGGGTCGAGCCAGAAATTCGGCGCGGTCTGCGAGCTTCCGCTGAGGGAAATCAGGGCGCTGTTGGCGACGTCGAGTTGCGTATATCCGCTCTCCACCGCCTTGGTGCGGTCGACATCGATGTGAATCTTGGGCTGATCGAAGGGCTGATGGATGTGCAGGTCCACCGCGCCGGCGACATTCTTCAACTGCGGCAGCAGGCGCATGGCGAACTCGCGGCTGGCGTCGGAGTTCTGGCTCATGATCTGGATATCGAGCGGAGCGGGAAGGCCAAAATTCAAAATCTGCGTCACGATGTCCGCCGGAGTGAAGTAAAAGATGACGCCGGGAAATTCGCGCGGCAGGCGGTCGCGCAGCTCGCGGATGTAATCGGCGGTGGGGTGATGATCCTCGGTCAGCGTCACCAGAAGATCCGTGTCCATTGTTCCGATCGGCGCGGAGGTGCTGTAGGCGGTATTCAGGGAGCTGTAAGGAAGGCCGATATTATTGATCAGGCTGGCGATTTCCCTGGCTGGCACGATGCGGCGGATGGCCGCCTCCACGTCGATTGCGGTGCGGGCGGATTCCTCGATGCGGGTGGCCGTTTTCACCCGCATATGAAGATTGAAGCGTCCCGCGTCGGTGGAGGGGAAGAAATCCTG
>JBBIVT010000002.1:42765-53087 GCA_037439565.1 Acidobacteriota bacterium | reverse complement strand
TCCAGGATCGCGGGGACCACGTTGGGGATGCGCACCAGGTTGCGATGGATATTTTCGATCTCCACCGTGGCGTCGTCCACCAGAATTCCGACGGCCAGAGCCAAGCCGCCCAACGTCATAATGTTAATCGTTTCGCCGAGGGCGCTGAGGATGCAGATGGAAACCAGAATCGACAGCGGAATCGAGACGGCGATGATAATCGTGCTGCGCCAACTGCCCAAAAACAGCAGAATCATGGAGGCGGTGAGGCAGGCGGCGATAATTGCCTCGCGGACCACGCCGCTCACCGCGGCGCGCACGAAAATGGATTGATCGGCGATCGGCTCGATCTTCAGTTCCTCGGGAAGCCCGGCGGCGACCCTGGGAAGCATCTCTCTTACGTCCTTGACGATCTGCAGGGTGGAACTTTGGCCCACCTTCAGGATGGTCATCAGCACGCCTCGCTGGCCGTCGCGCAGAACGATATTGGTTTGGGGCGTATAGCCGTCGCGGACGTGCGCCACGTCGCGGATGTAGATGGTGGTGTTGTTCACCGCCTTGATCGGCATGTTGTTGATCTCGTCCACGCGGGCAGGGCTGTTGTTGAGATCCACGTCATATTCGAGCGAGCCGATTTTCGACGTTCCAGCGGGAAGAACCAGATTTTGGGCGTTGACGGCCGCCACCACGTCGGCCGGCGACAACCCCTTGGCCTGCAGCAGGTCGGGCCGGATATCGACCATCACCTGCCGTTGCTTGCCGCCGTAAGGATAAGGGCTGGCGGCCCCTTGCACGGTGGCGAGGGCGGCGCGGATATTGTTGACCGCAAAATCGAATAACTGTTGTTCGGAAAGACCCTTGCCGCTGAGGGCCAACTGCAGAATGGGCACGCTGGAGGCATTGAACACCACAATAAAGGGAGGCGTCGCGCCGGGAGGCATCTGGCGAACGGCGGAGGCTCCCTGGGCGGTAATCTGGGCCACCGCCATCTCGATTTTCACATTCGGGTGGAAAAAAATCTTGGTGATGCTTTTGCCGTTGAAGGTTTGGGATTCGCTGTGCTCAACATCGTTCACCGATGTGGTCAGGTTGCGCTCGAACACGGTGGCGATCCGCTGCTCCATGTCCTCGGCGTTGAGACCGGCGTAATTCCACAGCGCCACGACCACGGGAATGTTGACGTTGGGGAATACGTCGACGGGAGTGCGCTGAATCACCAGCGGGCTGATCAGCAGGATCAGCAGCGTCATTACGATGAAGGTATAGGGCCGCTCAAGGGCGACTCGGACAATCCACATTAAATGGATATTGTATGCACGAGGAGGGCCTCACGTCTCTTGGCCGTTTGGCCACCCTCCCTCGCCGCTGCCACGAGGAGCGGTCAACGCCCGTGTTTTCACACGGACTCACGAGATCCTCTAGCGGAAGCCGAGGTTCTTCAGAAGTGCTTGACCGAGGGCCTTGCCGTCAAGGGGAGACAGAGGCGTGTTCAGTTCCCTCACCTTATTTTGATGCTGCTCCGCTTTTTTCCTGGCCTCATCAGCGAAGTTATTGATCCGGCCCAAATGCGCCTGGATGCTGGCGAGTTCCTCGGCCTGCGCCAGGCGGAGACGGTCCTTACTGGCCTGGATAAAGTCGAGTTGGGTCTTCAAATCGGCCCGATTCGCGGTACCGGCGAAGCTGAGCATCTGGCTGCAGAACTGATCCAGGGCCAAAAATACCTTATCCAGGTCCGGCAATTCCAGGCCCGGCTGGGCCTGACCCGGTTCGGCGGCGCTGGGGCGATCCCCGGCCGCTTTTTCGGCCTTGGTGAACAGCGAATCGCACCAGGGGCAGGCCAGGTAGTTCCACATCCGGGCGATGCAGCCATCGCGGACGCAGCCGAGCAGAGCGGCCGGAGCCATGGCCATTGTTTTTCCGCACTTCGGGCAATCCACAAGAGGTGGGATTGCGGTGTGGCAGAACTCGCATGCCGGCACCGGCGCGGGGTCAGCGGCGATGCCAATCATGATATTGCCCACAATCTCCGAGTTGGAGGACGAGGGTTGCCAGAGTTCAAGGAGTTCAGCATGGGAGACCCGGCGCGACGGACCGAAAGAGGGATCGTGCAAGACGACACTCGTGTCGTCCATATCGACGAACACAGTGTAATGGCCGGCTGGCGCGCCCGGCTCCAGGCGATGATTGAGAATCACGCGGATCCCCGCGTCGCGGCAGAGGCGCAGGGCCTGGATCGGGTGCCGCGCCTGCACCGCGAGGGCGCTCAGTCCCTGGCTCATCGCGTGAAGCGCCATCAGATGGGTGGTGGACGAAATCGCGCCGAAGCGATTCGGCTTGGCGATCAAAGGCCAGATAGAAGCCTGGGGGACATCCTTGCCGAAGGACTTATAGACCATGCGGAGGCAGGCGGCCCCGCAGCCCCGGTTGGAATGCGGGTCGGTCTGCTTTTCGTAAGGAATGCTGAAAGAAGGTGTATTCATGGCTGTTCTTTCTTCAGGGACCGATCAACACCGTCGGCAAGCCCAGGATGATCACGCCGCCGTGCGCGGTCATGTCGCCCATTCGCGCGGCGGGCAAGCCCCCGATCAGCACGGTAAACGAGCCGAGAATAATCACATCGGGCGGGCCCACGCAGGTGGCCATATCGGTGATGCGCGCGGCGGGCAGGCCTCCGATCAGCACGGTGGGCATGCAAGGTCCGAGGATCGGCCCGCCCACGTGCGGAACGATGCCGGTAACCATCGGGCAGGTGTGCATATCGGTGAGGCGCGCGGCGGGTTGTCCCATGTTCTAGCTCCGGTCCTTCCTTGCTGAATTCATATCACGCGGCCCTCGGCGATATCGAGGCCGAGTTCCACATAAGCCCTTTGAACCGCAGTCATCTTGATCGGCTCGCTCTTGGTGCAGGCGAGCTTCACCGCGGCGGAGACGGATTTCGCCCCCTGGACGCTGCCGGCGACGGCCGCGGCCATCGCCAACGCTCCGGCGGCCACGGCCGGTCCTGCCGTTTCAGCAGGAGCCTTGGCTGCTGCGCGGTTTTCCTCCGTCGGACGCAGGACCCACTCCACTGCCGCGATGGCGGCGGCGCGTTCAGGGACGGAAAGTTGATCGCCATAGGCGTGCTGCATGCAAAGGCAACCCCACCATAGGCCTTCCCTGGGCGGGAGCGCGAACGACAGGAAGTCGATCGCGTCGACATACCGTTTCTTGCCGATCAAGGCGGCAAGAAACTCGTCCGGCGGCATTCCGCTCTTTAATAACTGCCGGGCCTCGGGTTTCAGGTCGAACTGGGCGCAGATTTGGGCTGCGTCAGGCGCCGCGATTTTTACCAGCGGTCCACGATTCAAGCAATTTCCTCCGTCATCTTCCCTAGTTGATCATGACCAGAATCCCCTGCATCGTGATCCCTGCGGGAGTCATGGTGATCGAACTGAGCCCATCGGCGACCTGAAGCGTGATCGAGGTGAGGCTCTTAATCGTCACGGCGCCGACGCCTCCGTCCACGGTGATCGAGCCCGGGGCCATCAGAATTTGCTGATCGACGCCTTCAATCAGACCGCGTTGAATGGTAATGTTTTGCAGTTCTCCCACCATAATTTCCGCGCCATTGGTGCCGGACGACGACGCCGGCGGCATCTCGGGCGGACCGGCGGTCAGCCGGACTCCTTGGCTGCCATGGACCTCCACGCGGCCGTCGATCCCCATGCCTCCGGCGAAGAGAGAAATCACATAATCGTCCGGAATCGCCGGCGGCAGGGGCGGCTGGCTGGCAATCTCCACGCGATTGGCGGCAATGGCATAGGTCCCATCGAAATAATGGCTGTGATTCCCGTCCCCGGGGCCTCCACCGGACCCCGCTCCCGGGATCGCGTGCAGCGGGACGGCCGAATCGGCCGTCGCTTTTTTAAAAATGGAGCGGCGTTTGCACGAATGTAGAAAATGATCGCTCAATGAATTGCTCCTTTGTAAAATCCCTCGAATGCCTCTCCGGGCTACGGATCGCCACTACCCGCCGGAACCCGAGCCGCTCGATCCTGAGTTCGATGAAGAACTCGAGGTTGAGGCGCTTTGCGTCTGACTCTGTTCCGCCGCGAAGTGGTGTTCTTCCACGGCGACGGCAACCAGCGGCGTGATGATCGCGCCCAGGACTCCCGTCGCCGCGATGGAGGCGGTGAGCGCTCCGAATTCCCATTTATTGCTGTGCTCCGTGCGGGCAGCCGCAAACAAGCCCTTCAGAATGTCGGTGACGCCCTGATTGGCGGCTTTCAACACCGCCTGGTAAATCATGAAGGCGCCCAGCAGGAGGTCCATGGTGATCTGGAAGACGATGACGATCGTAGCCCTGCCATCCTCGTCGGGGCAGGCTCCATAGGCGATCGAATAGGCAATGGCGACGGCCCCGATAATCGCGCAGAGCACCTTCGACGCCGTCGACTGCTGGGTGGCGTCGTACGTGATGGTCTCGCCCCCCATATTGACCTGGTACTGGCGGCCCCAGTTGATAGTGGTGTTGGTGCCGATGGTGAATTGCAGATTACCGCCCAGTCCGCCACCGCCAAAGAAATCGGCCAGGGCGGAGGTCGAAGGGCCGCCGAGCATCGCGATCAGCGTCCCGGGATTGACGCAAAGCTGCATGTTGCTGCCGACGGCGATCTGGTGGTTGATCCCGGTGCAGAACTGGATATTCTCGCCGTAAACCATCGCAGAGTTGAGGCCGACAATGGATTGCGGATCGGGATTGGCCCAAGGCTGAAATGAAGACGACATGTTTACGATCCTCCCGGTATGCGGCCGACGGTATAGGTGGAGGCTCCGGGAACGCGGTCGCCCCGATGCCGGCCGACTTTCGTCCGGACGTCATATTCCGCGTGCAACGTCATGTTCCGCTCCGAATGAAGCGATGTGTGTTCGTGGTCTTTCTCATCGAAAAACACGATCCCGTTGAAATTTTCCTTGGGGTTCCCGCTGACGCTGGCGGACTTGATCCCGCCAAGTTTTTTGCGCAAAGGCAGCGTGAATGGCGGCATATTGTCCGTATTGTACACACTGCCCGTAATCAAGGGCTGATCCGGATCGCCTTCCTCGAACGTCACCACCACTTCGTGCCCGATGCGGGGCCAGAAGAAGGCGCCCCAGTTCTTGCCCGCCCAAACCTGCGCGACGCGGACCCAGCAGGAGCTTTTGTCATTCAGCTGCCCCTCCCGGTCCCAATGGAACTGGACCTTCACGCGGCCGTATTTATCCACGAAAATTTCTTCGCCTGACGGGCCCACCACGGTGGCGGTCTGCAAGCCCGCGATCACCGGCCTTTCCGTGACACGCTGCGGGCGGTAGCGCAACGCTTCGGGAATGGCTCGGAAGCGATTGGAGTATTTGAACGCCTCCGCATCGGGCTCGTCGCTGCGATAGGACTCGTCGCTGGCCTCATGCCTGACGCCGGTCAGCACATAGCCGCCGTCGGCATCGAAGTGCCGCTCCAGACTGAACTTGTGGCCGGCGGTGAACTGGCCGCAGTCGCTTGTGCCGTCGATGCGGATGCCCAGGACCTCCTCCTGCTCCATCCGCAGGCGGACGGTCCGCGTCCGGTCTTCGAAAATGTGCTGAACATCCGACGGACGATCTCCGCCGCTCGGATCGATGCCGTCGAATCGCTGGGCGTAGAGGCCGGGAAAATCGTAAATTTCCAGCGAATCGTTGGCGAGGTTCAGCTTATGCGTCACTTTGCCGACGGGCACGCTGGCGATGGTTTTTTCCTTCGCTTCCAGGTGATTGCCTGGCAGCTCAAAACAGTGGTCCCAGAGCGTATATTCGCCGGAGCGCAAGTTCTGAGTCTTGCGCCAGGACGTAACGCGCATCTCCGTGCGCTGGTCGCCGGATATCTCCTCGTAGACTGCGCTGGCCGCGCCGGGGACGGCGGGATGCTTGTTCGGAATGTCCGTCACCACCATCTGGTGATTGCCGTCGGAATGCTTGAAGAAGTAGTAAATGCCTTCTTCCTCCATCAGCCGGCTGGCGAAGGCGAAGTCCGACTCGCGATACTGGACGCAGAAATCGCGCTGATAGTAAGTCCCGGCGATTTCGTAACTGACGTCGAAGCCGGTGAGCACCTGCTTCAAAATATCGGGCACGGTGATGTGCTGGAAAATCCTGCTGCGGACTTTTTTGCTCAGGAGCCAAAGCTTCGGGACCACGGCGGCGCGGAAGTGCATAAATTTCTCGTCGCGCGCCCCCTGGCTGAACCGGTTCACGATGCCGTTGAAGTACCGTTTGCTGCCGTCGAGCAGCTGCATCTCTACGGTGACGCTCTGTCCGACGATCTTGTCGAACTTCACCTCGTCTTTCAGGTCCGCCACCATCTGCACGCGCAGTTCGAACAAACGGGAAATCTCCTCGCGGAACTTCAATTTGTGGAGCAACAGAATGTCCGGTCCCAGCGGCGTCTTGATTTTCAGCGGTCTGTCGGTCTGTTTGTAGTCACCCACTGCCTCTTCCTCCGCAATCCCGTCCGTCCCGCGTCCCGGCCAGCCGGAATTACCAAATCCTAACATGTACGCGCGAACGCAATCAGGACGGGATCAGGCGAGAATAGGATTCATGAGGCTTTCCCTGGCGGTCCTGTTCTGCGCGGCACTGGCGACGGGGCAATCCCGCACGATCTCCGTGATCGCCCATCGCGGCGAGCATCTGCATCACCCGGAGAATACGATCGCCGCGTTTCAGGCCGCGCTCGACGCAGGGGCGGATTATTTTGAACTGGACGTGCGCACCACCTCCGACGGCAAGCTGGTGCTGATGCACGATTCCACGGTCGACCGTACGACCAAGGGCAAAGGCGAGGTGGCAAAAATGACGTTCGACGAAGTGCGGGCGCTGGGAATCCCGACGTTCGACGAAGCGCTGGAGTTCGCGCGCGGCAGGATCGGCGTCTACATCGACAGTAAGCGCATTTCGGCGGCCGACGCGGTGGACGCGGTGCGGCGGCACGAGATGGAGGAACAGGTCGTCGTTTATGGAGATCCGAATTATCTAAAACAGGTAGGCGCGCTGGAACCGAAAATGAGGCTGATGCCGGAGGCGGGAAATCCGGCACGGCTGCGGGGGCTGATGGAGACGCTGGGCCTCAAAATCGCCGCTTTCGACGCGAGCGATTTCAACGACGCAACCATCGCCGTGGCCCGCGCAGCTCATGTCGAGATTTTCGTCGACCGGCTGGGCCAGGCCGATAATCCGCAAGGATGGCAGGACGCCATCGATCGCGGCGCGGCGGGCATTCAGACGGATCATCCGGCGGAGCTGGTGCAATATCTGCGGACAAAGGGATACCATCGGTAATCATGGTCCTCGCCGCGCTTGTCCTGCTTGCATTCGCTGACGATTCCCTTCATTTCCAGGAGCCGGAGATCAAATTGTGGCCTCATGGCGCGCCGGGCAGCGAAGGTCCGACCACTCCCGAAAGGTGGAACCCGTCGACCGACGGCTTCCACCGCGTTACCAACATTCACGATCCGTCCATCACCGTGTTCCTGCCGCCGAAGGAAACCGCCAACGGCGCGGCGTTCATCGTCTGCCCGGGCGGAGGGCATCAATATCTTGTGATGGACCTGGAAGGCTCGCTGGTGGCGAAGAAGTTGAATGAGATGGGTATCGCGGCCTTTGTGCTGAAGTCGCGCCTGGCGCGCGCGCCGGGATCGAAATATAAAGCGGACGTCGAGTCTCTGGCGGACGCGCAGCGCGCGATTCGCCTGGTGCGCAGCCGCGCCGCCGAATGGCGCGTGAACCCGCAGAAGGTGGGCATCATGGGATTTTCCGCCGGAGGAGAATTGGCCGCGCTCGCCGAAACCCGGTTTCTGCCCGGCGATCCCGGCGCGGCGGACCCGGCCGACCGGCAGAGTTCGCGCCCGGACGTCGCGGTGCTCGGTTATCCTGGGCTGCGCGCGCCTGTGCCGGAGGTTCCCAAAGATGCGCCGCCCACGTTCCTGGTAGTGGCAAACGACGACACCCTCTCCACCGCGTCGGCCGAGTATTACACCAAACTGAAAGCCGCCGGGGTGAAAGCGGAGTTGCATATCTACCTGACCGCGGGCCATGGCTTCGGGATGACCGGCCGCACACCGGCGTTCGCCAAACTTCCGGTCGCGCATTGGCCGGAGGTTTTGAGGGAATGGATGGCGGCGGTGGGGATTTTGTAGAGGTTGTCAAATCCTCACGCGCGGGGAAGCGGCAGGTCGATCGTAAATAGAAGACGCCCGGAGTATGACTTCGTTGTGCTTTCCCCCTCCGATGCAGTATGCTGGCCCCCAATCGAGGCTCTTCATGTCCCTTTCCCGCATCCTGAAAATCGCCCTCTTTTGCGCGACGCTGGCCGCTGCGCAGAGCATCACCACTCCTTCCCAATTCTTCGGCTTCCAGCTTGGGGCCGACGGCAAAATGGCTCGCTGGGACAAGATCGTCGAGTATTATTCCGTCCTTGAAAAAGAGAGCGGCGGAAAAATGAAGGTCACCAACATGGGCCCTTCGACCATGGGGAACCCCTTCTTGATGGTGGTGATCACCTCGCCCGCCAATCACGCCAAGCTCGAACATCTGCGGCAGGTGAACCTGCAAATCAGCGATTCGCGCGGACTCACGGAGGCGCAGGTGAAAGGCCTCGTCGCGGAGGGCAAGGTGATCTGCGTCCAATCGATGAGCCTGCACGCGAGCGAAATCGGCGGCTCGCAGATGGCTCCGGAGCTGGCCTACGATCTGATCGCGCGCAACGATGAGGAGACCAAGCGTATTCTCGATAACGTCGTCTTCATCGAGGTGCCGTCCTTCAATCCCGACGGGCAGATCATGGTGACGGACTGGTATCGCGAAAGCGTCGGCAAACCGTGGGAAGGCACGTCGACGCCGTGGCTGTATCACAAGTACGTGGGACACGATAACAATCGCGACGCGTTCATGACGCAGCAGGTGGAATCGAAATACATGGCGAAGCTGCTGTTTACGGACTGGCGGCCTGAATCCTATGTGGATCATCATCACATGGGCAGTTACGGCGCGCGCATCTATCTGCCTCCCTACGCCGAACCGGTGCGGCCGTACGCCGATCCTCTCATCTGGCGGGAGCTCAGTTGGTACGGAGCGCACATGGCTTATAAGGAGGAAGAAGGCGGCATGTCCGGCGTCTTCAACATGGGCGAATATTCCGGCTGGGGGCACTTCGGGTTCCACTGGATCACGCCGTTTCACAACATCGCGGGCATGCTGACGGAATCGGCCAGCGCGCGCATCGCCTCGCCGCTTTACATTCATCCGGAGCAGTTGCAGGGCGGAGTCCGCAACATGCCCAAATACGAAGAGGAAACCGTGTTCCCCGATCCGTGGCCGGGGGGATGGTGGCGCTTGCGCGACATCGTGGAGCGCCAGAAAATCTCCGCCTGGGCGGTGCTGGATATTTCGGCGGGTAATCGCGAAACTGTGCTGTGGAACGCATATCTGAAGGGCAAGCGGCAAACCGAGCGCGGCGCGGCGGGCAAGCCGTATGCGTACGTCATTTCGGCCAATCAGCACGATCCTCTTACCGCCCAGTTGATGATCGACAAGCTGCTGGTTCAGGGGATTGAGATTCACCAGACGACGAAGCCGTTCAGCGCGTCAACGGGCGTGGATTATCCGGCGGGATCGTTCGTTATTTCGCTCGCGCAGCCGAAGATGGGATTGATCAAGAATCTGTTGGGCAGAACATTTTTCCCCGACAACGATTGGACGCGCAACAAGGACGGCACGCCGATTCATCCTTACGACATGTCCACGGACACGATGGACGAATTCATGGGCGTGCGCACGGACGCGCTGGACGAGCCGGTGAGCGTCGCGGAAATGAAGAAGTTGACGGGTCCGGTGTCATCGCCGGGCACGGTGGGCGAGGGTCCGGCCGGCTCCGTGATGGACGGGCGGCTGAACAACGCGTTCAAAGCGGTGAATGAGTTGCTCGCCGCGGGCGCGCAGGTGTCGCGCGTTGATCAGGCGCAGGGCAGTCTGCGCGCGGGCGACTTCATCGTCGCCAAGGGCGCGGCGGTTGGGGCGGCCGCGAAGGACACGGGCGTCTCATTCATGGCGCTGAACACCGCGCCGCGCGCGGGCTCCACGCATCCGGTGAAGAAGCTGCGCATCGGCATGCGGCAGCGCTATTCGGGCGGAAATATCGACGAAGGATGGACGCGCTGGCTGCTGGAGGATTTCAAATTCCCTTCCACCGCTTTGATGGATAAAGACATCAAGGCCGGGAATCTGATCGATCGATACGACGTCATCATTATTCCGGACGACAGTATCGCGATGATCACCGGCCAGGCCCCCGC
>JBBIVT010000002.1:17413-42665 GCA_037439565.1 Acidobacteriota bacterium | reverse complement strand
AACACCAAGGACTTCTGGTGCCCTGGCTCGACCCTGCGGCTCGATATCGATAACACCCAAGCTGAGGCCTACGGCATGCCGGCGCGCGCGTTCGGCGTATTTCTGCAAGGCAACCTGGCGTTCGATTTGTCGAACGCGGCCAACGAGAATTACCGCGTAATCGCGCGTTACGCCGACCGCGAGATTCTGCAAAGCGGCTGGCTGGTGGGCGAACAGAATCTCTCCAAAAAAGCGGCCATGGTGGCGGCCGGCGTGGGCAAGGGCCGCGTGATCGTGGTGGGCTTCCGCACGCAGCATCGCGCGCAGACCTATGGGACGTTCAAGCTGCTGTTTAACGCCCTGATTGGCTAGACGCGGCTCGCGTATCATCGCGCAAACAATCCGCGATGATACGCTATAGCCGAATGCGTACCATCCCAACCATTCCGTTTCAGGACCAGAGGCCGGGTACATCCGGGCTGCGAAAAAAGACCAGTCAGTTTACTCAGCCTCGATATCTGGAAAACTTCGTTCAGTCGGTCTTCGATGTGCTGCCGGAGCGCGCAGGCAAGACTCTGGTGGTCGGCGGCGATGGGCGCTATTTCAATCGTCCTGCGATTCAGGTGATTCTGCGCCTGGCCGCCGCGAACGGGTTCGGCACGATCATGGCGGCGCGCGGAGGCATTCTCTCGACGCCGGCGATGTCCGCCGTGATCCGCAAGCGCGGAGCGATGGGCGGCTTGATTCTTTCGGCGAGCCACAATCCGGGCGGACCCGGCGGTGATTTCGGGATCAAGTACAACGGCACGAACGGAGGCCCCGCGCCGGAGCCGCTCACCGAGAAAATTTATCGCCGGACGCTGGAGATCGACCGCTACCTCACCGTCGATCACGCCGATGTGGATCTGGATCGCGAAGGCACGGTCGAGATCGGCGGCGCCAAGGTCGTGGTGTTCGATCCGTTGAAGGATTACACGGAGCTGATGCAGTCCTTGTTCGACTTCGATTTGTTGCGCGCGTATCTGACAGGTGGCTTCCGCATGCTGTTCGACGCCATGCACGGAGCCACCGGGCCTTATGGGAAGCATATTTTCGAGGAGTGCCTGGGCGCGAAAGATGTGGTGATGCGCGGGAATCCACTGGAGGATTTCGGCGGAGGTCACCCCGATCCGAATCTGGTTTACGCGGCCGGCTTCGTGGCCAAACTGAATGCGGCCGGCGGTCCCGACTTCGGCGCGGCCTGCGATGCCGACGGCGACCGCAACATGATTCTGGGCCGGAATTTCTTCGTCAGTCCGGGCGATTCGCTGGCGATGATCGCCGAGCATGCGGCAGCGTGCATTCCCGGCTATAGGAGCGGCCTGGCGGGCGTGGCGCGGTCGCTGCCCACCAGCACGGCGGTGGATCGCGTCGCTGCCGCGGCGGGGATTCGCTGCTATGAAACACCCACCGGGTGGAAGTATTTCGGCAATCTGATGGACGCCGGCTTATGCACGCTGTGTGGCGAGGAGAGCTTCGGCACCGGATCGAATCACGTGCGGGAAAAGGACGGCTTGTGGGCGGCGCTTGCCTGGTTGTCTATTCTCGCGTCGACGAAGAAGTCCGTGGCGCAAGTGGCGCACGCGCACTGGAAGAAATTCGGCCGCAGTTATTTCCAGAGGCATGATTACGAGGCTCTGGAAGCGACCGCCGCGTCAGCCATGATCGTGGAGCTGCGCGCCAGCCTGCCAACGCTCGCCGGGAAATCACTGGCGGGAATCCCGGTAGCCGCGGCCGGCGACTTCGCCTATCGCGACCCGGTGGACAACAGCCTGAGCGAGCATGCCGGCATTCGCGTCATGTTCGGCGACGGGTCCAGAATCGTCTGCCGCCTATCCGGCACTGGTACGGAAGGCGCGACGCTGCGGCTCTACCTGGAACGATTCCAAAAAGACAGTGTCGACGAGGATGTAGTGGAAGCGCTCGCGCCCCTGTCGCGGGCGGCGGATGAGCTGTTGCAGATCAAGAAGCGGTTCGGGATCGACGGGCCGAACGTCGTGACGTAAGCGCGCGGCATTCATCCAGCCGCCCGCGCGCACGCGGGAGCGCAAAAGGCCCTATTGGGCTAGTCAGTTCTCCGTTGGTGTTTTTTCCAGATGATCGATGACAACCATCGTCAGAGGGGCCTTGCGCGACTCCAGTTTCAACCCCATCTGCTGGACGGACGTAAAGATCGATGAACCCGAGGGGTCCGACGCCTCTCCCGCCTTTGGCCCTTCCATTCCCGGCGCGCCGCCTGCGCCCATCGCCCGGGCGACATTTTTCAGGTCGTCCATGGATAAGTCGAACGCCACCTGGTAAGCGCCCTTCAGTTCCGTCCTATCCACCACTGGCTTGCCGACGAACTGCGTGGCGATCTCAGCCAGCGCGGCCATCGTCATTTTCGCCGCCTCCATGTGCATCCTGCCGTCAGCCATGGTCATGCGCATCTGGCCTTGCGGGCCGCCCTTGATGGTCATGCCCTTGGGATCCATCGGACTGCCGCTCATCTTCACCTGGCTCGATCCCTGGCCGACCACGGTCTCACCTTTTTTGGGCTCCTCGGGAGTTTCGGGCGCGGCAGGATCCGGTTCAGCCGGTTTAAGCTTCGGACCGCCCTTTCCAACGACCAAAGCGTAGACCGCTTGCTCCTTTTCGTCCCGGTGGACGATTAGTTTGAAGCGTTCGGTCAGTAGTGCTTGGAGCATTTGGGGAACCTGCTTTTCCGTGGCCCCTTCGGGCATGGTCGCTTCAAGGTTGAAGCGCTCGGCGGTCATCGGGTTGCCCAGCCAATCGGGGCCAGTGATTTGAAAATCCTTCACTTCGTAAGCCGTGCGGATCAGGTCGCGCAAGGAGAACGCGCCGATGCTGCAGATCGCGCCGTCGACCTTCATGCCGATGCGCATCTTGCCTGATTGAATCGCGATCGGATCCAGCCGGCCTGACGGCTTAATGGACGCGACCTCGAACGCAAGCGCAGGCACGGCCGGCGTTTGCGCGAACACCGGAATGAGAGCGAAGAACACGAAAGCAAGACACCGCATCACGAAATCACTCCTGCCATCAGGCTACCTTGTTTTCCGAACTCCGGCCCGCCCAACCAGCCAGCGCGGCCAGGACGGCGTAGGCAGCCAACGCCGAACCGGCCGCCTGCGCGGGCGATCCCGGCGGCGGACCGAACTTGTCAATACATTGGAAGACGAGGAGAATCGCGAATAAGATCCATGTCCGCCGCTTGACGGCGGGCGACGTGACTGCGGACAGATACCAGGCGATGGTTGCGGCCAGCAACCCGATTTCCAGCGCAAATTCGGGCCAGAAGTAGTTCCACAAGCCGAATCCCGCCTTCAGATTGCCATAGATGAGCAAATCCGGCGCATGCACCAGCAAGTCCAGAATCCAGTGCGAGAACACGGCAACGCCGACGATCGCCGCCGCCTGCCAGGAACTCCTCCAAAACAGGCGAAACACGACGACGCCGAGAAGCGACCACGCCAGCGCTCCCGCCAGGCTGTGCGTGTACGGCATGAAATAAAGATCCAGCGCGCTCGCGGCCATGAACCCGGGTACGATTCGGACCTTTTCGATCCCCAGCAGGACGAGGATCGACCAGACAAAATCGAGCAACTGCACGGCGACGAACAGCACCCACAAAGGGATCGTCCGATCCAGCGCCTTGCCGGCGAAGCTTCCGCTGTAGTGGCCGGTGAACATTAGCTTTTGTCGAAATGGAGCGACGCCGAGTTGATGCAGTAGCGTAGGCCCGTGGGCCGGGGGCCGTCGGGGAAGACGTGACCCAGGTGCGCTCCGCATTGCGCGCACTGGACCTCGATGCGGCGCATCCCATGGCTCACGTCCTCGATCATTTTGAGGTTCTTTTCGTCCATCGGCGCATAGAAACTGGGCCAGCCGCTGCCGGATTCGAACTTGGTTTCAGAACTGAACAACTCGGCGTGGCAGCAGACGCAATGATAAGTTCCGTCGTCGTGAAGATTCCAGTACTTGCCGGTGAATGGAGGCTCCGTGCCGCACTGGCGGGCGACGGCATACTGCTCCGGCGTCAGTTCCTTTTTCCACTCGTCGTCGGTTTTCTTCATGCCTTCAGCTTACACTGGAAGTTGGTGCATCCAGATCCAATCAAGCTGTTCAGCGAATGGTTCGAAGCGGCGGAGCGAACCGCCTTGAAAGAGCCCAACGCCATGACTCTGGCGACAGCAACGAAGAGCGGCAAGCCGTCGGCCCGGATGGTGCTGCTAAAAGGGTGGGACGAGCGCGGCTTCGTATTTTATACGAATTACCAGAGCCGGAAAGGCCGGGAACTGGCGCAAAACCCGCACGCGGCGCTAGTGTTGTTCTGGCAGCCGATGGAACGGCAGATCCGCATCACCGGACGGGTGAGAAAGGTTACCGCGGAAGAGTCCGACGCGTACTTTCAGAGCCGCCCCCTGGGTAGCCGATTCAGCGCATCTGTTTCCAAACAAAGCTCGGTCATCGCCTCACGCGAGGTCTTACTGGAGAAATTAAAGAAACTTGAGCAAGCGTATCCTGACGGCAATCCGCCGCGTCCTTTACATTGGGGAGGTTTCCGTGTCGAGCCTAGCGAAATCGAGTTCTGGCAAGGCGGCCAGTTCCGGCTTCACGACCGCCTGCGCTATCGCCGGCGTCGCGATGGTGGTTGGAGCGTGGATCGTCTGTCTCCCTAGCGCGCAAGGGGCGGATACCGTCGCGCGCATGGTGAAAGGCGTGGAGGATCGCTACAACCATACCCTAAGCCTGCAAGTCTCCTTCGCCGAAACGTACACGAACAAAGGGCGGAAGCGCGTCGAGAAGGGCGAACTGTATCTGCGCAAGCCCGGGCGGATGCGCTGGGAGTACTCTTCGCCGCCCGGAAAACTTTTCGGCAGCGACGGCAAGTTCGCGTATTCCTTTTTCCCCGATCAAAATCGCTTTGAGAAGGCGAGTTTGAAGGGCTCCGAAGACATGCGCGCGCCACTGGCGTTTCTGCTGGGGAAGCTGGACTTCGAGAAGGATTTCCGCGACTTCCGCACCCTGCCGGACGGCCCCAGCACGTTCCTGACGGCCACTCCGAAATCGGACAAGATGCCTTACACCGAAGTGACGTTCCTGGTGGACCCTAATTTCACCATCCGCTGGCTGAACGTGAAGGGCACCGATGGCTCGCAACTCGACTTCGCGTTTTCGGCAGAGAAGCGGAATCCGCAGCTTGCGGATTCGATGTTCCAGTTCAAAGCGCCGCTGGGCGTGATTTACACGGATTTGTCTCAGAATCCGTAAACTTTCGCCGTGCCTTTCTTGCGGCATGGTTCGTCGCGAAATCGAGCTTAACGAGGATACGGATCGCATCCTCTCGATGCGCCACAAATCCGACGAGGATCTCCGTGCTGCGTAGTCGCGCTTCCTCACCATGCCTGCGTTTGCCCAGCCGCCGGGAGGTGGAGGACGCTTTGGTTCCAGGTTAGTCCTAGTACAACTGAACCCTGAGGTCCATGGGTCACAGCCCGGCAGCTTCCTATCATCAGAGCATGACGAGACAGACATTTTCCCTGCTGTCCTGCTTGCTGCTGGGAGGACTTTCGGCGTTTGCCGATGTCAACGTAACGTTTACGGGCGTCAATGGCGTGGCGGATTTCGGCTATTACGTCGGCCCCTATTACGGAACCATCAACGGGAGTCCGGTAACGCTGTATTGCGTGGACTTCGCGAACGAAGTTTATTTTGGCGAATCCTGGCAGGCGAATTTGACACCATTGACCAGCGGCGATTTGAGCAACACCCGCTTTGGTGGGATCGTTGGGCCGCCGGACGGACGGCAACTTTACGAGGAAGCGGCCTGGCTCACGACGCAGTATGCTTCCAACCCGAACAGCTATGGAGATATTCAGGCGACCATTTGGCAACTGTTCGACCCCAATGCCCCGACGCCCAGCTCTGGATACTGGTTACAGATGGCCGAAAACAACTACACGAGTCTTGATTTCAGCCGCTACGATCTCGTGACCAACCTAGGCCCCGTAACGGCTACAGGTCAGGTGCAGGAGTTTCTCATCGATCCAGCGCCCGTCCCGGAACCCAGTTCGCTGGTGCTGTTTTTGACAACAATTCTGGCGCTGGCGCTCGGGGTGCGAAAGCGCTTTGCGGGACATGCGTAGCGTCCGCTTCACGGCTCCGGAAGAACGCCTCGCGTGATAGCCTAGCGTTGATGAAATCCCTAATCGCGCTTCCTCTTCTCGCCACACTTGCAATCGCCCAGCCGCCGGGAGGTGGAGGACGCGGCGCATCCGCTCAAGCACCCGCGACACCGGCCGCTCCCGTTGCCGACAAGCCGCTGGTGGAAGAAAAGCCCATCGTCACCAAGCACGAGATTCACGCGAACGGCAAGACGCTCAGCTATACGGCCACCACAGGCATGATGCCGATCAAGAACGCGCAGGGCGAAATTGACGCGAATCTCTTTTATGTTTATTACGCCCTGGACGGAACGACGAACGCCTCAAAGCGCCCATTGACGGTGGCGTTCAACGGCGGCCCCGGATCCGCTTCCGTCTGGCTGCACATGGGCTGCATCGGGCCGAAGCGCGTGAAGATGATGGACGACGGCGCGTTGCCGGCCGCTCCTTACCAACTGGTCGATAACGACAATACCTGGCTCGATCAAACCGACTTGGTGTTTGTCGATCCGGTCGGAACGGGCTATAGCCGCGCGTTGAACCGGACGCTGCAGCAGAAATTCAACGGACTCCAGGGCGACGTGGAATCCGTGGGCGAGTTCATCCGCCTGTTTCTGACGCGCAATGAGCGCTGGGCCTCGCCTCTGTTCCTGGCGGGAGAAAGCTACGGAACCACGCGCGCGTCCGCACTGTCCGGATACCTGGTGGAACAGGGCGTGGCTTTCAATGGCGTGATTCTTCTGTCTTCGGTCCTGAACTTTGAGACGTTGGAGTTCGCGCACGGCAACGACCTCCCCTACATGCTCTATCTGCCGAGCTACACCGCCACCGCGTTCTATCACAAGAAACTCGCACCGGAGCTTCAGAAGAACCTGGAAGCGACTCTTAAAGAAGCGGAAAAGCTCGCCATCGGACCTTATAACGAGGCTCTGGCGAAAGGCACGCAACTGTCCGATGCCGACTACAAAGCGATCGTGGCCAAGCTCGCACGGCTGACGGGCGTCGATCCGAAGTACGTCGACCAGTCCGACCTGCGCATGGAGCTGATGCATTACCTGCGTGAGCTCCTGCGGGATCAGAAAATGATGGCCGGCAGACTCGATAGCCGCCTGACCGGTCCTGCGCCGCTGAACACCGGCGAGGCGGCGGAATTCGACCCCAGCATGAGCGCGATTCGTCCGCCGTACACGGCCATGTTCAATCAATACGTGCATTCGGAGCTGGGGTACAAAACAGACGCGGTCTACTATGTGCTAGGGGGAGGAATTCTGCGTTGGGATTACGGCCAGCAGAACGAAAATCGCTACGTGAACGTGTCCGATGCGCTGCGCAGCGCCTTCGCCAAGAATCCGCACATGAAAGTGTTTGTC
Organism: Acidobacteriota bacterium; assembly: GCA_037439565.1. GTDB lineage: Bacteria > Acidobacteriota > Terriglobia > Bryobacterales > Bryobacteraceae > Palsa-187. The sequence continues at coordinate 35,110 of JBBIVT010000002.1, read as the reverse complement.
GGCTGCGGCTATTACGACATGGCGACGCCCTATTTCGCCGCCGAATACACCTTCAACCACATGGAGCTTCATCCGAGCGTGCGCAAAAACGTGGTGTTCCAGTATTACAACGCAGGCCACATGTTCTACATCGACGTGCCGTCGCATAAAAAACTGAAAGGCGATATTACGCAATTCATCCAGTCGAGCATCCAGTGATCCAGGTCAAGGGGCTGACGAAGGAGTTCGCAGATCCGAAGCGCGGCAAGCGGCTGGCGGTGGACGGCGTCAGCTTCGAGGTCCACTCAGGCGAAGTCTTCGGACTGCTGGGGCCGAATGGCGCTGGCAAAACGACGACACTGCGCGTTCTGGCCACGCTACTGAAACCGACCTCGGGAACCGCGACGCTGAATGGCTTCGACATCGTGCGCGAGCCTGAAAAAGTCCGCGAGCAGATTGGATTTTTGTCGGGGGATATGGGCCTATATGGCCGCTTGACACCGGTGGAGATTCTGGACTTCTTCGGCAAGCTGAACGGCATGGATACGGCGCGGCGCGCCAGCCGGATCGACAAACTGGTGACCATGCTCGATATGAGCGCCTTCGCCGGTGTGCGCACCGACAAGCTTTCCACAGGCATGAAGCAGAAGACGGCCATTGCGCGGACCATGCTGAACGATCCGCCGGTGCTGATTCTGGACGAGCCGACCTCCGGCCTCGATGTTCCAACCGCGCAGACCATCGAAACAGCCATCGTCGAGGCAAAGAAAGACGGGAAGTGCTTGCTCTACTCCACGCACGTAATGGAGGAAGCCGAGCACCTGTGCGACCGCATCGGCGTGATCCACGGAGGCAAGTTGAAGATCACCGGCACGATGGAGGAACTGCGCCAGGCGACCGGCAAGCAGCGGTTGCGCGAGATTTTCCTCAGCCTGCTGGAGGTGGAGGCATAGCATGCGATTGCCCATGATCGTGGCGATTTACCGCAAGGAGATCCTGGACCTGACGCGCGACCGGCGCACCATGATCAGCATGGTTCTGCTGCCGGTGCTGCTGATTCCGCTGCTCCTCAACGTCAGTACGCGGTTGATTTCGCGTGTGCAGGAAAACGCCGCGCAGGAAGCCAGGTCCATGGCGGTCGCGGTGAAGTCGTTGTCGCCGGCCGTGCGCGAAGCGCTGGAGAAGTCCGGCATTTCGGTCGCCCCGGGCGACGATTTGAAGGAAGCGGTGCTGAACAAGACGGCGGCCGCGGGCGTGGAGGAATCGGGCGCAGTGGTGCGGATCGTCCTGGACGGTTCAAACCCCACCTCGAGCGCGGCGGCGGAGCGCGTGCGCGCCGCCCTGGACGCGTTGAAGGATGCCAAGGTGAGGGAAGCATTGGCGGGATCCGGCATTTCGCCGAGCGTGTTGACGCCGTTCACGGTGAAGCGCGACAACGTCGCCGGCGCGCGAAAAATGGCAGGCATGATGTGGGGCAGCATGCTGGGCTATCTGTTGCTGCTCATGATGTTCAGCGGAGGCATGCATCCAGTGATCGACATGACGGTGGGCGAAAAAGAGCGCAAGACGATGGAGGCTCTTCTCGCCGCGCCCGCGCATCGAAAGGAAATCGTGATCGGCAAGGGCCTGGCCGCGATGACGGCGATTTTCATGACGGCGATTCTCACGCTCGGCAGCCTGGTGATTTCTCTAAAGGGCAGCAGCCTCGGCGGCAAGTCCACCGAAGCGCGAGAGATGTTCGCAACGATTCCCCTGGACGCCCACACAGTGGCGATGATCGTCATCACCCTGCTGCCGCTGGCGGTATTTGCGGCCTCGTTGATGATCGCCATTGCCCTGTTCGCCAAAAGCGCCAAGGAGGCGGGAAGCTACCTGACCCCGCTGCTGATGGCGGTGATTTTCCCCGCCCTCATGGGAGGGCTGGCCGGGATCAAGGTCACGCCCTTGCTATGCCTGATCCCGATTTTCAACGCCAGCCAGATCATCCGCGGAATCCTGCTGGGGGACGCGACGATGACAAACTTCGCGATCACTACGGTGGCGAATCTGGTGTACGCGGGAATCGCCTTCTGGGTCGCCACGAGGACGTTTGAAAACGAGAACGTTCTGTTCCGGTCATAGGCGCCCCTGCCCGCAAGCGCCCAATGCATGACACACGGTGATGGATGTCAGCAGTGAGAGGTATCATCTTGAGATGAAGATCCTCCTATGGCTGGGCCTCGCCGCGGTGTTGATCCAATTCATCCCTTTTGGGCACGACCACACCAATCCGGACTCTGTCAAAGAGCCTGCCTGGGATTCGCCAGCCACCAGGGATCTGGTGCGCCGCGCCTGCTTCGATTGCCACAGCAACCAGAGTGTGTGGCCGTGGTATTCCAACGTCGCTCCCGTATCCTGGCTGGTGCAAAGGGACGTGAATGGGGGCCGCGCCCATTTAAATTTCACTCGCTGGGACCAGACGCAGAGGCACGCCAAGGACGTGGCCGAGGAAGTGAAGACCGGAGACATGCCCCCGTGGTTCTATCTGCCCATGCACCCGAACGCAAAGCTGACCGAGGCCGAAAAGCAGGCATTGATCGATGGCGCGACGAAGTCCCTGGGGCCGCAGCGTTAGATTGAAGCGTCTGATGATTGTCGCAAGGGACAGTGCGAAAAAGCCTGGATTGCCCACCTTCCAGCCGCGAGTTGATTCCGAGCGCCGGGGATTCGGCGCATCATCGCCCAGCGCTTGCCGCTACACCACGAGTTTCCAGGGCTTACGATACTCGCGCGTCAGGTACTTTTTTGCCTCGGCCTGGGCGACCGTCCATTTTTGTGCGTCGAAGTCCAACCGTAACTTGCTGCGCAGCGCGACGTTCCCCAGCAGGCAGGTGGTGGTGGAATGCTGGCACTTTTCGATATCGCTGGTGGGTTTTTCGCGCGTCTTTACGCAGTCCAAGAAGTTGGCCCAGTGTTCGCGATTGCCGCCGCTGGTCGATTTCATTTCCGACGCTTCGAGCGTCGAGCCTTTTTCGGGAATGACCTTGTAGCCGCCGCGGTCCAGGAACATGGTTCCCCTGGTGCCGTGAAATAAGATCCCGCCGCCCTTATCGAACATCGATTGCGCGTTGCACTCGCGGTTTTCATAGGTCGCGATGAATCCGGGATACTCGTAGGTCACCTGCAAGGTATCCGGCGTTTCACGATTGTCATTCAGGCAAAACTTCTCGCCGAAGGCAGAAATCCCCGTCGGCATGCCCTCGTCGAAGGCCCACTGCACGATGTCGAGCCAGTGGACGCCCCAATCCGTCATCATGCCGCCGGCATAGTCCCAGAACCAGCGGAAACGCGAAAAATAGCGGTCCTGGGGATCGACGCCGAAGCGGTTGGGATTATAGGCGCGCTTGGGCGCGGGTCCGAGCCACATGTCCCAGTCGAGCGTCGCGGGCGGCTCCTGATCGGGCGGGTTGCCGATGCCTTCGGGATCGGCGTGGCCGTAATTCCAGCAGCGTACGAAGGTGACCTTTCCTAGTTCGCCGCTACGTACGATCTCGGCCGCCTTGGCGAAGTGGATTGCGGAGCGCTGCATCGTACCCGCCTGAACCACGCGGTTGTATTTGCGCGCCGCCTGGACCATCTTGACGCCTTCGTCGACCACGGTGCAGACGGGTTTTTCGACGTACACGTCCTTGCCGGCCTTGCACGCCTCGACGGTCATGTAGGCGTGCCAGTGGTCCGGCGTGGAGATACAGACCACGTCGATCGATTTATCCGCGAGAATTTCGCGGAAGTCGCGAATCCCCTTGGCCGGTCCGCCAGGCTGTTTTTCCGTGGCTTTGACGGCCAGGTTCAGATTACGGTCGAAGATGTCGCACACGGCGGTGACGTTCAGGTTGTCCTGGCGCATGGCATGCGACAGGTTGGAGCGGCCCATCTTGCCCATGCCGATGAAGGCAGCGGAGACGCGGTCGTTGGCGCCGCGCACGTTGCCGGTGAAAATCTGCGAAGTGAGCGCTAGAGTAGCGGATGATTTGAGGAAATCCCTACGATGAGTATCCATGGCGTGGACCATTGTACTGGAATTAAACGAAGATTTCGGCCAGGGGCACTTCGAGCAAGGGATTCTCCGAGCGGAGCACGTCCGTGACGCGGCGCAGATCTCCGGAGTGGCTCGCAACCTCGCCGTCGACGTAGTCGCAGTCTAGACGGTTAGGTGGAGGTCAAATAGACTTCCATCGGAATCAGAGCCCGCGTGGCCATCGCTTTACTTTACGACAATATTTACGAGCTTGTCCGGCACCACGACGACCTTCACGACCTGCCTGCCAGCGATGGACGCTTGCGTCTTCGGATCGGCCAGCGCCAGCCGCTCCAGCTCGTCCTTCGGCACGCCGAAGGGCATCGAGATTCGCCCGCGAACCTTGCCGTTGACTTGCAGCACCACTTCCGCAGCGTCCTCCCTTTCGAGCGACTCGTCATATGCCGGCCAGGATTGCCGGAACACCGGACCGGTGCGGCCCAACTGTTCCCACAACTCCTCGGCCATATAGGGAGCGAACGGTCCCAGCATCAGCACCAGCGCAGGCAGGATCTGGTCGATCGCGGCGCGCGAGAGTCCCGCCTCCTCTTCACTTAGAGTGTTGATGAGTTCCATCAGCGCCGCGATGGACGTATTGAAGTGCCAGCGGTTGCTGAAATCGTCGGTCATCTTGTGGATGGTCCGATGCAATTTCCGCAGGGCGCGGCGATCCGCGGCGGGATCACCCGCGGCGCCGCGATTCAGATTGCGCGTGACGAATTTCCAGACGCGTTCCAAAAACCGCCTCTGGCCGCCGACGCTCGCCTCGATCCACGGCATGTCTTTCTCCGGTGGGGCGGCGAAGAGGACGAACAAGCGGCAGGTGTCCGCTCCGTATTTCTCGATCATCTCCTCGGGATCGACGACGTTGCCCTTGGATTTCGACATCGCCGTGCCGTCGGAACCCAGCACCATGCCCTGGGTGAACAAATTCGCCGCCGGTTCGTCGTTGGCGATCAGGCCCAGGTCGCGCATCACCTTGGTGAAGAAGCGCGAATAGATCAAGTGAAGAATAGCGTGCGTCACGCCGCCGATGTACTGGTCGATCTCAAACCACTTGGCGATCTTGGCGGAATCGAACGGAGCCTTGTCATTTTTCGGATCGCAGTAGCGATAGAAATACCAGGACGAATCGACGAAGGTATCCATGGTGTCGCTTTCGCGCTGCGCGTCCGCGCCGCAGACAGGGCACTTCACGTTCATGAACGCCGGATGCTCCGCCAGAGGAGAGCGGCCTTTCCCGGTGAACTTGACGTCATATGGCAGCTCCACCGGCAGATCCGCTTCGGGCACCGGAACCACGCCGCATTTCGGGCAGTGAATCACCGGAATCGGCGTGCCCCAATAGCGCTGGCGCGAAATTCCCCAATCCTTGATGCGGAAGGTGACAGCGGCCTTGCCGAAGCACTCGCGCTCGGCGCGGGCGTTCATGTGGACCCGGGCGTCAGCACTCGAAAAGTCCGAATATTCGCCGGAATGTTCCACGATGCCGTCATCGCAGAAGGGCAGCTTCGCCTCACCGTCCACCGGGCGAATCACCGGGACCACCGGCAAGCCGAACGTCTTGCAGAAATCGAAGTCGCGCTCATCATGCGCGGGCACGGCCATGATGGCTCCGGTGCCGTAGTCCATCAAAACGAAATTGCCGATCCAGATGGGCAATTTCGCGCCGCTGTAGGGATTGACGGCAAACGCGCCGGTGGGCGCGCCGTCCTTCACCACGTCGCCCGGCCCTTTGTTGGCGCGCGCGTCGATCATTTCCTTGGCGCGAGCCTTGCCCGCCTCGTCCAGCAGTTTTGCCGCCAGCGGATGTTCCGGCGCGAGGATGATGCAGGTAGCTCCATAGATCGTGTCCACGCGCGTGGTGAACACCCGAATCTTCTCGTCCGACCCCTCGAGCGCGAAATCGATCTCCGAGCCGACCGATTTGCCGATCCAGTTCCTTTGCATCGACAGTACGCGTTCCGGCCAGCCGTGGATCAGCTTTTCATCGATATCGCGCAGCAATTCATCCGCGTAATCGGTGATCTTCCAGAACCACTGTTCCAGGGCGCGCTGTTCCACGGGCGTGGTTTCATGACGCCAGCAGCAGCCGTTCACCACCTGCTCGTTCGCCAGCACGGTGGCGCATTCCGGGCACCAGTTGACCATCGCGCGCTTGCGATAGGCCAGGCCTCGCTCCAGCATTTTGAGGAAAAACCACTGATTCCAGCGGTAATATTCGGGCTCGCAGGTGGTGACTTCCAAGTCCCAGTCGTAGGCGAAGCCCATGCGGTGCATCTGGCGCGTCATCTCGGCGATCTTCGCCACCGTCCAGTCGCGCGGATGCGCGCCGCCCTTGATTGCCGCGTTTTCCGCCGGCAATCCGAACGCGTCCCACCCCATGGGATGCTGCACGTTGTAACCGCGCATCCACATATAGCGGGCCAGCGCGTCGCCGATCGAGTAATTGCGGACGTGCCCCATGTGCAGGCGTCCGCTGGGGTAGGGAAGCATCTCGACCACGTAGTATTTGGGCGCGGCGGAGTTGGGATCGGCCTTATAAATATCGGAGTTCTTCCAGCGATCCTGCCACTTCAACTCGATTTGATTGTGGTCGTAGACTTTTTCTTCCATTGGTTTTTCCAGAGTGCCTTCAGCGTGTCGAGATTCCGTTTCTCGTCGCCGTCCTGGTCCACCGGCGTCTCCAGAATGAAGGCTTTTTGGCGAAGCTTCGGGTGAGTGAGAATGCGACGAAACCCGTCTAATCCAATCTTACCTTGGCCGATATGTTCGTGCCGGTCGATGTGGGAGCCGAGCGCGCCCTTGGAATCGTTGGCGTGAATCACGCGGACGTGTTCCAGCCCAAGGATGCGGTCGGCTTCCGCGACCGTCTTCTTGAATCCGGCCTCGGTGGCGAGATCGTAGCCGGAGGCAAGCAGGTGGCACGTATCGAGGCAGAATCCCACCGGCAGATGTGTCATCTTCGCGGCGTATTCGCGGATCACGTGCAGTTCTTCCAAGCGTCCGCCGATCTGCGCGCCCGCACCGGCCGTGCATTCCACCAGCAGCATGAGTTTCTCGAACTTCAGCCCTTCGGCTGCCGCGGCGATGCCTTGCAGGAAATGAAAAATCCCCTGCTCGATCGTTTGTCCCTTGTAATTGCCCGGATGCGCCACCAGATATTCAGCGCCCATAGCGATCGCGCGTTCGAGCTCGCCCCGAAACGCCTCCGTCGATTTGCCGCGGGTGCCTTCGTCCACCGACGCCAGGTTGATCAGATAATTATCATGAATCACCAGCGGCGTGAGATCGTATTTTTCGCGCGCGTTGTTCAGCAGCTTAATCGCTGCGGCGCTGGGCACGGACGCTTTCCACTGCCGGGGGCTAGACGAAAAGATCTGAAAGGTGTTCGCACCCAACTCCGCCGCCGTGAGCGCCGATTTCTCCAGGGCGCCGGCAATGGACGTGTGCAGTCCGATTCTCACGAATGAAAATCTTTCACCCAGGCGTGTTTTTCGAGCATCTTCAGCAGAGCCGCTGGCAGCGCTCCCAGGTCCGACACGGAGCAGCTCGATTCCACCGTTCGAATCTTGCGCATGCCTGGAATCACGCTCGAAACCGCCGGATGCGACAGGCAGTACCGTAGCGCGATTTCGGGCAGCGAGCCCTGAACCCCTTGTAAATCCCTTTGGAGCGCCGTGACGTGCTCGACGACTTGCCGCTTGCGGTCGCGGCCCCGGAAGTACCAGTCGCGAAATTCGCCTTTCTCGAATACCGTATCTTCGGTGATGGTTCCCGTCAGAGCTCCCTCGTCCAAGGGCACGCGCGCCAGGATGCCAACGTTCAATTCCTTGGCCAGTGGCAGCAGATTCGCATTCGGCGACTGATCGAAGATGTTGTAGACCACTTGCACGGAGTCGCACAGGCCGGTGCGGATCAGGTCGAGGCCGGAATCCGGGTCGCCCGCGTTCAAGGACACGCCCACGGCTTTCGCCTTACCGGACTTTTTCAAGTCTTCGAACGCGCGCTTCCATTCATCGCGTCCGGTCCATTCCGTGTTCCAGACATGAAGCTGCTGCAAATCGACCGAATCGAGTTTCAAATTGCGGAGACTTTCTTCCGTGGACTTGATCACGTAGTCATACGGAAAAACGTCCTCAATGCCGACGCCCGGTTTCGCCGGCCACACGCGGTTCATGGGAGGCACTTTCGTTGCGACGTAGACCTTGCCGGGCGCGGAGCGCACTATCTCGCCCACCAGTTCCTCGCTGTGGCCGTCGCCATAAGCCAGCGCGGTGTCGATGAAATTCAACCCCAATTCCAGGGCGCGCTTCAGAGCCGCGCGCGACTCCTCGTCCGATCCTCCCATCCACTGCTTTCCGCCGATGCCCCAGGCCCCAAATCCGATGTCACTGATTTCGATGCCCGTGCGTCCAAGTTTTCGATAGCGCATTCCTTAATAATAGAGGCAGGCGGGTATATGATTTCGCGCATCGCTCTGTTCCTGATCTTCGCCGCGGCGGCGTGGGCGAACTTTCGTCTCTACCTGAAAGACGGCACGTATCAACTGGTCAGCGAGTACAAAATCCTGAAAGACCGCGTTAGCTACATGAGCGTAGAGCGGGGCGAATGGGAAGAGGTTCCTCTTGCCATGGTCGACCTGGAGCGGACGAAAAAGGAAATCGCGCAGCACGAAGAGGATTTGAAGACCGATGCCAAGGCGCAAGCGGAGGAAGACGCAGCCGAGCGCCTGGCCGTGCGGCAAGTCGAGCAGATCCCGGAAGCGCCCGGCGTTTATTACATCCACAACGACAAGCTGGAAGCGGTCAAAGTGGCCGAATCGAAGATCGTCAACGACAAGCGCAGGCAGGTGCTAAAAGCCCTCTCGCCGATCCCGATGGTCTCCGGCAAGGCCACGCTGGAGATCGACGGCGATACGGCTCCGAAGGCTATTACGGATAAACGCCCCGAGTTTTACTTTCGCCTGTCCGAGTTCGAGCGCTTCGGCCTGGTTCAACTGACGCCGACGAAAAAAAATTCCCGTGTGGTGGAGAATCTGAACATCATTCCCGTGTCCAAGGAAGTCGCCCAGGAGTTTCACGAAGTGGAGACGTTCAAGAAACAAGAGGGCGATAACGTCTACAAGATATGGCCGCAGAAAGATCTCTCTCCAGGAGAATATGCGCTGGTGGAGTATACGGAAGGCTTGGATCATATCAATACCCAGGTGTGGGATTTTAAGATCGTCAAGCCATGACCATGCCTCACGGATTTTGCAGCCCCGTCCCGTAAGGGCGGGGAAAACGAATCAAATGCGCGCGCTCCGACATCTCCTTTCCCCCGCGATTGCGTTGCCGCTGGTTTTCGGCATCGGCGCGAACGCGCGGATCGTCATTGCGGCTGCGGCGCCCCCCGTAAACTTTCGTGAGCACGTCATTGCGACCGGCCTGAAGGGCGGCTATCAAGTGGTGGCGGCGGATCTGAACGGCGACGGCAAACCGGATCTCATCGCGCTGGCAAGCGGGATGACCGATCTGGTCTGGTACGAAAACCCAAGCTGGGAGCGCCACATCATCGCCTCCGGCCTCACCGGGATGATCAACCTCGGCGTCTGGGATAACCAGATCGTCCTTGCCTACGGGTTCACGATGCAGTACGCGACATCGAAGGGAATCGTCGCGGTCCTGAAGCCGAACGGCGATCCGCGCCTGCCTTGGACGCTCACCGAAATCGACCGCCTGCCCACCTCTCACCGCATCCGCTGGGCCGATATCGACGGCTCGGGCAGGAAAGTGGCGGTCAACGCGCCGTTGATCGGTTCAAACGCGGTCGCTCCGGACTATCGGGATCACGTGCCGCTGGTGTACTACCGGCCGGGCGAATGGAAGCGCACGCTCATCGCGAACGATAACGAGGGCGTCCAGCACGGCATCACCATCGTCGATTGGGATGGAAGCGGCCGCGACGCCATCCTCACGATGTCGTTTTCGGGCATTCATCTGTATCGCTATGCCAATTCCTGGACGCGCGGCGAAATCGCGAAAGGCAATCCCGAGCCGTGGCCCAAAAGCGGATCGAGCGACCTGGCCGTCGGGCATCTCGGCAAGGAGCGGTTTCTGGCGGCGATTGAGCCGTGGCACGGCAACCAGGTGGTGGTGTATCGCCAGCGGCGCGGCCAATGGAAGCGCGAAGTGATCGACGATTCGCTGCTGGACGGCCATACGATTCTCACCGCGGATCTGGACGGCGGCGGCCGCGACCGGATCGTGGCCGGGATGCGCGGCAAACCGTACCGGGTGCTGATTTATACGAACGAAAAGGGCCGCTGGACGCGCCGGATCCTGGACGAAGGAGGCGTGGCCGCCGCGTCCTGTGCTGCCGCGGACCTGAACGGCGATGGGCGGATCGATCTGGCGTGCATCGGCTCCGCAACGGCGAATTTGAAATGGTATGAGAATGTGAAGTGATGCGAGCCCTGCGTTATTCGCTCCGAAATCTCGCCCGCAATCCGGCATTCTCCGCCGTCATCGTGCTGCTGCTGGCCTTCGGCATCGGCGCGAATACGCTGATCTTCACCGCCGTCGACGTGCTGCTGCTGCGGGACCTGCCGGTGGAGCACCCCGAGCAACTGGCGCGCTTGCAGGACATCCACCCCAACGGTTTTCGCAGCCTCGAACCCAATTTTCCCAGCCTGTTTCAGGCGCTGCTGGAGCGGCACGCGAAAAGCCTTCAGGATGTCTTTACCGGGTTGAACGGTGAATTGTCGATGATGCTGGGCAATCGTACCCAGAATGTCTCGGTGCTCCAAGTCTCCGGAAATTTTTATCGCGTGCTGGGAGTGAAGCCGCATTTGGGGCGCCTGATTAACGACCGGGACGCCCGCTCTGCCGCGGTTGCGGTGCTGAGCTACTCGTTTTGGCAGAAAGCCTTTGCTGGCCGCACAGGCGTGATCGGTGAACGCATTCGCCTTCGTGGCGTCCCCTTTACCATCGTGGGCGTCGCGCCGCGAGGTTTTCATCACCTCGTGATCGAAAATGCGCCGGACATTGTGTTGCCGGTGGAAGCGCGCGACCTTCTCGGCAAATCGCCCGGCAACGCATACACTACGCAGATCTTCGTTCGCGTGCGGCCGCAATTTTCGCTGGAGCAGGCCTCGGCTGAGATGGCAACTCTCTATCCGAGCCTCGTGGAACAAGGATGGGCCGAAGCGCCTCCCGGGATGGACCGGGAAGCGCTTTTCGAGGCCGAGAAGCGCAACCGCGTCACGCTGGATCCAATTGCGCGCGGCATTTCCCGGATGCGAAAGCAATTTTCGCTGGGCGTGGAGATCCTGATGGCAGCGGTCGGCGCTCTGCTGCTGCTGGTTTGCGCGAATATCGCCGGCCTGATGCTTGCCCGCGGGGAAGCGGCGCGAAAAAACATTGCCGTGCGGTTGAGCCTGGGCGCGACGCGCTTCACCATCGCCTCCCAGCTTGTCGCCGACGCCCTGGTGCTGTCGCTTCTCGGCGCTGCCGGAGCCCTTTCGATCGCGCGTTTGGGAGGCCCAGTGCTACTTGCGTACCTGCCCGCGCGGCATCCGCAGTCGATCGAACTGTTGCCTGATGCGCGCGTGATGTGGTTCGCTGTGGGCGCATGCGTGATGACTGCGGTGGCGATCAGCCTGGTGCCCACGCTGCATCTTTTCCGCGCGGACCTTACTTCCCTCATGGGCCGCGGAGGGCCGCGCGAGCGCCGGTCCCGGCTCGGCATCGCACTGGTCGCGCTGCAAGTTGCTCTGTCCGCAATCCTGCTCGCGGGCGGAGGAGCGCTGGTGCGGACGCTCGATCATTTGCGCGCCGCCGATCCTGGCGTCGACCGCCGCAATCTGGTGGTGATGTTGATCGATCCGACTATTTCCGGCGTGAAATACGCCGACCTGCCCGCCGTCATCGATCAAATCGTGCGCAATGCGAAGACTCTGCCCGGCGTGGACGCGGTCAGCGTGGCGTCTTTTCCGCAGATGCGCGGCATCGGCCCGAAGACCACGGTCCAGCCCACCGGAACGCCCCTGCGCGAAGCCGATTTTCTAAACACTACGTTCGATTCGGTGAGTGTGGATCATTTTAAAAACGCCGGCATGCATATTGTGGCGGGCCGCGATTTTACGCCGGCCGATTTGAACGCAAAGCCCAAGCCGTCGATCGTCAGCCAAAGTTTCGCGCGGATCTTTTTCCCGAACGCCGACCCCATCGGAAAAACGTTCGGGCAGGGAATGAACAAAACCGCCGGCGCGGATTACCAGGTGATCGGTGTGGTGAAAGATATCCGTTTCCGTTCGATGCGGGAGGAAGCGGCTCCCATGTTCTATAGCGTGCAGGATAAGTTCGATAGCTGTTCTCTGTACCTGCGCTCCAGTGCCGATCCCGCGGCGGTCATCTCCGAGGTGCGCGCGATGCTGGCGAGCGTCGGCCCGGGGCTGGCTCCATCGGAGGCGGGTACGATGGAGCAGGACATCGAAATCTCGCTCTGGCAGGAACGCCTGATTGCCGCGCTTGCCTCCGTTTTCGCCGCTGCTTCCGCGATCCTCGTCGCCATCGGACTTTACGGCATGCTGGCCTATTCCGTCGCCCGGCGGACTCGTGAGATCGGCATCCGGATGGCCCTCGGCGCGCGTCCGGCGAACGTCGTTGAGATGATCTCCTTCGATGTCGTGCTCAGCGTCGTCCCCGGCGTGCTCCTCGGCTTGGCTGCCTACGCGGCCTCGGCGCGTGTCATCGCGCCCGTGCTCTATGGCGTGCGCCCCATGGACGCGATCTCCATCGCCGCCGCCATCGGACTGATCGTTCTGGTGGCCGCCATCTCCGCATTCATCCCCGCGCGCCGCGCCGTCGCCATCGAACCGTCCGAGGCTCTGCGGCAGGAATAGTAGAATAAGGGCAGCGAATCAATGCCGGGGCAAATCGATCTCAATCGTCTGAGCGTTCGTCAATTCGCGGAGCGATTCCGCGGCGAACTGATCCCGCTCAGCAACACCTTCTCGTACTTCTGCGCCTCCGTTCCCATGTCGGAGGACGATCTGAAGGAATATTTACAGGAGCCTGTCGCGGCGCTGCCGCCCGCGATTACAGCCGGGTTACCGAAAATCACCATCCTTCTGGTTCCTTACCTGGAGCGAGTCAACGGAGCGCACGGCGCCAAAAGCCGGGCCAAGACCGACGCCTCCGACTTTGTCTCCATCGAGAAGCCGCCGGAGGGAAAGCTCGCCAAGTCCGCACACGTTCGCCTGGGCGATGAAACGGTGCTGGCCTTCGCGTTGAAGGGACAGGAGGTTGCCGAGTATCACTACCTGCTCTATCACCTGCTGGCGGCCTTGGCGGGCGATCATTGGTCCGAGGACACAGAATCCGTCTACGCCCGCGTTCTGCGCGAGGAATTGAACGCCGAGGCGCACGGAGAGGTGGATGAGCCAAGCTGGCGGTTGAAGCAGACGCTGCGGCGAGCGCAAAATGCGCGCGGGGGCGCGGTCCAGAATAGCCGCGCCTTCCGCGAATATGCGCGCCAGTCCTTTGTCGATACGTTGACGCTCTATCTTCACGGAATCTGCTGCGATATCGATGTCGATACCGGGCCCCGGCAACTGCCCAGCCGTTATCTTCGCAAGCGCCTGATGGCCCTGGAACAGATGTTTCCCCCGCCCACTGGATATGCGGTGTTCCCAGAGCAGTTGGAGCCATAAATGGGAGATCGGGGCCGCCAGTTCGGACCGTGTCCATCCGCGCGCAGTCCTCAATTGCGATGCGAATAGCTGTCGATGCCACTTCCATGCTGGTTCGCAGCGCCGGCGTTAAAAATTACGTCTGGCACTGGCTTCGCCATTTACGGAAGCACGCGGCCCCCGGCGAGGAGATCCGTATGTTTCCGCTTCTTGGGGAGGATCTCGCGCAACTGGATCATGAGTCGAGCGCGCTCTCGCGTCCGCAAACCATTGCCCGCCTGGCGCTGATCAAACTGATGAACGAGACGGCGCTGCCTCGCATCGACTGGCTGATTGGAGGGTCACAGATTTTTCACGCTGCCAATTTGATGCGCCAGCCGCCGCGCCGCGCGAAGTTGACCGCTACCGTCCACGATCTGACCTGCTGGTTGATGCCGGAAGTTCACTCGCCCGGCAATGTCGCGACCGACCATGATTTCGGCGAGCGAATTCTCCGCCGCGCCGACGGCTTGATCGCCGTTTCCGAAAATACCCGTCAGGATGCCATCCGTGCGCTCGGCATCGCTCCGGAGCGTATCCGGACGATCTATTCGGGGGTCGCGGAAGCGTACTTTCAGGCTGCGCCCGCCAGCCGGCCCCGGCCTTACGTTCTTTACACGGGCGCGATCGAGCCGAGGAAAAATCTCGACACGCTGCTCGACGCCTGGAAACTGCTGAGACCATCGCTGCGCGCTGAATTCGACCTGTTGATCGCCGGGCCGAAGGGTTGGGCGTCGGCGTCCACGTTCGCGCGGGTTCAAGCCGAGGCCACTTACCTGGGTTATGTTCCGGAAGCGGATCTTCCTGGGTTGACCGCGGGCGCTTCGGCGTTCGTGTATCCCTCTTTGTACGAGGGCTTCGGGTTCCCGGTGGCGCAAGCCATGGCGGCGGGAGCTCCGGTGGTGACATCAAACAATTCCTGCCTGCCCGAGATCGCCGGCGATGCGACGCTTTTTGTCGATCCCCGGAGCGCCGCGGAGATTGCTACCGCACTTTCGTGCTTACTCGAATCGCCCTTGCTGCGATCGGAAATGGCGGCGCGAGGCCGTCGCCGGGCGGAACGGTTCCGTTGGGACACCTGTGCAACCGAATCGTTACAATTTTTCCGTGGCGTTCTAGGGTCGGTTTAAGGTAGCCTCGGAAAAGTGTCCAAGAACGCACCGTCGCGCCGTCCCACCGGCTTTGCCGCCATGCGGTGGAGGCTGGTCGCGCTATTCGCCATCCTCGGCCCGGGCTTCATCACGGCGAACGTCGATAACGATCCCGGCGGCATCCTGACGTATTCGCAGGCGGGCGCGGAATTTGGATATTCCATGCTGTGGGTACTGGTGCCCACCACCATCGCGCTCATCGTTATTCAGGAAATGGCGGCGCGCATGGGCGCGATTTCCGGGAAGGGCCTCTCCGACTTGATCCGGGAAGAGTTCGGCCTGCGCGCGACCTTCATCACGATGGCGATTCTTGGCCTGGCCGATTTTGGCAACATCGCGGCGGAGTTCGCCGGCATCGCCTCCGGCATGCAGATCTTCGGCGTCAGCAAGTATATCTCGGTTCCCATCGGCGCGTTCATTGTTTGGTTCGTGATCGTCAAAGGACGCTATAAGCCGGTGGAACGGACGCTGATCATCTTTTCGCTGATCTACTTCGCCTATCCGATCTCGGCGTTTTTCGTGAAAGCAGATTGGCCCACCGCGCTGCGGCAGACTCTGGTGCCTGTGCTGTCGAGCAGTCCCGACTACACCATGATGGTGGTAGGCCTCATCGGAACGACCATCACGCCCTGGATGCAGTTTTATCTTCAGGCGTCCGTCGTCGAGGCCGGCATCGATAAGCGCCGTTACTGGATGAGCCGCTGGGACGTGATCATCGGCTGCATCATCACCGACGTCATCGCGTTCTTCATCGTCGTCGCCTGCGCTGCCACCATTTTCAAGGCGGGCGGAGGCAAAATCACGGACGCGGCGCAGGCGGCCGTCGCGCTGAAGCCGCTGGCCGGGAGGTTCGCCGCGTCGTTGTTCGCCATCGGACTGATCAACGCGTCGGTGCTCTCGGCGGCGATTCTTCCGCTCGCCACGGCCTACAATGTTTGCGAAGGACTGGGCTTCGAATCGGGGGTCGAAAAGCGATTCTCGCAAGCGAAGGTTTTTTATGGCCTCTATACCCTCTTGATCGTCAGCGGCGCGGGCTTCGTGCTCATCCCGAAGATGCCTCTGTTCAAGGTGATCATTCTTTCGCAGGTGGCCAATGGCATCCTGCTACCGTTCGTGCTGTTTTACATGCTTTCGCTGATCAACAACAAGCACGTGATGCACGAACACCGGAACAATATGCTGCAAAACGCCGTTGCCGGCGCCACCAGCGTCATCATGATCGCGCTGACGGCAAAGCTGCTGTGGGGAATGTTTTAGGCGGAGCTTGTGGCGCGGACTTTAGTCTGCCGCGCCCGCTTCAGCCGGCGTTAGCCTGGCAGGCTTTCGCTCCACATCACTCTACGGTAGCGCCTCCATCGAAGTCACTCTGATGGTCTTCGTCTTCGCGTCCAGCGTTCCGGTGATCTTCACCTTCTGTGCGGCGAACTTAGCCGGGCTCTTCTGATCGCTCAGCTTGTAGACGTTCTGGCCGTCGAACAAAGCATATTGGCTCGATCCCTTCACGCACATGCGTACGCATTTTTCGTCGGACTGATCCTTCATCATCGTGTGTTTTGCGCCGCACATCGTGTCGGTGATTGTTCCGGTGAAGGTGTCCGCCGCGGCGAGTCCGGCCAGCGCCATTGCGAAAATGACTAGTTTCATGGGTTTCTCCTGATTCCAAAGCGAAGGTAAAGATTGCCGCCGACGGGACGGTTGCCGTAGTAGGGCTTGATCGCGTCCGGCAGCGTGTAAAAGCTGAAATTCGCGCCCAACCCTGTTTCGATATGCGAAAACAGCGCCAGGTCGCGCCGGTACCCGGCTGTGTATTCGCCGACCCGAAAAATCGTCTGATCCAATCCCGGCTGACCGTAAAACAGCTCGTCCTTGTCGGCGAACTCAATACGCCCGGTCAAAAAATTCCGCCGCGAAACGGGCACAACCGTCTCCGCCAGGTAACCGTCGGTGTCGTGCTGCGATACGGTGTTATGATTCCTCCCCCAGGCGAGCGTCGATGACCAGCTCGATCCCGCCATCGGCCTGGAATAGGAGACCGACGCCGTGGACCGCACCTGGTCGCCCGGCTCCAGAGCCTCGGGATGTCCGATGCGCCCGACGGAGACCTGCGCCGCCCAGTTCTTGCTCGGGAAATACCAAACTCGCGCCGACCACGAATCCATCGGCCCGGCCTGGATGATCCACCGATTCTCGCCGGGCTCCGCGCCATGAAATCCGCTGGCTTCGAGGCGCACTTGTTTATGCGTGATTCCCACCGTGACCACGTCGTCGGAGATGTGCGTCGAATCCATCAGATGATGCGTGATAGTGGCTTCGGGCAGGTCGTCGGCGGAGGCGCGGTGGGGAAAGGCAACCGGGCCCAGCGCGGGGTCGCCCACCGGCGCGGCGTAGATGTCCAGCGTCGTGTTTTCCGAAGCCTCATACGCGTAATGGACGCCCAGCGACATCACGAAATTGTGCGGATGCTGCGCGTCCTCAAGCGGCCGGCCGTAGGCTGTCTCGCCGGTTTGAAATAACAGCGGGTAGCGCTCGTTGGCGATCGTCGCCGGCTCCAGGCTCAGCATCACATCTGCCTGAAATGCGCCCTTTGCTCCCGCGCGATGCGCCGCTGACGCCATGAACCAGTTGGGCGAGTAGAGCTTGTCGCCCCCCCGAGGTCCGGATTGCTGCGTGTCGACAGCGTAGCCTAGTGCCATCAGCATCAGGTTCCAGGAACCGAGCGGCGTCATCCACATCGGCATGTCCCACGACGCGGGATTGATGGAGGTGCCGGAGGCGATCCTCATCAGCGACATGCC
>JBBIVT010000002.1:0-17313 GCA_037439565.1 Acidobacteriota bacterium | reverse complement strand
AGGGCGCGTCGCTCGCCTAAATCCGCCGCGCCACCACCACCGTGATATCGTCCGCCGCGGGCGCGCCCTGGGTGAACGCCGTTACTGCCTCGTGAATCGCCTGAACGATCTCTTCTGCCCTGCGGCCTTTCATTGAGGCCACCAGCTCGCCCAGCCGGTCTTCCCCGAACTCAACGTCGTTGGGGTCCGCCGCTTCCGTCACGCCATCGCTGAACAGCACCAGCGTATCGCCGGGGTTCAGCGTGACGCGCGCTTCCTGATAGACGGCCATCGGTAGGATGCCCAGGATCACCCCGCCCGCGCCCTTGAGCAGTTCAACGGTGCCGTCGGCGCGCACCACCACCGGCGGATTATGGCCCGCATTGGTGTATACCAGGTCCCCCGTCGCTGGGTCGATGATGCCCATGAAGAATGTAATGAACCGGTTGTCCGGGCAATTGGCGGTAACTGCCTTGTTCAGCCGGCCGATCTTCTTCGCCAGATCGTCGGCGTCCTCGAACAGCACTTGCACGCGGGCCTGCAAGCTCGACATCAGCAGCGCGGCGGGCATGCCTTTGCCAGCCACGTCACCCACCAGCAGGCCGATGCGCCCGTCCGGGAACTTCAGGTAATCGTAATAATCGCCGCCCACGGTGCGGCAGGCGGTGGTCTTGCCGCCCAGGTCGAGCCCGGAGGTGATGGGAGGTTTCGCCGGCAGCAGTCCCTGCTGAATCAGCGCGGCCTGCTCCATATCCTTGGCCATGGCGCGCTCCGCCTCTTCGATTTCGTTCAGGCGCGCATGCTCGATGCGGATGGCCGCGACGTTTGCCATCACGGTGAGCAGATTCAGGTCCTCGCGCGAAAATTCGCGGATCAGGTGCGGCGAATCCACGTAGATCAGGCCGATGACACGGTCATTGGTCTGCAGCGGCACGGCCATCATGCTGCGGACCTTCTGCTCCACGATGCTCATATGCTGCCGCAGCGCCGAATCGAGCTGCGCGTCCCGCACCAGCAGGGATTCCTTTTTGTTCAGCACCCGTTCGCGCACGGTTTTCGAAATCTGAAACCCATCGCCCCGCGCCGCGCGGACCTGCAGTTGATCGCCCTCCAGCGTCATCAGCACGCCGCGGCCCGCCATTACCGCCTCCACCGAAAGGTCCATGATCACGGTGAAGAGTTCGTCCAGGGGACGATGCCCTGCCAGTTCGCGGCCGGCGCGGATCAACGCCCTCATCTGCGGGCTGCCCTGCATCACGTAGGTCTTGTTCAGGTCGTCGGTCTGCGGCCCCAGTACCGCGTCCAGGCTCGCCACCACCGTGGTTGAAGTGTTGGAAAACGCTTCGTTCTGCTCCACGAACACCACGGTGTTGGAGGTGGCCGCCATCGAGTCGGCAAACTCAATCGTCAGGTGCCCTGCGGAAATCCGGTCTCCTTCCTTGAACGGCATCGGCTTTTCGATCCGTTTGCCGTTCAAAACCGTACCATTCTTGCTGCCCAGATCCTCTACCTGCCATTGATCGCCGTTGCGGGTCAAGGCAAGATGCTGGCGGGATAATCCGGCATCATCGGGATAGCAGAGTTCGTTAGTGCTGGAGCGGCCCAGGGTGATGCGGTCCCGGTCCAGAGGCACATTCACGTTTTTTCCGTCACTGTCGCGGATAATCAGTTCGCGGGGGTTCATTGCTCGTTCAGAAGTAAGCGTATCACCCTCGCCCCGTTGGGCGGGTGTTTCAGCGGAGCGTGTGCGCGGCGAGCCAGGCGCCCAGCACGTCGAGCGCCTGGGGCGAAATCGTTTCCTCAATCGCCGGGTATTCGACAACGGTGCACTTCTGGCACGTCTGAAACAGGTGATTCAGGCCTGGCAGTTCGACGATTTTAAAGTCCTTGTTGCCGCCGGCTTCAAGCGCAGCTTTGATGGCGGGAAGATTCTGCTGAGGCGACACTTGAACGTCGCGCGATCCGTTCATGGCCAGCACCGGGACTGTCACTTTGCGCAGCGCCCCGGCCGGGTCGTAAAAGGTAAACGAATGCATCTCCGGCGACATCATCGCCTTCACCTGCCCATCCAGCGATTCGGGCGGGTCCGCGCCGTGCTGCTTGCGCCAGGCGGCGTGAAATTTCTCCACTGCCGCCTTTTCGTCCGTTTCCTGGCGAATCGCCTCGAAAATCATCTCTTGGATCGCACGGTTCTGCGCGATCGCTGCCTCTGGAATGCCCATCGACGCAGCCGCGAGCTCGGCCTGCTTGTACATCACCTGCTCGCCGGTCACTCCTGTCCCGGCCATCATCACCACGAAGGCAATATCGGCGGACCGCGACGCCGCCAGCGGCCCTACAATGCCTCCCTCGCTGTGTCCGATGACGCCAATCTTCCCCGGGTTGATCTCCTTGCGGGATTTTAGAAATTCGACGCCGGACAGAACGTCTGTCGCCATGTCGTCCAGAGTCTCCTCCGGCGACTTGCCGGCCGAGCCGCCCACGCCGCGGTCGTCGACGCGCAGCACCGCGATGCCGCGCCGCGATAAATAGTCCGCGATCACCCAGAACGGCTTGTGCCCGAACAACTCCTCATCGCGATTCTGCGGACCGGAACCGGTGATCAGCAATGTCGCCGGAAACGGCCCCGCCCCGCGAGGAATCGTCAGAGTCCCGGCGAGCTTCCCGAGTTTGTTCTCATAACTCACATCGACGGCGTCATAGGGAAACGGCGGTTTCGGCGTCTGCGGACGCTTCAACGTCTGCACGGTTTCCACCCGCTGGAAGGTAAGCGGCAAGGGCACTCCCTGCGTGAACGTCCCGGCGATCTGCTTGCCGTCCGCGCTGAGCGTCCCGTCGAAGCTGGCATGGAGCGCGGGCATTTCAAAGTGCAGCGCGGGCCCCGTAACGGTGGTCTTCGCCACCGGCAGCCCCATCGCGCCCTGGTCGATGCTGTCGAACGTCGACTTCCAGCCGGTGTCGCTTTTCGAGACATGAAGCCCCAGGCGCAGCTTCATCGCCCCTGCGTCCAGCGTCCCCTGCCAGTTGCCTTCCATGCTTGACTGAGGGGCCTTTTGCGCCCAGACCAAGCCGGCGAACGCCGCCACCCATAGAATCTGTCTTGCCATAACCTGAAGTCCCCTTCGCTCCCAGGACGCTCGTTTCACACAAACTCTGGCGCCAGGGCACTCCGCGGCCCCTTAGCATTCTGGCCGATGCCGGTATGGATGTCCAGTAATAAGCGGCTATACTCTGATGAAGCCCTTATGAAGACGGCACTTTTCATCGCGCTCGGCATCGTGACGGTGTGTTTTATCCTGTTCTGGATCTCGGCGGCCCGCAAGCGCGGCATGCACGCCGGCTTGCCCTCGCCGCTCGACGCGGGTATCGGTTTTTTTACCAATTTCCTCGATACGCTCGGCATCGGATCTTTCGCCACTACCAGTTCCATCTTCAAATTGCGCCGCCTGGTGCCCGACGAGCAGATCCCCGGCACCATGAATGTCGGCCACGCGCTGCCCACCGTCGCCGAGGCGTTCATTTACATTGCCCTGGTGCAGGTGGATCTGGTGACGCTGGTGGCCATGATTGCCGCTTCCGCCGCAGGCGCCTGGATCGGAGCGGGAACCGTCTCGCGGTGGCCGCGCCGCACGGTGCAGATCGGCATGGGGCTCGCGCTGATCGGAGCCGCCGGCTTCATGCTGCTTTCGCAGCTCCAATGGATCCCCGGAGGAGGAGTTGCGCTCGGCGTTTCGGGAGCGAAACTCGGCCTCGCGATCGCCGGAAACTTTATGCTAGGCGCGCTCATGACGCTCGGCATCGGCCTGTTCGCGCCTTGCATGATCCTGGTGGCGATGCTCGGCATGAACCCCACCGTCGCGTTTCCCATCATGATGGGCTCCTGCGCGTTTCTGATGCCTACCGGCAGCATCCGCTTTGTGCGTGAGAACAGCTACAACCTGAAATCGGCCTTGGGCTTGACCCTCGGCGGCATTCCTGGCGTCCTGATTGCAGCCTATATCGTCAAGTCGCTGCCG
The DNA here is from genome assembly GCA_037439565.1 of Acidobacteriota bacterium. GTDB lineage: Bacteria > Acidobacteriota > Terriglobia > Bryobacterales > Bryobacteraceae > Palsa-187. The sequence continues at coordinate 13,318 of JBBIVT010000002.1, read as the reverse complement.
CTGTATGCCGTGAAATGGCTGGTGATTTTCGTGGTGCTGTACACCGCGGCGATGATGCTCCGCTCGGCCATGGAGGAACGCGCCGGCGCTTCCGTGCCCTCAGCCGGCGATTGATCGCGATTCACGATTACTAGCTATTTTGGCATATAAAGTAAGATGGCAATTCACCATCATGTTTATACGCTTAATGGCATAGTAGCTTTTTTTGCTGAGAAACCGGCCATAAAAAAATTCCCGCATTTATCTTTTCATCCATCCTTCTTTGCTCTGTAACAATTCCGGGCAAAACTAGCGTTTTCGGTCTGCTCTGTCGCGGACCTTGCTGAACTCACTGCCCGCAATCCTGAGGAGGATTTTTGTCTCGATATTTCACTATTTTCGCTTTTGGCTGCGCGCTTGCCGCGCTGTGCGCCGCGCAAGGCTTGGGCGTCATCGGCGGCCAGGTGCTCGATCCAGCGGGAAGTCCCGTGGCGGATGTGGCGATCACGCTCATAAATGTTGGGACGCATAACGCATCCCAGGCCGCTAGCGATAGTAGCGGCAATTTCAAGATCACGGGGCTGGCTGCGGGAACGTACAGCCTGCGCGCTTCCAAGGCCGGTTTCGAGTCCTATGAACACAGCCTCGCGCTGCAGCCCGGCCAGACTCTTGCCGCGCCCGTCGCCCTGTCTCTCTCCGCCGTGCAGCAGTCGGTGGTCGTCAATGGAGGATCCGTGCTCGGCGCAACCGCGCAGCCTTCGCAGAACGACGTTTTTCTGTCCGACCAGACTGAGCGCGTGATTGACCGCACGCAGATGGACATGCTGGGACCCGTGGCCGGCGCGGCGCAGGTGCTTGCGCTTGCTCCCGGCGCGCGCGTCACCGGCTACGGCAATACAGGCGCAACGAAATACACGCTCTCGATCAACGGTCTTAATCAGGGCTGGGGCGGATATAACGGCTACACCGGAGGCGCAAGCCTCGGCATCACCTTCGACGGCATCCCCGTGGTCGATCCGGCCACCGGCCTGTGGCAATCCGCCACCGTACCGCAGATGCAGCTCATTCAGGACACCGTCGTGACCTACGGCCCCGGTAATCCGGCCGACCGCTGGTACACCAACGTTGGCGGATCGGTGGAGTTTACGCCGCTCCAGCCCGGCAATCAGCTCCACGGCGACCTGCTGCTCACCTACGGCAGCTACAACCAGAAGAACGCCGAGTTCGACATCTCCAGCCCCGTCTGGAAGGGCTGGTCCACAATTCTGGCCGGCGGCGGCGGCATGGGCGACGATTTCCGCAACGGCCCGGACGGCTTTGGCAGCCCCAGCAAGGATCTGGCGATCTATAGCAAGACCCTCAAGTCTTTCCATCAAAACACCATCGATTTCGGCGGCTACTACGTGCACAGCGGAGGTTATCGCGCCCAAGTGATTCCCACCACGCCCGTGGCCGGCGTCACCATGGACGGAACGCCCACCGGCGCCGTTTACAGCCAGCAGAGTTCCGGCTATTACAGCACCCTTCCCTACGCCAACTACAACAAATACGACGTCAACGTGATGGGTATCCTGCACGCCCGCGAAAATATCCACATCGACGACTCCACGCAGTTTCAGAATCTGACGTGGTTCACCCACATCCGCCGCCTGCACGACCGTCTGGCTGACGTCTACAATCCTGGTCCCCAAGTGTACGAGTGGAACAATCCGCACACCGATACCTACGGCGATCAGGGCAGCCTCACCAAGAACATCTCCATGAACACGATCACGGCCGGCGGATATTTCATTCACGCGCTCTATAACACGCGCAATAACTTTTACAACCCGGCTGATGGCGGGTCGTATAACACCGCGAACATCGGCGGCAAAATCCGTTCCGGCGACTTTAACCAGAACGACGGAGCCGTCTTCGTTCAGGACAACTTCCACCCGACGTCGTCCTTGACGATCACGCCCGGAATCCGGTGGGTGAGCTATTCCACCAGTTATTTCAATAATTCGCTTCAGGATTTCAACTTCGCGCCAGGCGTGATTCTTACCACGCAGTGCCCGGTAACGCTCGCCGCCACTCCCGGCAATACCAAGGATCAAGGTGCGTCCTGCAATAACTTCCAACGCCGCAATGGTTTCGAGCCTTCCGTCAGCGCCAGCTACCGTCCGCTGCGCTACGTGACTCTCTATGGAGGCTACCTGGAAACTCTGCGCAGCCCGTCACTGGGCGGCGGCGGAGGTTTATTCCAGTCCGTCGACCCGAACAGCTACCACCTGTCGACCGTCCGCTACGGCCAATTCGGCTTCAAGATCCACACCGAAGGGAAGGGCGGCGTTCTGAATAACCTGATCTACGGCGCGGATCTTTTCCGCGAGACGTACTCCAGCCAGGAAATCGATATCGGCCTCGCCAATGGCTCTTCCATCGCGGCCAACGGCGCTGCCCGCTACCAGGGCCTGAACTACTTCCTGGACGATGATCCGGCCCCGAGGCTCCACGTCTTCATGAACGGCAACGTGGAGGGCGCTCATTACACCAATTACGTTGTAAGCGGCCTTGCTTACAACGGCTCCTCCGTGCCCTACGTCCCTTCGTCTACTTTTAATCTCGGCGCGACCTACAGCTTCAAGCTATTTCACGGCGTCACGGTCATCCCGGTGGGCGCGTTCCAATTCGTCGGAACGCAGCATATTTTCGACAACAACCTTGGCGCGCCGAGCAACCTCACCATGTCCTCATACGGGACGCTGAATCTGGGCCTGACCGCGCCGTTCAAGCATTTCGATCTCCTGCTGAATGCCCTGAACGTTCTGAACAAGCAATATAACGAGTACCTTTATGTTTCCTCCGGCGGCTATTTTGGAACGTCGTTCGGGGGCTATGAACTGGCCTACCCTGCTGCGCCCTTCACGGTGTACGGCAGCGTACGGTTCCATTTCTAGTCTGCCGCAATGGTGGCGCGAGCTTCAGCTTGCAGCGGCAACTTCAGTTGCCGCGAGATACCGCGGCTGCAGAAGCCCGCGCCACGCGGCCATTCTTCCGCAGCCTGGTGAGCATGGACGGCTCACCAGACTGCTGGGAGAGGTTAGTTTGCTCCAACGGAAACAACCGGGCGGCCAAGCACCTCCATCCGAGGCTGAATTCCCAGCCCCGCGGCACTCGACGTTGTCATTCGCCCGTCTTTGCGCCGGGGAGCGCCCTCGGCTGTGCTCACCGTGACGTAGCTGTTGAAATCGGTCGAGGTGAACAGCAACTCCGGAGGCGTTGAATGCGCCAGATGCGCGATCGCCGCCGTCACGATGTCTCCGCCCCACGTATCCTCAATCGTCAGCGCGATCCCGAGCGAGACGCACAGATCGCGAATCTGCCGTGCCTTGGTCAGTCCTCCCACCTTGGAGATTTTCAGGTTGATCACGTCCATCGCGCCGTCTGCGTGTCCGCGCACCACCATCGCCAGATCGTCGATCACCTCGTCGAGCACGAACGGCCTTTCCGTATGCCTCCGGATCGAAAGACATTCTTCGTAGGTGCGGCACGGCTGCTCGATGTACACGTCGATGTCGCGCACGAACGCCGCTACGCGCATCGCCGCGTGCTGCGTCCAGCCGGTATTCGCGTCGGCGATCAAAATGTCGCCTGATTCCAACTCCTCCGACGCCGCCACAATCCTTTCCACATCCGTATCCACATCCGCGCCCACTTTGAGCTGAAACTTCGTGTAGCCCTCGCCGCGATACTGCGCCACGCGTTCCGCCATGGCCTCGGGAGCCTCCTGCGAAATCGCGCGATAGAGCGGAAAATCCTCGCCATAGCGCCCGCCGAGCAGCGTCGCCACCGGCTTGCCGCACGATTTTCCCAGAATGTCCCAGCACGCCACGTCGATGGGCGACTTCACGTAGGGGTGTCCCCTCATCGCGCGATCCATGTGCGAGTTCAGCACGCCTAACTGCGTCGGGTCGAGCCCGATCAACGACGGCGCAAGCTCCGCGATGCCGGTCCGCGCTCCGTTGGCGTACGCGGCCAGGTAAGCCGAGCCCAACGGGCAAACTTCGCCATAGCCGGTGATGCCTTCGTCGGTGGAAACGGCCACGATGGTGGAATCGAACACCTCCACCGCGTTGCCGCCCGACCATTTATAGCTGCCTTCGTGGAGCGGCAGCTCAACTCGATGCGCTTCGATTTTTGTGATTCTCATGTGTTTCCAAGGATGGGTTTACAATAGGTTTCATTATGTACCTCCGCGTCGCCATGTTGCTGGCGGTGGCCGCTTCGCTCGCGCCGGCACAGGACTTCTCGAAAGACGTTCAGCCGATTTTCGAGCGCCGCTGCCAGGGCTGCCACGGCCCGGCGCAGCAGATGAGCAATTTGCGGCTGGACTCGGCCGCCTCCGCCGCCCGCGTGATTAAACCCGGCGACAGCGCGTCGAGCCGCCTGTTCGAAAAAATCTCCAGCACGAAAAAAGGGTTCATGATGCCTCCGATTGGCGCGCCTCTCAGCGCCGCCGAGATCGGCGTGATTAAATCCTGGATCGACGCCGGCGCGAAGTTTCCCGCGGTCATGGCGAAATCGACGCACTGGGCGTTTCAGCCGATTCAGAAGCCTTCGAAAACGTCCATTGACGCGTATGTTCTGGAGCGTCTGGCCAGGGAGAACATCGCTCCGTCGCCCGAGGCCGATCGCCGCACTCTGATCCGCCGTGTGAGCCTCGATTTAACCGGCCTTCCGCCGACGCCCGCCGAAGTGGAAGCATTCGCCGCCGATCAAAGCCCCAACGCCTATGAAAAAGTGGTGGACCGCCTGTTCGCATCGCCGCATTACGGCGAAAAATGGGCGCGCGCCTGGCTCGACGTGGCGCATTACGCCGATAGCGACGGCTATGAGAAGGATCTGTCGCGGCCCTGGGCCTGGCGCTACCGGCAATGGGTGATCGACGCGCTGAATCGCGACGAGCCGTTTGACCAGTTCACCATTCAGCAGCTTGCCGGCGACCAACTGCCCAATCCGACCATCGACGATCGCGTGGCAACGGGCTTCTTGCGCAATACGCTGACAAATCGCGAAGGCGGCGTGGACCGCAATGAGGCCCGCTTCGAGCAGATCGTCAACCGGACGAACACGGTTTCCACGGCCTGGCTCGGTCTCACCGCCGGCTGCGCGCAGTGCCACAACCACAAGTTCGATCCCATCGCGCAAAAGGAATATTATTCCCTGTTCGCCTTCTTCGATCACGCCGAGGAGCAGGACATCGATGCGCCGATGCCGGGCGAGCAGCCTCCCGGGCCCGAGTACTACGCCGAGCGCCAGCGGATACTCGACAAATATTGGATTCCCGAGCTGCAGCCGATGTGGGAGCGCCGTCTGCGCGAGGCGTATCAGCATCCCGGCGAAAGCCCGGAGTGGGATTTCACGCTGACCGATTTTACGTCCAGCATCGACCGCCCGTATGAACTGCTGACCGACGATCCGGAGAAACGCTCGCCGCGCGACCGCGACCGCATGACGGCGTGGTTCCTGTCTCGAATCGGCGCGGAATATTCCAAGGACCGCTCCACTGCCGGGATGCTGCGCGAGGCGCGCGTGAGACTCGACGCGCTTGCCGCCGAACAGCCTCCCTACAGTCAGGCGCAGGCCATGCATGACGATCCCAGCGTTCCTCCCACCCATCTGCGCGTGGGCGGCGATTACCGGACCTTCGGCCCGGAGGTCTCGCCCGGAACGTTTTCATTTCTGCCGCCGCTCAAGACTTCAGGAACGCCCACCCGTCTCGATCTCGCCCGCTGGATTGTGTCGAAGGAGAACCCTCTCACCGCGCGCGTGACCGTCAATCGCATGTGGCAGGAGTTTTTCGGACGCGGCCTGGTGCTCACCTCGGAGGACTTCGGCACCCAGGGCGACCGCCCTTCGCATCCTGAACTGCTCGACTTTCTGGCGTCGGAATTTCGCGACAACGGCTGGAGCATGAAGCGCATTCAGAAGATGATCGTGATGTCGGCCACCTACCGGCAGTCGTCCAAGGCGCGGCCGGAGCTGGATACAAAGGATCCGGAGAACACGCTGCTGGCTCGCCAATCCCGCGTGCGTCTGCCCGCCGAGCTGATTCGCGATCAGGCGCTGGCCGCCAGCGGCCTGCTGAACCCCGCAATCGGCGGCCGCAGCATCCGTCCGCCGCAGCCGAAAGGCGTGGCCGAGCTTGGCTATGCCGATAGCGTGAAGTGGAAGGAGTCCACTGGCCCCGATAAGTACCGCCGCGGCCTCTACATTCACTACCAGCGCACCACGCCCTATCCGCAGTTGAGCAATTTCGACGAACCGGATTCGAACGTCGCCTGCACCCGCCGCCGCCGCTCGAATACACCGTTGCAGGCCCTGAATCTGCTGAACGATCCGGTGTTTTTCGAAGCAGCCGAAGCGCTGGCCGCCCGTATTCAGCGCGAAGGCGGCGCTGATCCGTTGGGGTACGCGTTCGAGCTCTGCGTGGCGCGCACTCCGTCTAATACCGAGCGCGCCCGCATCGAGCAGTACCGCGCGCAAGGCGGCGACTGGCTCGGCGTGAGCCGCATTTTACTGAACCTGGACGAATGGATGACGCGAGAATAATATGAATCTCCCCGAGTATCTGAAAATCCAGACGCGGCGGTCGTTTTTCCGTAGTTGCGCCGGAGGCATTGAAACGCTGGCGCTGGCCAGCCTGCTGGAGCGCGAAGGTCTCGCGGGATCGGTCGCCAATCCGCTGGCGCCCAAGGCGCCGCACTTCGCGCCGCACGCCAAAAACGTGATCTGCATGTTCATGGAAGGCGCGCCCAGCCAGATGGACCTTTTTGACCCCAAGCCGGTGCTGCAAAAATATTCGGGCCAGTCGTTGCCGCCGTCGATGACCAAGGATCTGCGGCTCGCGTTCATCAAGCCGACCGCCGCGGTTCTGGCCAGCCCGCGCAAGTTCACGCCGCACGGCCAGAGCGGCATCGAATTTTCCGATTTCATCCCGAACATCGCCTCCTGCGCCGACGACATCTGCCTGGTGCGCAGCATGGTGACCGATGCGTTCAATCACCACCCCGGGCAATTGCTGCTGTTTACCGGTTCACAGCAGTTCGGACGGCCGACCATGGGAGCATGGGTGGTGTACGGGCTTGGCTCGGAGTCGCAGAATCTGCCCGGATTCGTGGTTCTCAGCTCCGGCGTCGGCACCAGCGGCGGGGAATCGAACTTCGCCAGCGGGTTTCTGCCTTCCTCCTATCAGGGCGTCATGTTCCGCACCGGACCGGAGCCCATCGTTTATCTCCAGACGCCCGAAGGCATCAGCAAGGAACAGCAGCGCGCCACGCTGGACGCGCTGCGCGACCTGAATCAGGAGCGCCTGGAGACCACCGGCGACGCCGAGATCGCCTCGCGCATCTCGCAGTATGAACTGGCGTTCCGCATGCAGGCCGCGGGCCCCGATCTGCTCGATTTTTCCAAGGAATCGCCGTCGACGCTCGATATGTACGGCGTCAATGAAGAGAAAACGCGCGCCTTCGGCACCAACTGCCTGCTCGCCCGCCGCATGGTGGAGCGGGGCGTCCGCTTCGTGATGCTGATGCATGCCAGTTGGGATCAGCATACGAATTTAAATCGCGATCTGAAGAAGAATTGCGACATCACCGACAAGCCCACCGCTGCCTTGATTCGTGATTTGAAGCAGCGCGGATTGCTGGATTCCACGTTGGTCCTCTGGGGCGGGGAATTCGGACGCACGCCAATGGTGGAGATCCGCAACTCCAACGATCCGGAGAACGCCGGACGCGATCATCACCCCTTTGGTTACTCGATGTTCATGGCCGGCGGTGGCATGAAGGGCGGCACGGTGGTCGGCAAAACAGACGATCTGGGATTCAACGTGGTGGAGGACAAAGTGCACGTGCACGACCTGCAGGCAACCATCCTGAATCGCCTCGGCTTCGACCACACCAAGCTGACCTATAAATACATGGGCCGCGAGTTCCGCCTCACCGATGTGGCCGGCCAGGTCGTCAACAAGATGCTGGTGTAAAGGAAAAAGGCCGGCCTCGAAGGACCGGCCCATCTCGCATCTCTCAATTTAGAACACGAACCGCAGCGCGAGCTGTAACCGGCGGGCTTGTGTTCCATCGGGGAAGCCGCCGTCCTGGGTTCCGACGCCGAATGCCGCCGGAGTCGGAGTCAGCACACCCTTGGCTTCGGTGAAGCCCTGGCTCGTGAGGAACGTCGGCGACCAACTGTTGCTGATGTTGAACGCCTCGAACATCACGTACAACTGATACTGTTCCTTGATCGGGATGATCTTGGCGATGCGCGCGTCGGTGCGATACGAAGGCGGCGTATACAGGCCGTTCACCGGCAGGAACGGAACGCGCGAGCTCAACCCGGCTCCATCGAGCGTGTTGTTCCGGTACATACCCGCCACCGGCGTGTCTGTCATGCGGATCGTCTCGCTGCCCGACGGGCGACCGCTCTGCAGCGTTGTGATCGTCGAAAGCTGCCAGTTGTTCACCACGTACTTGGAGAACGCGTCGGTGCGGTGCGTGAACGTGGGCGACCAGATCCAGGACAGAACGAACCGGTGCCGCTGATCGAGCAGGCCGCTGCCCATGTCCGCCCTCCAGTTCCCGTTGTAAAGCCAGTTGCTGGCGCTGCTGTAGTACAGCGAGCCGCTGCCGTTGCTTTGGCCGTCGTCGATTTCATGCGCCCAGGTATAGGCGGCGTCGAACATGAAGCCGTGCGCGAAGTTCTTGCGCGCCTGAATTGCCAGCGCGTTGTAGTAGCTGTTTACGCCGTTTTCGACCTGGTAAATCGAGCCGTAGCGCGGATCGGGCCGCGCCGATCCGAGATAAATGGGCGTCGTGTAGCTGCCCACCGGGGCGCCGCTCGTGTTGTTAATCGTATACGTGAAATTCGTCGTGCTGATCGCAGGCAGGTTCAGGTCGCGCACGCCGTACATTTGCACGCCCCGGCTCCAGATGTAGGAAGCCGTCAGCGCCATGCCCAGGGAGGCCGGCCCGATTTGCCGCTCCAAGGCCACCGTGCCCTGCTCGGAATAAGGCGTCTTCAGGTTCGGTGCAGCGAACTGCAGCGTGGCCGCGCCCACCGTCGCGCCCGCGGGCGCAGCGGTCAAGGCGTTGGGGAACACCGGCCCCGCCCCCAACTGGGTGGAATTGGTTCCGCTCAGGCTGATGGAGTTCTGGTACAGCCCGTTGGTAGTCCAGAAATTGTCGATCAATGATCCGATGAAGCGCGCGTGGAACATGCCGTAGCCGGCGCGCAGCACCGTCTTGTTGTTCAGGCTGTAGGCTACGCCCAGGCGCGGCTCCAGATTCAGCGGGCCGGTCGAAATATGGCCGGTCTGCGGATAGTTCGGATTCACCACCGGAGGCTGCGGCAGTTGCGCGTATTCATAGCGCAGGCCCAGGTTCACCGTCAACTTATTGGTGACGCGCCACTGATCTTCCAGATAAAAACCGTAGTCGTGAATCGTCGCGTCCACAATTGGGTTCCCGAAAGCCTGGGCGTAGCTCGCCCAGTTTTTCGCGCCGGTCGTGTTGCCCGTATAATCCAGGGCGAATTTCGTCACGGTCTGGTACGTATACCCGCCGAACGCGTTGTTCAAGGCCGAGGTGTAGTCTTCCGTGCTCGCGATATCGAAGCCCATTTTGATGATGTGCTTTCCCTTGGTCCAGGAAAGGTTGTCCACATACTGGAACCGCTGTTCGCTGGGCTGCACGCGCGGCAGATAGTTCGGCGGACCCAGCGTGACACCGGCCACGCTCACCTGCAGAAGGCCCAGCCCCTGCCCCAGAGCCGAATTATTGAACGTGTCGGCCTGCCGGTCGGTGGACCATCCCCAACGCGCCTCATTCACCACGTTCGAGGTCGGCACATAGGTCCAGGTGGCGCGGCCGTTGCGCACGCGCACCGCGTCGTTGCCGTTGCCATTGATCGCCGAGCCGAACGTCGAGGCCGCGCCCGTCTGGATCCCGTTGGGCGAGACATCGTGCAGGTAATTCATGCTCGCGCTAAAGGTGTTGTGGTTGTTCAGGTAATAATCCAGCTTGCCGAAGTACAGCTCCTGATCGAGCGTCCGCGGAACCTGCCCGTAAAATCGCGGCAGCAGCGCGTTGATCGCCTGGCATTGCGCCGGCGTCGCCGGAGCGCCGCATCCCAGAAACTGCTTCGCCACCGGATCGATCACGCCGCTCTGGACAATGCTGTCCACCATCGGAAAGTTCCGGCGCGTGACCTCGGTGTTCAAAAAGAAGAACAGTTTGTCTTTAATCAGATGGCCACCCAGGCTGCCTCCCGCCTGGTTGCGCGTCTCGTTGGGATTGATGGACGCGTACGGATCGTGAGCGTTGAAATCCTGGTTGCGGAAAAACCAGTAGGCCGTCCCGTGCAATTGATTGGTTCCACTCCGGGTGACGGTATTCACCACGCCGCCCGTCGCCCGCCCGTATTCGGCGGACATGTTGGTGGAAACCACTTCGAACTCCTGCACCGCGTCCTGCGAAATCTGCGACGCAATGCGCGTGCGGCCCGCGTTTTCGTTATAAAACTGCTCGGTGGCGTCGTTGCCGTCCACCAGGAACGAATTATTGCCCGCCACGCCGCGGAACGTCAGCAGTCCGAACGTACCGTCGTTGGTGACGCCCGCCGTCAGCAGCACGAAGGAATCGACGCGGCGCCCGTTGATCGGAAGATCCACAATCTGCTTGGTGCCCACCACGTCGGATACGTCCGTCTTCGTATCCTCCACCAGCGGAGCCGCCGCCGTCACCTCCACCCTGGTCGCGGTCTGTCCCACGGCAAGCAGGATGTTGAGGTCCAGGTTTTGGCCTACCAGCAGCGTCAAATCCGATGCTTCCCAGGTGGTGAATCCGCTGGCGGTCACCGTAACCTTGTAGCCTGGGCCGGGCACAAGCGCCGGCGCCGTAAACAGACCCGAATCGTTGGTTATCAGTTCGCGATTGGTGCCTTGGGAAGCGTTCGACACCACGACCTTTGCCTTGGGCACCGACGCGCCGGAGGAATCCCGCACGGTTCCTGAGATGCCTCCCAGGCCGCCGGCCGATTGCGCCCAAGCGGAACTCGCGGCGAACGCAAAAAAGAGCGCACAACGAAAGATACTTGATTTCATGGAAACGATCTAACCTCTACTGCGCGGCGACCCGTGCCGCGCCTTTCTTCGGGGGACTAAGGCAAGCATAGCCCCACTTTGTAACAATTTCAATGCTACAAAGCTACAATTTTCTTACCCCGATAGCATATCGATGCCTCCCGCGGGAATCGCAAGGATTTACCATACAATGGAGAGGATGAATACCCCTTTTCGCCTTGACGGCCGCATTTCCCTGATCACCGGAGGGTCCAGCGGCATAGGCGAGGCCACCGCCCGAGCCTTCACGCGCGCCGGAGCCTCCGTTATCATCCTCAGCATCGATCAGCAGGGCGGGGAAACGCTCGCGGCGGAGCTGCCAGGCGCCCGCGCCGTTACTTGCGACGTCACGGACGCTCGCGCTGTAGCCCAGGTGATTGCGGGGATAGACCGGCTCGACATTTTGGTCAATAGCGCGGGGATCGGCCTGGTGGGAGGCATCGAGGAAACGCCTTTGGAGGACTTTCAGCGCCTGATGCGCGTCAACGTCGAAGGCACGTATCTGGTGACCCAGGCCGCGCTGCCGTTGATCAAGGCGTCGCATGGATCGATTATCAATATCGGTTCGGTGGCGGGTCTCATCGGCGTGAAGAAGCGCTTCGCCTATTGCGCCACCAAGGGCGCGGTGATCGCCATGACCAAACAACTGGCGGTGGACTATCCCACCGAATTCCGCGTCAACTGCATCTGCCCCGGAACCATCGACACGCCCTTTGTGGAAGGCTACCTGGAGAAGTATCACAAGCACGAAAAGGAGAAAGTCCGGGCCGATCTACGCGCCCGCCAGCCGATTGGCCGGCTGGGGCGTCCCGAAGAGGTGGCGGATCTGGCGGTCTATCTGGCGTCGGACGAGTCCGGCTTCATGAACGGGGCGGCGCTGCCGATAGATGGAGGGTGGACGGCGGCATAAAGCTCTTGACTTGACCTAGTACGATAGATCACAATGTTTCTTTCGAGTTCCAGTCCAACTTTTCATCCAGAGGACGAAGCTTTGCTCTCATTCCCCCGGCTTTCACGCACTCGATACGGAACTGTTCTACTGGTGCTCGGCACGTTTGCATCGGCCTCCTTCCTGCTCGCTGCACAGCAGCCGGACTCGGCGACGACCAAAAAGGCCGTTCATAAGGCTGGGACCAAGAGCACATCCTCCACAACGAAGGCTGCCTCCAGGACGCCCGTGAAGTCCGCGGCGGTTGCGAAGACTGCTTCGAGCCGGACGACCGCGAGCACGGGAAGCCATACGGTTGCCGCGCGGAGAGCGGTGTCGCGAAGCACATGGAAGTCTCCGACGTACGCAAACTCGGTGGAAGGCGATAACGTTGATGGCGAGGATCTAGTGGTTCGCCGGGCCGCCGTGGACGCGCTCGGGCCTCTTAACGGCAGCGTGGTGGTGACCGATGCGAACACGGGCCGCATCCTGACGATCGTCAATCAGAAGTTGGCGTTCCAGAGCGGCTATCAGCCCTGCTCCACGGTGAAGGTTCCGGTGGCCCTGGCCGCGCTGAGCGAAAACGTGGTGGATCGCGAGACGCCGTTTCATCTGACGCGGCGCAAGACCATCGCCATGACGGAAGCCCTGGCGCACTCGAACAATCAGTATTTCGCCAACCTAGGCGAAAAGCTGGGGTTTGAGCGCATGTCCTATTACGCGAAGATGTTCGGCCTGGGCGAAAAAGCCGGCCTGGATATTCAAGGCGAGCAGCCGGGCGTGCTTCCGGTGACCGAGCCTAAGTCTGGCATCGGCATGATGACCAGCTTCGGCGACGGCATCTCGCTGACGCCTTTGGAATACGCGGCCCTGATCGGAGCGGTGGCGAACGGCGGGACGCTCTATTATCTACAGTATCCGAAAACGGATCAGGAGGCGCAGACGCTGACGCCGCGCGTGAAGCGCCGCCTGGACATCGACAATCTGGTCTCCGAGATCAAGCCCGGCATGATGGGAGCGGTGGAATACGGCACGGCGCGGCGCGTGGACAACGAGGATCCCAACACGCCGATCTACGGAAAGACGGGAACCTGCACCGATTACCGCGCCACGGCGCACATGGGCTGGTTCGGCTCCTTTGTCGACGCGGGCAAGAACAAGTTCGTGGTGGTGGTGATGCTCACCGGCGGCAAATCGGTGAATGGTCCGGTGGCCTCGGGCGTCGCCGGCAACGTCTATAAGACCCTGAG
>JBBIVT010000001.1:130915-140330 GCA_037439565.1 Acidobacteriota bacterium | reverse complement strand
CGGCCGCGGCCGTAGGAGCGCTCGGCGCGATCATCGGAGCGCTCGCCGGCGGCGGGGAGGGGGCGGCAATCGGGGCAACCACGGGAGCGGCGGCAGGGGCCGGTTCTCAGGTGCTCACGAAGGGGCAAAAGGTCCGCATCCCGGCGGAAACCGTCCTCACGTTTACGACGCGCGATCCCGTCAAGGTGCCCTGATCCGGTTGCTTTCTTACAGGCTCAATTCCATGTAAACATCCGCGCGGGCATAGGGCGAAGGTTGGATCTTCTCCGGCGGAAGATGGCGGAAGCCCAGCGACTCGTAAACGTGAATGGCGCTCTGGAGTTTGTGGTTCGTCTCCAGGTACATCCGTTTCGCTCCCAGCGCCCGGGCGTGTTCGATCACATGCGCCAGCAGTTTTTTGCCGATGCCCTGCCCCTGGACGTGCTCGGCGACCGCCATTTTCGCCACCTCGAAACCGCCGCCGCCCATCGCCAGCAGAGCGCAGGTTCCCACCGGCACGCCGCCGGATTCGGCAATCACAATCGCGCCGCCCGGCTTCAGGATGTACCCTTCGGGATCGTCCAGCGCTTTGAGGTCTGCTTTCTCCATGGCGAAATAGAGGCGGATCCAGGCTTCATTCAGCGCCTTGAACGCGGTTTCGTCGCCGGAACGAAAAGGCCGGAACGCAACGGTGGTTTCGACGGGCATGTTTTCTAACTTAGCAGCCTCCAATGCTAGAATCCTGACATGCGGAAACCAGCGTTTGGTTTGCTTCTCGCCGGCAGCTTGATGTGGGCGCAAAACAAGCCCCCGGTCATCGATATTCACGTCCACACGCTGGGAGGATTTCCCGGCGTCGGCCCGATGTGCCCGTTTAATCCTCAGTTCCTGGCGTCGGACCCGAAGGCCGCCGAAGGGCCGTCGGGCTGGGCGAAGCAGGATTGCACCCCGGCGCTGGAAGCCTCGAAAAACCCCGCCGAATACATGAAGGACGTCATCGCGGAGTTTGAGCGGCTGAACGTCACCGCGGTGATAATGGGAGACCCCGCTTCGGTGAAAAAGTGGAAGGACGCCGCGCCCTCCCGCGTCATCATGGGTACCTCGTTCGACAACGCCATGGGCGGAGGCAAGTACATTCCTATTGATCAGCTAAAAGGCTCCTTCACCAACGACGGTTTCAAGGTGATGGGCGAAGTCGGGTTGCAGTATCAAGGAATTTCGCCCAGCGATCCGTCGGTGGACGCCTATTTCGCCCTGGCCGAACAGTTGGATATTCCCGTGGGAATCCACATGGGCACCGGAGGCTCCGGGCGCGCGAACATCGTTTCGCCGAAATTCAAGGGGTCGATGGGGAATCCGCTGTTGCTTGAGGACGTGCTGGCGCGCCACCCCAAGCTCCGCATCTGGATCATGCACGCCGGTTATCCAATGATCGATAATCTGCTGACGCTGCTGCAGGCCAATTCACATGTGTACGTCGACGTGGCGGGCCTCATCTGGAGCTATCCCCTGAAGGAAGTGCACATGTACATCCAGCGCATTGTCGAAGCGGGATTCGAGGATCGTGTGATGTTCGGCACGGACCAGATGATCTGGCCGAAGCTGATGGCGGCGTCCATCGGCGTGATCGAAGGCGCGACGTATCTGTCGCCGGACCAGAAGCGCGACATTCTTTACAACAACGCGGCGCGTTTCCTGAGGCTCGACAAAGCCGCGGCGAAATAGAACGTCCCGCTTCTTCACCTTCGTGACGTACACGCAACCGCTCTTAACCATATTTCTGGCAATCGCCGCGGCAGCCCTGTTCTTTCAGAACCGGCGAAGCAGGATGCTCGCAAGCGCCGCGGTCTGCGGACTCTTTCTCCTCTCCTGGCCGCCGGCGGCATGGCTATTTTCGCGGCCCTTGGAAGCGCCGTATCCCATCCGGCCGTTTGCCGCGAGCCCCGGACTGCAAGCCCTGGTGGTCTTCTCCGAGGATATCGAACCCCCTCATTTCGAGAGGCCGTATCCGCTCGCGGCCAGCAACACCTATGAGCGCTGTTTATACGCGGCCTGGATCTGTCGCCAGTACGGACCGCTGCCCGTGCTGCTTTCGGGTGGTCCGGGCGAGCCTGGATCCCGCGCGGGCGCCCTGGCGATGCGAGACATTCTTCTGCAAAACGGCGTTGCGGAGAGTATGGTGTGGACCGAGGAGCAGTCCGGGTCCACGCGCGAGAATGCCTTGTACAGCGCCAGGATTCTGCGGCAGCGTGGAATTTCGCGTGTCGCCCTGGTTGTGGATGCGACCAGCATGCCGAGAGCGGCGGCATGTCTGCGCAAACTCGGGGTCGACGTTCTTCCCGCGCCCAGCAGTTTTTTCCAGCTTGATCCGTTGTCGAAGGAGTTACTGCCTGGTTGGAAAGCCATCCGGCAGAATGAGGAAACGCTGCATGAAGCCGTCGGCCTGCTCTGGTACCGCCTCCGTGGTTGGATCTGAACGGGCGGGCTGGTTCCTCGGGATGGGGCTGCGCGCTTTAGCCTGGTTTCACGGCACGCAGCAAAAATTAAAAGATCGTTGATATCCAGGCCAATTGCCAGCCTCCGACTTTGCTCTTTTATGCTTCGAAAAGCTGCCCTCGTGATGCGCTTCCCTGTCAGTCTTCGCGGCAAGAAGCCCCAGGCAGCCAACTACATCCGGCCGGACCTGTGCGCATGTCGGCCGATTCAGGATTGAAGCCTGGGTTCGGCGTAGGCATCACTGCATCTATTGAGGTGCGCCAGGTCGCCAGCTTCTCGCGCAGATCGAATGCCTTGTCTGCATAGCTGGAAGCAAAGTTGTACTGCTCGCCAGGATCGAGCGCCAGGTTGTAAAGCTCGAGATGATTGTCCTCAAAGAATTCAATCAGTTTCCAGTCGCCCTCGCGAATCGCTCCGCCGGGAGTGCCGCCTTGGTCGCTGTAGTGCGGGTAATGCCAGTAGAGCGTATTGCGCTGCGGAGCGGCGCCTGTCCGCAACAGACCGGTGAGGTCGAGTCCGTCACAGGGTTGGGGCGCAGAGCCTGCACCGGCCATTTGCAGGATCGTTGGCATGAAGTCCAGTCCGCTCACCGGCACATCGCACACCGTATTGGGCCTGGTCACGCCAGGCCAGCGCACGAGCAAGGGCTCGCGGATGCCGCCTTCATACAAATATCCTTTACCCGCGCGCAGCCTGCCATTATCGGCAATGCGATGCAGACGGCGGCCCTGGAAGCCAACGCCACCGTTGTCCGAGGTAAGCAAAATGATGGTGTTGTCTGCCACGCCTGCGCGCTGCAGCACGTTGCGCAGATTGCCCAGGGCCATGTCGGTGCTCTCAATCATGGCTGCGTAGATAGGATCTGGCTCATCCTTGCCGCCATTCTTGCGACGATATTTCTCGATCATTGCCAGCTTGGCCTGCAGAGGCATGTGCACGGAGTATTCTGCCATGTACAGGAAGAAGGGCCCTTTGCCAGCCGCATCCTGCACAAAGGCATCCATCTTGTCGGTGAGCACATCGGTAAGATAGTCCTGCGCCGTGTAGCCGGTAAGGTTGTGAAAGCTGTAGGGACCAAAGTATGACGGTGGGTGACCGTGGTTGTCGCCGGCAATGTTCACATCAAAGCCGAAGTCCTCCGGCAGATAGCCCTCCCCACCCAAATGCCACTTGCCAATTGCGGCCGTGCGGTAGCCCGCTGTCTTGAGCAGCTTGGCAATCGTTGGCACATTGTGGTCCAAATGCAGTGGTGTGGGCGCCTCCAGCAGCTTTTTGCGCGGATAAAGCGTGCCGGGAATCCACTGAGTCAGGTGCAGACGCGCAGGCGCATTGCCGGTCAGAATCGCAGCACGGCTGGGAGAGCAAACCGGCGCTCCGGCGTAGGCGTTGGTAAACTTCACGCTCTCGCCCGCGAGTTGGTCGATATTCGGAGTCTCATGAAAGGTGTCACCGTAACACCCTAAATCGCCCCATCCCATGTCATCGATCAAGAAGACAACAATATTTGGGCGTCGCTGCAGATCCTTACGCGCGCGCAACGCCCTTGGAGCCATGCTGAGCCCTGCGACTCCTGCCAATTGACTACAAAACTGCCTGCGACTTTGCATCAATGGGCCATCCCTTCAATTCTGGTGTGAGGGTAGAGAGCGGCGCGGAAACTGCCTGAAGTAAATTTTAGAACCTTTTTTGCCCGAGTACCAGTCCTTCCTCCAGAACTGCATGGACTGGAGTTCCATTCCCGCGCCCGGCTCCAAATGAGATTGTCCTGATGGGACACTCTCATGAAACAGATTTGGCTCTTGTCAGCCGCCGCGCTGGCACTCGGCAGCCACCTGCTTGGCGACACGATCACCAGCGCAACAGGAAGTTTTTCCGCATTTCCATCTGGATTTGCGGCCTCAACACCGGCCTTCATTAACAACGCGACGCCCACGCCCACCAGCGGCGCGCCCTTCTGGAACAACCCTTCGGATGACATCGGCACCGGCGGCAGCCACAACATGAATATCGGCTACCTCTTGACCGATACGGGCGGTTTCGCGGGGACCTCGCCCGTTCTGGGGAGCGATACCGTCCTGCAGGACTTTATCGCCACCGGCGGCACGGATCCGGCATCGTTCAGCTTTATCCGGAACGCAATTTCCTACAACATCTGCCAGTTATTCGGCCGCAGCAGCCTGGATACGGGCAATCCAACCGTGGGAACCGTTTTCGGCACCTACGTAGGCAGTCAATTCACCCCGATCTACGACGCCGTGAATACCAACTCCCCGATCAACACGGAAGCGTTCAACCCCACCACGCCTGGAACTTCCTACGGATTCTACGCAACCGTGTGCTACGGCGTGGGCGCGTGCGAAACATACACCAGCGGCAATGGCAACTCGGGCAACATGGGCGGCGCGGCCGGATGGAACCATTTCGCGGTCTTCCAGTTAGCCTCCGGCAACTACGTGATCGCCTTTGAGGACACGAATGGATTTTACGGAGAGAATCTCGGGGATTACAACGACGTTGTCGTGGAAATCCGGGCGATCCCGGAGCCGGGCACGATCGCCATCACGGGGTTGGGGCTCGCTGGATTGGCTTTGTGGCAAACACGGCGGAGCAGAGCGCGGATGAGTCACCCCGCCGCGTAGTAGCCTTCGCGGGCCTGCACTACCAAGCCCTTGCCCTTGGCGCTGACCTTGATCTGGCGGAACCCCGCGCCCGTCTTCTGATCGCTCGAATAGCCCAGGTTGTACTGGCTGCGCAGTTCCTCTTCGATGCGCTCGTAGATTTTTTCAAGTGGCATTTTCCGCGTCACCTCGAAAAACGCGCCTCCGGTTTCCTTCGAGATGCGCTCCAGGACCTTCTTGCCGTCGCCGCGGGATTGTTGAGGGTACCGCCCGCGCCCTCCCCCCATGCCTCCGATGCGGCCCAAGCCCGGAGCTCCGAAGCCGCGATTGAAATTGGACTCTTCGTCGACGAAGTAAATGGAGTAGATCAGCGTATCGGCGCGCTGGGCCGCTTCGATCGATTCGCTCAACGACGTGCGGCTGCCGTGGTCGTCGCCGTCGGTGAGCAGGATCATCGCCTTGCGGCCTTGCAGCTTTTTCAATTCTTCGTTGGAAGCCAGCAGAATGGCATCGTATAGAATCGTCCCGCCCCGATTGCCTCCGCCGCCGGAGGAACCGGGGTCGCGGCGCTGCAACTGGCGCGGAGCCGCGCCCTCCACCTCGTTCAAGGCCGACTGCAGCTTTTTTTTCGACGAGGTCGGCTCCTGCATCTCCTCGGCCTCCATGTCGAACTTGATCAGGAACGCCTTGTCGCGATCCTCCCGCATCACCTGGGAGATGAACGCCGAGGTGGCCGACTTTTCCTTGTCTAATACGCGGCGCTGGCTCCCGCTGGTGTCCACCATCAGGCCTAGCGTCAGGGGCAAGTCCGTTTCGCGGGTGAAATACTTGATAGTTTGGGGATGGCCGTCTTCTTCAATGGTGAAGTCATCTTGCGTCAAATCTTTCACCACTTCGTTCTTGCTGTTGTGAACGCTGGCAAAGACATTAACGACGTTCACACCGGCTTCGAATTTGGCGTCGGATTTCTCCTGCGCGCGCAGCGGAAGCAGGGCAATCGAGCCCAGCAGCAGCTCGCGGCGTGAAATAGAGGGAGCGGACATAGTGGAGTCACACACGTAGACGCAACGCGGGCGCTGCGGTGTACACCCTGGGTTTAGCGTTAACGGAAATAAAAAAGCCGGTGAGTACTCGGAGGAAGATACTCACCGGCCGGCTCACCACTACCGCGAGGTCGTAGTGTGCCGAACTGTTGGGCAACTCACCGGGCAGTCGGCGAACGTCACCCTAGAGAAAGAGACGCCATGAAACCTGTTAGAGTTTCATAACTGGACAACCTTATCCTAACACCGCAAATCGCGTCTGTACAGTAGTTTTAATCGTTTAGAGTATCGAATTTGTACCGATCCCGGCGAGTAGCCCAAAGGGGGCGAGGCATACAAAACCTTACAAACCAACCTTCTGTTCACTTAGGATTCCCTTTGGTTTCCACACGATCGGTTCAATTTTCCCGATGATGAACAGGTAGCAGAGCGAACCCAGGGCAAGGACTAGCCCGACTACTCCAAACGCATATGCAAAATGGCCAGTGTCCCTCACAATTCGACCGGTCAGCCAAGGGGCAATGACACCCGCCAGGTTACCCACACAGTTCTGCATCCCGCTCCACCGTCCTGCCGCCGCCGGCCCGGCCAGCGTCTGGGAGATCAGCCACGGATGTGAGCTATAGCAACCGAAGGAGATGCAGGCAAAGATTAGAACCCCCAGTGACACCGCCTGATTTTCCAGCAGAGGGACGCCAACAATGACGATCGCGCCCATAAGCCCACCGGCAGCGAAGGATTTACGAACTCTCGTGGGAGATCCGCCGCGCTGCACCAGGCGATCTGAAATAACGCCGCTCGCCAGGGACGCCAATCCCACCGCCCAGAACGCCATCGACCCGAAACTTCCCATCTCGTGTTCCGAATAATGGCGTTCCCTCACCAGGTACCACGGCAGCCAAGTCAACAGGAAGTACCAGGTGTAGTTCGCGCAGAACAGGCAGAAGAATGTGCCCCAAGCCGAGCGCTCGCGGGCGATCTCCAGAAGGCCCGGCCCATCTTCGAGGCCGGAGTGAACCAGGCGATGCTCGGAAGGCCTCGTCTGCCGCCCGGTCACCAGGATCCAGGGAATCAGCCACAGCATGCTGATGAGTCCGATGCCAATGAACAATGGCCTCCAGCCATAATGGCTGATGACGGCTGCGCCGATCCACAATCCCAGCGCGGGCCCGGCCTTGCAGCCGGCGTCGATCAGGCCGTTGGCCAGACCCCGATGCTCGCCTGGGATGCCCTGCGCGATCATTTTGGAATACGCCGGATAGGCCACGGATTCGCCAACCCCGAGCAGCAGGCGCAGCGCAAGAATCGTGAGGAATCCTCCGGCCAGGCCGGTGAGCGCGGTGGCGGCGGACCAAAGGAAGAAGCCTCCGGCGAAGATCCAGTACACGGAATAGCGATCAATCAGCCATCCTGCGATGATCTGCATCGCGGCGTAGGTCCAGAAAAAAGACGATAGCAGGAGTCCGATCTTTTCCGGGTCGAGTTGCAACTCCGAGGACAGGCGGCTGGCGGCGATTGAGAGATTGCCGCGATCGATATAGTTGATGGTGACCGAGATCACCAGCAACGCCAGCAGAATCCATTGGCCGCGAACTCGCGTCGTCATTTGAGTTTATCGTTCAAAACCGCGGCCAGCCGGTATCCCGCCATGGCGATTTGCCCTTGCGCGACCTTGGCCGCGTGCTCCATGTAGCCGGCCGGGAGCGGCAAAGGCTTCTGCCTGGTTCCGGTTTCGTTTCCAAACGTGTAGACATCGCTGACGGCGAGCCTGAACCCTTCGTCGATCCACTTCTCCGGCTTCTTTTCAATTCGGCGCGGCGCGGGGTGCGCGGCGGTCGCCTCAGCGATGTATTTCGCGGCGTAGGCGTCGCCCGTGTCCTGACCGGCTGCGCCATCCCAGAGGGAATGAAGATTGCGAGTCCCGATATAGACGAAGTTGCCGCCCGCGTCGCCCTTGGGTTGGGCTTTCAAAAACCGGCTGACGCAGTGCAGGGGCTGATGCACGTCGCCTTCAATATGTTCGAGCCACGGCAGCAGGTACACCGGATTGGACGCGCTGGTGGGCGGCACATCAGCCTTCGTTCCGATGATGGGAATGATGCGCTTCAGCTCCGACAGCGCGTGCGGAGGCTTCTGCTGCTCAATCGCAGCGCCATCCGGAGCGTAAGGAGTGTCGTAATAGTGCCAGACCTGGTGCTGCGCCATGTCAGGAAAGCCCGGCAGCAAGGGCGTGGGCGACGCGTTGGGGCGCGCTTCATTATAGAAGCGCGGATCGCCCTTGATCTCATCGGCCCAAACGGCGGCGGCGATAAAGGCGGCGCGGGCGCGGGCCTTCGGCTCAGTAGGCGCGCCTTGCAGAAACATCTTTTCGTAATCGGGATGGCGGCGGATCAGATCGTCGACGCGGGCGCGCGTTTTCGGATTCAGACGGTCGTAGGCGATGGCGGCGATGAGGCGGTGTCCGGTGGCGTTCCAGGCGGAAAGAGTGGGCGAAAGAGCCAGCAGGAGCGCAACAGATGCGGCAACAAGACGAGGGCATCGCATGACGGATTATCGAGCATAACACTGTCGGCGGTTCCCCCGTTCGCGCTGTCAGTTTTCAAACCGGTGGAAGAAGCTTGACTCCAGGTAGTGCGGGCGCGACGGGTTGTTGGCTACCCGCCGGGCGAGGTCGGCGAAAAACGCGTCGAATTGCGCGGCGGCGGTTTTATCTACTGGCTGCGAGAGATTATCTTCGATCGAGTGGTAGCGTTGCGCCAGCCACGCTCGCCAGGCTTTGTATTCGGGGGAATTGGCGGTCCAGCCTAACTTCATGGCGAGCGCGGGCACGCCGGCCTGCACGAAGCTGTATTGATCCGTGCGGATGAACGAATTGCGGTCCGGCTCGGGATCGGCGGCGATTTCGATGCCGTGGGCCGCGCCCACCGCGCGGGCATCGTCGCCGAGGGTGGATTCGGCGAGGCCCTGCACGTGCAATTTCTTCAGGGCAAAAATCGGCATGAACATGTCGAGGTTGAGGTCGGCCACGATGGAGGTTTCGGGAACGGTCGGGTGGCCCGCGAAGAAGCGCGAGCCTAACAGACCCTTCTCTTCGCCCGTGAAGATGACGAACAGCATGGAGCGCTTCGGGCGCTGCGGATTCTTTGAGAACGCGCGCGCAACTTCCAGCACGGAGGCGACACCGGAGGCGTCGTCCATTGCGCCGGTGAACACGCCCTTGGGGCCGGGGCCGAGATGATCCAGATGCGCCGAGACCAGCACATATTCATTTTTCAGAGC
>JBBIVT010000001.1:128762-130815 GCA_037439565.1 Acidobacteriota bacterium | reverse complement strand
GGTGGTCGCGATCAGGAAGGCGATGGAGATTCTCATGAGCACCTCGGAAAATCTCCAAAGGATAGCACGGCTTAAAGGCCGGAGATTCGCTTCGTGCCAAGGTGGCCCCCCGCATCCTGCCGCTTGCGCCACGTTACTTTTCCCGCGGCATCAGGCCGACCCGGTCGATGCCTGCGCCTCGGGCTTCGTCGAACACGCGGGCAACGTCCTCAAAGTCCAGGTTCGGCGCAGCGGCGACAAAGAAAATGCCATCGGGCCGTCGGGCCAGGATCTGTTTGAACCGTTCCGCGAGATGATCCCACGTCACCGGCTCGGAGTTGATTTCGAGGCTGCGGTCCGCCGCGATGTTCACCACGATGTCGCGCGGAGGCGGAGGCGGGCCGGAGGCATCGGCGGGCGGCTGCGGCACGCTGGCGTCGAGGCCCGTGGAGTGTTCCGGAATGATCACCATGAAGATGATCAGAAGGACGAGAAGCACGTCGATCATCGGCGTCACGTTGATCTGCGCTTTGCTGCCGGTGGTCATTGACATAAGCGGGCCATACCCAGATAGACACCTCGCGCCGCGATAAGTTCCTGGACGTGATCCGAGGGGACAAAAGTGGTCAGAGCCAGAGCGGGCGCTACAATGTTCCACAATGGGCAAGGACCTTCTTCACGCGCTTCGCGGTCTGCGTCAAACACCGGCGTTTGCCCTGACGGCCATTCTCACCATCGCGCTGGGGATCGGCGCGAGCACGGCGATTTTCAGCGTGGTGAACGCGGTGCTGCTGCGGCCTCTGCCCTATAAAGATCCGGACCGTCTGGCGCTGGGATGGGTGGAGTTGCGTGCGCGGCATCAATACGACAGCACGGATTCCTATGAAAATTTCCAGGACCTGAAGGCCGGCGCGCCGGGAATCGAAGACGCGGCGGTGATTTTCACTCAGCGCGGGGTGATTCAAGCCGAAGACGGATCGCTCGAACAGGCCAGCTTCGCCGTCGTGACGCCGAACATTTTTCGTCTGCTCGGCGCGCATGTTCAGTGGGGGCGCGATTTTCGCGAGGAAGACGGCGCGGTTCCGCAACCGGATCCGGCCGCTGCGCCGAACGCGCCTCCGCCGCGCGCGCCGGTGATGGCGATTATCAGCTATGAATACTGGCGCAGGCGCTTCGGAGCGAATCCCAACGTGCTGGGGCGTCCGCTGGGCAACGCGAATGGCCCGGTGGTGATCGGGGTTCTGGAGCCCGGCTTCAAATTGCTGTTTCCGCCCAACGCCAACCTCGAGCGCGCGCCGGATGTATGGGACGCGGGGCGCTTTCGCTACGATCAGGCTGAGCGCAACAGCATCGGGCTGCGCTCCATTCTGCGTTTGAGGCCCGGGGTGACGCTGGAACGCGCGCAAGCCGAGGCGGAAGGCGTCGCCGCGGATTTGCGCGAAAAATATTGGCTGGAAAAGGCCACCGATTATCACGTCCGTCTGGAGCCGATGAAGCAGAGCATCGTCGCCGAGGCGCGGCCCGCGATTCTGGCGCTGATGGGCGCGGCCGCGTTTCTGCTGCTGATCGCCTGCGTCAACGTCGCCAACCTGCTGCTGGTCCGCGCGTCGCTCAAGGAGCGCGAGCTTTCCGTCCGCACGGCTCTTGGCGCGAGCCGCTGGAGGCTGATGCGCCAGATGCTGGCCGAAAGCGCGATGGTCGCCGCATGCGGAGTTGCGTTCGGCGTGCTGCTGGCGCGCATCGGCATTGCGCAGCTCATCGCCATGGGACCGTCGAACCTGCCGCGCATCGATGCCATCGCCATCGATCCCGCATCGCTGGGATTTTCCGCCGCGGCGGGCCTGGTTGCCGCGGCGATTTTCGGCCTGATCCCGGCGCTGCGCGCCTCGCGTCCGGACGTGATGCAGGTGCTGCGCGGTTCCGGACGCACCGCAAGCCTCGGCGGCGGACGCCTGCTGCGCAACGCGGCGGTGGTGCTGGAAGTGGCTTTGTCCTTCGTGCTGCTCACCGGCTCCGGCCTGATGTTCCGCAGCTTCGTCGCGTTGAAACACATCGATCCGGGCTACGATCCGCG
>JBBIVT010000001.1:95131-128662 GCA_037439565.1 Acidobacteriota bacterium | reverse complement strand
TGATGTTCCGCAGCTTCGTCGCGTTGAAACACATCGATCCGGGCTACGATCCGCGCGGCGTGCTGACGTTTCTGCTGGCCGGGAATCGCGGCAGGACGCCGGCGGAGCGCGCGGCCGTCGCTCACGATTTGCAAGGAAGGCTCGCGAGGATACCGGGGGTCATCGGCGCGAGCGCGGCGAATCCTTTTCCGCTTGACGGGCGCTTTAATCCGCTGCGCTGGGGCACGGAAGAGGCGCAAGCGGACCCTTCAAAGTTTCAAGCCGCGGATTGCGAGTTGGTGCTGCCCGGATTTTTCGAGACCATGCGCACGCGATTGATCGAAGGGCGAACCTTTACCGATGCCGACAACGATCCCAAGCGCAGCGTCGTGGTCATTGACGATAAGCTGGCCAGGAAGGCGTTCCCGCATGAATCGGCCGTCGGTAAGCGGCTGCTGATCCGCTCGCGCACGCCCGAAGCCGAGTTTGTGGAAATTATCGGCGTGGTGGCGCACACGCGGGAAACGTCGTTAGCTGAAGAAGGCCGCGAACAATATTATTTGACCGACGGTTTCGAGGGCCACGGCAGGGCGAATCGCTGGGCCATCCGCGTCGCCGGCGATCCGAGCCATTTCGCCGGGATGGTGCGCGCGGAACTGGCCAAGGTGGACCCGCACCTGGCCATGTTCGAGGTGCAGCCGATGAGCGCGTACCTGGACAAATCGGGCGCGGGGACGCGTTTTTCGCTGCTGCTGATCGGCGTGTTCGCGGCGATCGCCGCGCTGCTGGCGGGCGTCGGATTATATGGAGTCCTTTCGACCACGGTCCGCCAGCGCACCTCCGAAATCGGCGTCCGCATGGCGCTGGGCGCGGAGCCGTCGCGCATTTTTCAATTGATGATCGGCCATGGGCTCCGCTTGAGCGCGATGGGCGTCGGGTTGGGAATGATCGCGGCGCTGGCGCTGACGCGCGTGATGACGTCGATGCTGGTGGGCGTGAAGGCGTCGGACCCGTTGACGTACATCGCGATGGCGGCGCTGTTTTTCCTGATCGCCGGGATCGCAAGCTGGATCCCCGGGCGGCGGGCGGCGGCGCTCGATCCGCTGGCCGCTCTGCGCGATGAGTAATGAACCTCGCATTTGTCCTAAATTGACGACCTGAGGTACGTTATTCCGCCGCGAGCTTGATGAGACGTTCGGCGTGCTTCAATGCCTCCGCCGTTACCGTTTCGCCCGACAACATGCGGCCAATCTCCTTGGTGCGCTGTGCGGGCGTCAACTCAGCGATCGTGGCGACGGCGCGGCCCCGCTCCTCATGCTTTTCGACGGAATAGTGATGATCCGCGAAGCCGGCAATTTGCGGCAGATGGGTCACACAAAGCACCTGGCTGGATGCGGACAGTTTTTTCAACCGCCTCCCAACCGCCTCCGCGGCGCTGCCGCCAACGCCGGCGTCCACCTCGTCGAACACCAGCGTTCGTGGCGAACCTGTTGGAACCCTCGATGCAGGCTTGGACGCACAGGTCTTCAGCGCCAGGGCCACGCGCGATAGTTCCCCGCCCGAGGCGATGCGGTCCAGGGGCTTCATTTCCTCGCCCGCGTTCGCGGACATCAGAAATTCCACCGCGTCCGCGCCGTGTCCGGACCAAGGCGCGGGGCTGACTCGAATCTCGACGCGCGTTCGCTCCATAGCGAGCGAGGCAAGCTCTCCTTCGACGGCCTTGGCCAGGCGTTTGCCGGCGGCCAACCGCGCGGCGGTGAGCTTCTTCGCCGCGGCCTCGTACGACGCGGCCAAC
Organism: Acidobacteriota bacterium; assembly: GCA_037439565.1. Classification (GTDB taxonomy): domain Bacteria; phylum Acidobacteriota; class Terriglobia; order Bryobacterales; family Bryobacteraceae; genus Palsa-187. Next base: position 126,888 of record JBBIVT010000001.1, on the reverse strand, counting down.
TCCGCCACCTGCTTTTTCAAGGCTGTCCGCCGGTCCGTGGACGTTTCGACGGCGTTCAGTTCGCGGCAGACATTTTCAAGGAAGGCGAGCACGTCATCAATGGTGGATCCGTACTTGCGCTTCAGCTTTTCAATTGAAGCCAGGCGCTCCTCCACTTCGTCCAGGCGCGCGGGGTCGGTCTCAAGCTTGCCCAAATAATGCCGCAGCGCGCCGGCGGCTTCCTCCACGGTAAAGACGGCGGGTTTGAGGGCCATGGCGATGGCGGCCACGCCTTCGTCGATTCTTGCCAGATCGTCCAGTCTTTTCAGCACCACCTGAAGCTGGGCCGTCGCGCTCTCCTCAGCGTCGTAGAGGGCGGCGTAGGCGGCGTTGGCCGATTCCTCCACCTTGACTACGTTGCGCAGCACGCGTCGCTCATTCTCAAGCGCGGCATCCTCGCCCGCGCGCGGCGAAACGGCCTCGATTTCGTTGCGCTGGAAAGTCCACAGATCGGTGAGGCGGAGCTTCTCCTGCGAGGTGCGCTCCAGTTCTTCCAGCTCCGCCGAGGCGCCGCGCCATCGGTCGAAAATCTCCGCGATGGCATCGTCCGCGCCGGCGAACTGGTCCAGGAGTTCACGCTGGGCCTCGGGACGGAACAACTGCTGCTGGTCGTGCTGGCCGTGAATATCGCCCAAATGGGGCGCGAGCGCGCGCAGCAGCGCGCCGGTGACGGGCCGGCTGTCGACAAAGGCCCGCGATTTCCCGTTGGCGAGAATTTCGCGCTCCACCAGAATTTCGTTGTCCTCGATCTCGATGCCGGCGTCGTCGAGCAGACGCCTCAAAGAAGGCGCCGGTGAGACCTCGAAGATACCGGAGACGCGGGCGCGGCCGGCTCCCGCGCGGATCATGTCGGCCGACGCTCGCCCACCGAACAAAAGGCCCAGGGCGTCCACCACAATCGACTTGCCGCTGCCGGTTTCTCCCGTCAACAGGTTCAGGCCGCGATGGAAGCGGACGCGGACTCGTTCAATCACGGCGTAGTTCTCGACGGCAAGCTCGGCGATCACGATTGAATTATAAAGGTTGGCCTTGCCCGTATGCTCACGCGCGGAGTTTGAATTGTTGCACGAGCCTGCGGAGTGACATCGGCGGCGCCGCTTTGTGTTACCCATTAATTATGAAACTCGGCATCGATTTCGGAACAACGCGTATCGTTGTGTCCGCCGCGGACCGGGGAAATTATCCGCTGGTGCCTTTTGAAACCGCCGACGGGGTATTCGACTGGTTTCCTCCGCTCATCGCAATGAAAGACGAGGAGCGCTGCTATGGCTGGGACGCGTATTCCAAGCAAGCGGAACCCGGTTGGACCATGGTCCGGTCCATCAAACGGTATTTGGATGATGCGGGTCCGCAGACCTGCCTGGATTTAGGAGGCCGGCTGGTTCCCCTGATGGAATTACTGTGCGGCGTGACGGGCGCGCTGCGTACAGCCTTGCAGGCCCGTTTTGGGGAAACGGAGCCGCTCGAAATCGTGCTGGGCGTGCCCGCGAACGCCAACAGCAACCAGAGGTTCCTGACCGTGGACGCGTTCCGGCGCGCGGGATTTTCCGTGCTTGGGCTGCTGAATGAGCCGTCGGCCGCCTCGATTGAGTTCGGGCATCGCCAGAAGATGGCCGGCCGAATCCTGGTTTATGATCTGGGCGGCGGCACGTGCGATGTGTCGCTGGTCGAGATTGCGGCGGGCACGCACACGGTGCTGGCGTCGGAAGGCATGCCGCACCTGGGCGGCGACGACTTCGATTTGCTGTTGGCCGAAATGGCCATCGGCGAAGAAGCGCTCTCCAAGCTCGACCTGGCCGAAATTTTCCGATTGGACGAAGAATGCCGGAGGCAGAAAGAGGCACTGCATCCCAATTCGCGGAAGATCGTCATCGATCTCGACGTCATTCACGAAGGCATGGGCCAGGCGACGGTCGCGGTGGCGGATTTTTACGAGCGGTGCCGTCCGCTGCTGGCCGAATCGATCGAGGCTACAGCGCAATTGGCCGAAGAGAACGACATTGAAGCGCTGTACGTTACGGGAGGCGGCAGCGAATTGCCGCTGGTTTCCCGCGTGCTGCGCGAGGAATTCGGGAGAAAAGTGAAGCGCAGCGAGTACACGCGCTCGGCGACGGCCATCGGACTGGCGATTCAGGCCGACGCGGCCTCCGGTTACACATTGCGCGAGATGTTTACCCGCAATTTCGGCGTGTGGCGCGAAGGCGACGCGGGAAGACGCATGATTTTCGATCCCATTTTCCCGCGCGGGACGCGCTTGCCCGGCGCGGCCGAGCCTCCTCTGACGGTGCGGCGGAGCTATCAGCCCGTGCATAACGTCGGCGATTTCCGGTATCTGGAAGCAAGCCACGTGGCCGAAGACGCGCAGCCATCGGGCGACATCACGGTATGGGACGAGATTTTGTTCCCGTTCGATCCGGCGCTGGCCGACGCGCATTCCTTCGAAACGGTACCCGTGGAGCATTCCTGGCCGGCGTCACATCAGGAAATCGAGGAACATTATTCCTGTGACGCGGCGGGTGTGGTGACGGTGGCGATTCGCAACTTGACGTCGCATTATGGGCGGGAGTTCCGGCTCGGACGATGGAGCGGCCAAACCGCGGTGCTGTCGCCGAAGACGCGAAAACGCGTGAAGAAGGCAACGTCTTGATCGCCGGGAAAGTTTTCGATCTGGCGCAGCCGTTGTTCGCCGGGATGCCGCATTTTCCGACGCATCCTCCGTTTGCGCGGACGCTGACCAAGGCTCACGGCGAGCAGGTGCTGGTGAACGGCGCGAGCTCGGCGGCGGAGCTGATCACCATGGGAGGGCACGTCGGCACGCATATCGACGCGCTGTCGCATTTTTCCTGCGATGGGAAATTGCATGGAGGCGTCGCGCCGGTGCAGTCCTATAGCGACGGCGTGACGACACTGGGAATCGATACGGTCGCACCGATTTTCCGGCGCGGCGTATTGTTCGATGTCGCGCGGCTCATGGGAGTGGACGCACTGCCGCTCGATTACGTGATTACGCCGGAGCATTTAGAGGACTGCGGTGTGACACCAAAGGCCGGCGATGTCGCATTAATCCGCACCGGATGGGGGAAATTCTGGGATCATTCTTCGCGATTTATCACTGGCGACGGTGGGTCGGTGGTGCGCGGTCCGGGACCGAAGAAGGCGGGCGCGCAGTGGCTGAGCAAGCATGGCATTTTCGCCGCCGGAAGCGATACGGTGGCGTTCGAACATGTGCCGTCGCACATGGAGGTCCACGTTCATTTACTGGTGGAGCGCGGCATCCATATTATTGAGTGCTTGAATTTGGAGTCCTTGTCCGAGGCGGGCGTAAAGGAGTTCCAGTTCATCGCGCTGCCGTTGAAGATTCGCGGGGGAACGGGCTCGCCGATCCGGCCGGTAGTGGTGGTGGAGTGATCCTACGGTTTCTTCTCGCCAGCAGCGCTTGACGCGCGCAGATAGCCGTAAAACCCCAGATCTTACCCCGTCAGCAGCTTGGTCGCAAAGATGATCTGTCCGGCGTGACCCGAAAAATGTTCCACGACGTGATAGATGGCTTCGAGCACCGTGACCTTATAGTGCTTCTGAATGGTCCTGTGTTCGCTGAGGCGCTCGGGCGGTAACGCCCCGATCAGAGCCGAGGCTTCGTGGACGGTGTCGCGCAGGCGATCCAGTGCGCCCTCGCCCGACCTGGCGTCGAACTCGGCGTCGCGATGGCGGAGATCGGGCGCGCCTCCGACACCCGACAAAATCCATTGCCGGACGTTGCCTTCCAAATGCAACAGGAGATTGCCGACAGCGTTATCGTTCGATGCGCCGCGCGTCCAAATCTGTTCCGGCGTCAGTTTCGCGAAGCAGGTTTCGATGCGGCTGAGCAGTTGCTCCAGCTTCTCGCTCGAAAATTTCAGGAAGACCGATTCGTTCGACATGCTTCTATTGTGGCTCAAGCTTATGCCGCCAGCCCGCGGCAATGCCGGCGATCATGGCGGCGGCGGCGATGACCAGGGACGCCTTGACGCCAGTGTGGCGCGCAATCTCTCCCCACACAGTGCTGCCCACGGCCAGGGCTCCCTGAAAGACCAGCAGATAGAACGCCAGGGCGCGGGCTCGCATCGGCTGCGGAGGGGTGGTTTGGGCGCAGACATTGAACGTCGACATGGCGGTGAGCCAGGCGACGCCTCCCAGAATCATCGCCACAGCGGTAACGGGAAACGATTTGAGCAGAGCCAGGCCGAGCGTGGCGACGGCAAATAGCGCGACGCCCGCGGGCGCAAGGTGATCCGGCGTGAAGCGCTTGCGGAGGGGCGCGACCATGGTTGCCCCGGCGACGGAGCCAACTCCGAGGCAGCCGAGCAGCACACCGTAGCCGAGCGATGTGCTCTTTAGCTCCTGGCTGGCGACCACGGGCAGCATCGCCCACAGAGCGCTGCCCGCGATGGAGAACATCCCCGCACGGAACAGCACCGAGCGGAAGGCTCGCGCGCCGCGGACATAGGCGAGTCCTTCCCACATCGCGGCTCGAAACTGGCTTCCCGTGGCGCGCGAGGCGGGAGGTCTCTCCTGCCAGGTCCAGATGACCACGATGACGCCAAGAAAGGAGACCGCGTTGGCGATGAACACCGCGCCCGCGCCCGCCGAGGCCATGACGATGCCGCCCATCGCCGGCCCCACCGCCCGCGCGATGTTGAAACCCACGGAGTTCAGCGCAACGGCGGCGGGCAGTTCCTCGCGCGGCACCAGTTCGGGAATGGCGGCGGCCCATGCCGGTCCGTTCATGGCCGAACCCGCGCCGAGCGCAAAAGTCAACGAGAGCAGCCACCAGGGTCCGATGCCGCCCACCATCGCCAGAATGCCCAGCAGCGCGGCGACGCCGGTCATCCAGGATTGGGTGAAGAGCAGAACTTTCCGGCGGTCGGCCAGATCGGCCATCACGCCGGCGGGCAGGCCCAGCAGAAAGACCGGAAGCGTGGTGGCGGTCTGCACCAGCGCCACCAGAAGTGGAGATGGCGCCATCTTGGTCATCAGCCAGGACGCCCCCACGGTGTGCATCCAGGTTCCGACGTTGGAGACCACCGAAGCGATCCACATCGCACGGAACAAGCGATGCTTGAGGGGCGACCAGGCGCTAGCCATCACTCGGCGGGAAGGACGCCTCGTGTTTTGGCGACAAGGTTGGTTGCCCGCAAGAGAGATTCGAATGTGCCGGCATCGGTCCACCAGCCGTCGACGAAGGCGTAGGTCATGGAACCTTCGGCGATGTAAGCGTTATTGACGTCGGTAATCTCCAGTTCGCCGCGCGCCGATGGCTTCAGCGTGCGGACCTTATCCCACACCGATTCGTCGTACATATAAATTCCGGTGACCGCATAGGCGGACTTGGGGGCGCGGGGCTTCTCCTCGATTCCCACGATGCGATCACCGGAAAATTCGGCCACGCCGAAGCGTTCGGCGTCGGGGACTTCCTTCAATAAGATTTTCGCTCCGCCCGGCTGCTTACGGAAATCCTCCACCGCGCCGCGGATGCTTTTCTCGACAATGTTATCGCCCAGGATGACGCAGATTTTTTCGCCGGAGGCGAAGTGCGAGGCCAGGCCCAGGGCGTCGGCGATGCCGCCTTCGCCTTCCTGATAGGTGTAATTGATATGGGACAGGCCGAATTCCCGGCCGTTGGCCAAAAGCCGCAGGAAATCGCCGGAACTGCGTCCGCCGGTGACGACCATGATGTCGTCAATTCCCGCATCCACAAGCGTCTGGATGGGGTAATAAATCATCGGCTTGTCGTAGATCGGCAAAAGGTGTTTATTGGTGATTTTGGTCAGCGGGAAAAGACGGCTGCCGGTGCCGCCCGCGAGAACAATGCCTTTCATCTCCTCTCTATCATGACACGGCGGGAAAGCCGTAGACTAGAAAACATAGGTACTCAAGTGATGACTCCAGTGACCCGCCACGCCATTCCTCTTCTGGATCTGCGGCGGCAGTTCGATCCGATTCGCGACGAGGTAATGCGGGAAGTGGCGCGCGTCATCGAATCCCAGCGATTTATTTTAGGCGAGGATGTGGAGCGCTTCGAGCGCCACTTCGCTGAATACTGCGGGACCACCTACGCCGTGGGATGCGCTTCCGGCACCGACGCGTTGGAACTGGCGCTGCTGGCGCTCGATATCGGGCCGGGCGATGAGGTTCTGACGGTTCCCTACTCGTTTTATGCCACCGCGGGCGCGGTGATGAGCGTCGGCGCGGCGCCGGTATTCGTAGACGTCGAACCGAATACGTTTAACCTGGACGCGGCCAGGCTGAAGGCGGCGCTTTCCGCGCATCCGAAGGTGAAGGCGATTCTGCCCGTGCATCTGTACGGCGGCTGCGCCGATATGGACGCGATTCTGGAGGCGGCGGGCCCGATCCCGGTGATTGAAGACGCGGCACAGAGCGCCGGCGCGGAATACAAGGGACGCCGGGCGGGATCGATGGGCTCGATGGGCTGCTTCAGCTTCTTTCCCACCAAGAACCTGGGCGCATTCGGCGACGGAGGCATGCTCACCACCAACAATGAGGCTCTGGCGAATAAGCTGCGTGCCCTGCGTGTTCATGGCAGCGTCGCGAAGTACATTCATCAATGGGCGGGCAAGAACTCCCGGCTGGACGCGCTGCAGGCCGCCGTTTTGGACGTGAAGCTGCGTTATCTCGATTCCTGGAGCGAGGGCCGCCAGCGGAACGCCGGCTTGTATCGCAAATATCTGGCCGGATCGGGAGCGATTCTGCCGGAGCCGGGCGCGCATCAGACGCGGCACATCTACAATCAGTTCGTCATCCGGGTGAAGAATCGCGACGGCCTGCGCGCGTTTTTGGCCGAACAGGGCGTGGGAACGGAGGTTTACTATCCTCTCGCGTTGCACTTGCAGCCGGCTCTGGAACGCTACGGCTACAAACCGGGCGATTTCCCAGTGAGCGAACGATTGTCGAAAGAAACGCTGGCGCTTCCCATTTTCGGCGAAGCGACGGAAGTCGAAATCCGAACGGTATCCGAACTGATCCGCGAATTTTTATTGCAGCGGAACTAGCGCCCGCGGAGGCGGCCGATCTGGCGGCGATCCCGCTTGGACGGCTTTCCCTCGTGAGGGAATTCAAAATGCGGCATCAGTTTTCGCTCGTCGGCGGCCCTGCGGCGGGCCTCTTTGCTCGCCTCGGTTTCACGATAGAGCGCCTGTGCGGCCGCCGCCGGTCCGCGCATTTCGCTCAGGGCGAGAACCTCAAGGTGGAACTCCCCAGAATCGTTCTTGATCGTCAACGAGTCGCCGGGGCGAACGGGACGGGCGGGCTTGGCCTGCACCCCCTGCGAGACGATGCGGCCAAGTTCGCAGGCTCGCGCCGCCAGCGCCCGGGTTTTGAAAAAGCGCGCGGCCCACAGCCATTTGTCGATTCTGTTCGCGGCCGGCGCCTCGTGGTCCATTTTTCCCAGGGTATATGATGAAATTTATGGGAACAAGCCACATGCACGGGCACGCCGCGCCCCGGGACTTTTCGACAACACCCATGAATGTGTACTGGGAGATGACTCAATCCTGCGCGCTGGCATGCCGCCATTGCCGCGCGGAGGCGATCTCCACGCCGCATCCGGATGAGTTGGGCTTCGAAGAGGGCGTCCAGTTCCTGCGCCAGATCCCCGGTTTCGGCGATCCTCTGCCGCAGTTGATTCTCACCGGCGGCGATCCTCTGGCTCGCGCCGACCTCTATGAGTTGATCGATGAAGCACGGCGGCTGAACATCTCCGTATCTATCACCCCCGCGGCGACGCCGGCGCTGACGCGGGAGGTTCTGGTGAAACTGCGGCAGCACGGCGTGGACGGGCTCGGCCTGAGCCTGGACGGATCCACAGCGCTTCGTCATGACTCCATCCGCGGCGTACCGGGGACGTTCGATCTCACGATGAAAGCGCTTGGCTGGGCTCAGGAATTGGGGATGCCGGTCCAGGTGAATACGCTGGTTGCGGCCGAGACCGCCGACGATATGCCGGCGATTTTCGAGGTTTTGAAGCCATTCGGACTCGCGCGCTGGAGCCTGTTCTTTCTGATTTCGGTGGGACGCGGCAAGGTTCTGCAGCCACTGTCGCCGCAAGACGCCGAGAAACTGATGGGCTGGATCCACGAAACGTCACAGCAGGCAGCGTTCACTGTGTCGACCACGGAAGCGCCGTCGTTCCGCCGCGTCGCGCTCGAAAAGATGCGGGAAGCCGGCATGACGGGCGAACAGATTCGCAAGAGCGGTGCCACCCGCAGTTACGGCATCCGCGACGGGCATGGCATCATGTTCGTGTCGAACACCGGCGATATCTGCCCGGCCGGATTTCTGCCCTTGCCCGTGGGCAATGTGCGCAGGGATAATCTCGTGGAAATGTACCGCGACTCTCCGTTATTCCGTCAGTTGCACGATCCCACCCAGTTTGAGGACCGCTGCGGCGTATGCGACTATCGAACGCTATGCGGAGGATCCCGCTCACGCGCGTTTTCCGCCACAGGAAACCCGTTGGCTTCCGATCCGCTCTGCCTGTTCGATCCGAGTTAAGGCGTCCAAGAAGCTACTTGGCCTGCATCCCTTTGACGTATTCGGTCAGGTTTGCGACGCGCATCCGGACAATATCATCCTTGCCGCTCATGGATTTAAAGACCTTACCCCAGATGGGCATATCGACAGTTCCGTGGGCCGTGACCTTCTCATCGCCCTCGATGTAGCGGGCCACACGGGCATCTGGGAACTTGCCATTGTTGTGTGCCGCAAGCTGCGTCAGATCCGCAGGGGTCTTCTTCAACGCCGTGGCTGCGGGGCCTCCGCCCTTGCCGTCCTGGCCGTGGCAGACGGCGCAGTACTCTTTGTACATTTCCCGACCAGACGTAGGATCGGTGGGGTTTGGAGGAACAGTTTTAATGGTTTGGGCCAGACCGGCGGAAAGAGCCGCCAGGGCCAGGGCCGTAAGCGTAATTCGCGTGAACATGGGGCCTCCTTGAACGGGGAACGGGCAGGCGAACAACGCCGCCTCCCAAAGTCATGCACGCCGGAGGCCAAAGAAAAACCTGACAAGAGTAGAGAAATTCGCTCAAGGAAATCAGTAAGTGCGCGGTTTGGCGCAGATCCTGCGCGGAAAGGCGAACCCGCTAGTCCGCACTTCCCAAGACTTCCGCGGCGCGAGTGGCTTCGAATTCGCCCTCCCATTTTGCCACGACGATGGTGGCGACGGCGTTGCCGGCCAGGTTGGTGAGCCCACGCATCTCCGACATGAAGCGGTCGACACCGAGCAGCAAGGTGATCCCGGCCACCGGAACAGTCCCCAGCGCGGAAAGGGTCGCCGCCAGCGTGATAAAGCCGCCGCCGGTTACCGCCGCCGAGCCTTTCGAGGTCAGCATCAGCACCAGCAGCAGCGTAACCTCGTCTTTGAACGTCAGATGAGTGTTGGTGGCCTGGGCGACAAACAGCGCCGCAATGGTCAGATAGATGGAAGTGCCATCCAAATTGAAGGAATAACCGGCCGGGACGACCAGCCCGACCACGGATTTGGCGCAGCCCAGATTTTCGAGCTTCATAAGCAGCCGGGGCAGCGCGGTTTCCGACGACGATGTTCCCAGCACCAGCAGGAATTCCTCCCGCAGATAGCGGAGCAAGCGCCAGATGCGGAATCCATGCGCGCGGGCGATCAGTCCGAGGACGATGAAGACGAACAATCCGCAGGTGATATACACGCAGGCCAGCAGCTTTCCCAGCGGCAAGAGCGTCCTGAGCCCATATTTCCCGATGGTGAAGGCCATCGCTCCGAAGGCGCCGAACGGCGCGGCCCGCATGATGATGGCAATGACGCGGAACAGCCACTGGGCGATAAAGTCGAACGCGTGAAGAATCATCCGGCCTTGTTCGAACGCGGCGAGCGCGATGCCGAACAGAACCGCGATGAACAGGATTTGCAGAATTTCGCCCTTGGCGAAGGCGTTCATGATCGTGTCGGGAATGATGTTGAGCAGAAAATCGACGGTATGCAGTTCCTTGCCGGAGCTGGCGTACTGCTGAACGGCCCGGACATCAAGGGTGGCCGGATTGACGTTCATCCCCGCGCCGGGCTGAACAATGGTCACCACGCCAAGCCCGATGAGCAGCGCGAGCGTGGTGACCACTTCGAAATACAGCAGAGCTTTGATGCCGACGCGGCCCAACTTCTTCAGGTCGCCGATGTTGGCGATGCCGGTGACCACGGTGCAGAAAATCACCGGCCCGATCATCATGCGGATCAGCTTGATGAAGCCGTCGCCCAGAGGCTTCATGCTTTCACCCACCGTGGGGAACGCCGCGCCAACGGCAACCCCCAGCACAATCCCGACGACGACCTGAAAATAGAGGCTGCGGTAAATCGACTTCCGTTTAACTGGGCTGCTCGCCTCGGCTGTTTCGATCATCGTTCATCCAGCATACGGGAAATATTTACTGGTGCGCGCCACGATAAAACGCTTCGATGGGCGCGAACGGGCCATAGCGATGCTGCTCGAGCGGGAAGGAGTCGCCATAGGGAGGATAGGGCGTATCAACCGGTTTCTTCGTTCGATCGGGATAGTCGGGTTCCAGGCCGGCCATTGCCGGGCGATCCTTGGAATTGACGAACGCTGCCACATCGTAAGCTTCATCGTCGGAAAGATCGGGGCGGCCCAAGGGCATCTTCGCCTTGATGAGGCGGGCGCAGATAATGAGGCGGTGGAGGCCCGCGCCGTCGTTGAAGCTGTTCGGCCCCCACAGCGGAGGAACCACAGTGCCAACTCCGTCTCCATCGCTGCCATGGCATGTTGCGCAGCGCTTCCTGAAAACGGCTTCGCCGGCGGCAGGATTGGCGGCGCGATTCGGCGTCTTCAGGACGGCGGGTTCGTGCGCGGCCCGGCCGGACTCGCCCATAGCGGCGTCGCGGTCCGCCAGGGACTGTAGGTAGGCGACCATGGCGATCATTTCCCGGCTTTTCTCCGGGAGCGCGCGGCCGTTCATGCTTCGCATCATGCAGCCGTTGATGCGGTCCTGAATCGTCTCCTTGGCGCCGGTTCGCGGAGAGATACGGGGATAGCGGCGCATGGCCGTGACGAGGCTGAGCGTGCCCGGCTCAGAACCAGCGCCGAGATGGCAGGATCCGCAGGCGAGCCGGCTGTCGATGTAGCGCATCCTGGGATCGGCCGCATCCGGACCCAGGATCTCCGCTGTCTGCCCGATCAGGCGCTTGCCGTATTCCTCGGTGGCCTCAATGCGTGTGGCGGGACTGCGCGCGATCGTGGCGGCCACGGTGATGAATCCAGCGGCGGCGCAGCAGACCAGCGCGATGCCGATGCCTCGTTTCGGGTTCACGAGCGGTTCCTCTCGTCGTAGTCTCGCACGTCTTTCTGAAAGCGGTATTTCGGCCGTTCGATCCAGGCGCGCAGGCGAGGCGATAGGCTCCAGGCGGCCGCGAACAGGATCGCAAACGCCAGCGCGAGGAACACAACCACGTCCATCGCCGAAATGTGACGATCCATGTTCATTGGCTTTTATAAAAACCGCGGACGAACCAAGCGACAGCCGATTGTTCCTCGTCCGTTAACTTTTGTCCGAAGGCGGGCATGGGCGAGCCTTCGATGCCGTTCTTAATCGCTTGAATCGCTACACCGAATGTGGCCCGCTGCCCCTCGAAATCGGCCGGCGCAATCGCAAATTGCCCCGCCGCCGGACCATCGCCCGCGCCTTTTTCGCCGTGGCATTGGACGCAGCGCTCCTCGTAAACGCGCGCCCCCAGTTCGGAATCGGGTTTCGGCGTTCCCCCTTCCCGGGGCTGATAGAGCCCCTGGACATACTGCGCGATGGCGGACAAATCTTCCACTGGCAGATCGCGCCAGGCGGGCATGGCGGCTCCGGCGACGCCGTTCCACAACACGGCGCTGAGCCGGTCCATCGTGAATTCGTGCTCGGCGAAATTGGCCGGACGGGGATGTAGCCCGGTTTCGCCGCGCGCCTCATGACAGGACGCGCAATGCCGCGCATACAGTTCCTTGCCGCGCGCCGGATCGTTCGAGGGAAGCAGCTTCGGATGATCGCCGCCGCGCCGCGCCATCGCAGGGCTCGCATTCAGCGTCGATGCAAACCCGTAGCGCTTCTCCTCATCGGAGCAATCGCAGGCTTCGAGCGCGTGCGCGTCGCCCTCCGGCGCGGCCAGGGCGCGATTGCGCCCCAATGTTTCCAGATACGCAACCAGATCCCGAGCCTCCTGACGCGGACGGTCGGGCGCGCCATCGAAGAACCAGGGATAGGAAGGCATCACCGATTCGGCCACCACCGAGCGCGGCGCGTAAAGATGCGCAAGCTGCCAGTCCTCGGAGCGCACCCGGCCTTCGCGCGACAGATCCGGGCCGATGCGCCGCGTGCCCCACAGGTGCGGATAATCGAACCTGGTTTCCCAGGCCAGCGTGGCCGCGCCGAAGCGCGAGACGTCGGCGGGAAGATAACGGATCTGCTGCGTGTGGCAGTAGGCGCACCCTTCCCGGGCATAAATCGCGCGGCCGCGCTGCTCGCTGGCCGTTAATGGCAAGGGATGCTGGGGCGACATGGCGCGAATCTGGCGGTCCAGCGCGCGGCCCGGCCAGACGCCCAGCAGCAGCACCGACATCGCGAAGAATCCCACCCCGCCGATCGACGCCGCAAGATACGACATTTTAAGGAAGCGCTTCACGCCGCCTCCTTCGCCGGGGCGCGATATCCCATCACCAAACCGGCCAGCAGCGCGAAGAATCCCGCCGAGAGAGGAACAAAGCTCAGCGCCCGGATCAGCCAGTAGGGACGCGCGGCCCGCACCGATTCCATCCACGGCGCGGCCGATTGCCACAGATGCGCCTCAACCAGACCGGCGGCGGTCAGATCGGCCACCATCACGATCAAGCCGCCGAGCATCAGCCAATACGCCCAGTTGAGCATCATGACGTCCAGCTTCATGCGGGGGATTTTTTGGAACGCGTGGATCAGCCCTCCGGCGGCCGTGAAGCTGGCGAAGCCGAGCATCGCCAGATGCGAATGGCCGATCACCCAATCCGTGAAATGCACGCTGCGATTTACCGCCATCTGCGCCTGCACGGAGCCTTGAAGGCTGACGATCAGGTAGATTACCGTGCCAGTGGCGACGAACCGCAACGCCGGATCGCGCGGCAGCCAACCCGCGCCGCGCAGCGACAGCAGCAGATTGGCCACCACGATGATGACGTCCACGCCCAGCAGCGTCGAGGCGGTAATCGCCCCGATCTGCGCGCTCATCGGAATCACGGAAAACACGTAATGATGCGTCCCATTGAGTGGATAGAGAAAGAACAGCAGCCAGAACCCGAGCATGGAGAGGAAGTGGCTGTAAATGGGTTTCCCCGTGGCTGCGGGAATCACGAAATAGGCGATGGCCAACGCGAGCGGCGTGACGAACAGGCCCACGGCGTCGTGAATCCATAGGCCGCTGAACGCCGCGCCGATGGCTCCTGGAACCAGCTCGGGCACAAAGTTCCCCATCGGATACGCCAGCAGCGTGAATACCAGCGCGCCGATGATGTACCAGCCCGAGACGTACAGATCCTCGACGCCGCTGGAAAACAATGGCGGCAAAAACTGGATCGCGGCCAGAATCAGCGCCAGAATCACGAATGCGTCGATCACCAGCGGGAATTCCGCCCATTCGAGCGGCTGACTGAATCCAGCCAGCACAAGGATCCAGCCCGGCAGCACCACGGAAAAATTCCACAGGCCGAACAACCAATACCCCAGCCTCGCGCTGGTGACGCGGCGGCCCGCCAGAATTGGCGTCGCGTGATACAGGAACGCGAAAAACGCGTTGCCCAGCCATCCGAACATGATGCCCTGCGTATGGTCGTACCGGAGTTTGCCCCAACTGAGCCAGGGCGACCCGCCTGCCATATCAGGCGCAATCAGTTCCAGAGCCGCCACGAATCCAAACAGCACGGAGACGAAGAGCGCCAAAATCGAGGCCACGCCATGCGCGAATACCAGCCGTGTTTCCACCTGCGCGATGCGCGTCTGCCCCGGAGAATCTTCCCGCAAATGCCCTATCATTATTCTGACGGAGAGAGGGCGCTTTGGGTCCACAACCGGCATCCCTTCCGAATCTTGAATTGTAACTCCGGGAGACTATGAACAAGAAAACCATCGTTTTGGCAATCGCACTGACGCTCGTACTGGTGTTTGGCGCAGTCTCGCAGACGCCCAGCGGGCCGAAGCATCACGTGGTATTTCAATTGACCGAGCCGGAAGGTGACGCCTGGGATACCATCATCGCGCACGTCAATAATTTGAAGAAGGCATTTGCCAATGACGGCGGCGCGCAAGTGGAGGTGGTGTTCTACGGTCCGGGACTCAACATGCTGCGGAAGACCTCCAAGGCGCATGAGGAAGACCTCAAGAAGCTCGCCGGCGAAGGGGTTACGCTGGCAGCCTGCCAGAACGCGATGCGCCATTTCAAGCTGAAATCCGAGGATCTGTTTCCGTTCGTGACGGAAGTTGACTCGGGCGTCGCCGAACTGGCGCGCAAGCAGGAAGCGGGCTGGGCCTATATTCATTAGGCGCGAACCGTCACCGTTACGATTCCGTCCATTCATTCTCCTTTCACACCCTGGCGGTAGGATCGGATCGAGAAGGAGGAAGGTGATGGAAAACGAAGTCATCCTCGCAGAATCCGAATTCCTGCCGGGGAACGCGCCGAACCCGGAAGACATCGCGGCTCTGGCGTATTTGCTATGGCAGGACCGCGGTTGCCCGCAGGGAACGCCGGAGGAAGATTGGTTCCAGGCTGAGCAAAAACTGAGGTCCTTGCGCCAAACAGCGGCAGCTTGATCCAGCGTCACAAGCAGATCAAAGAGCGGCAGCCGCCTCACTGCAAATCATGCACAATGGTGGGGTGCGCGTAGCCAACGTTTCGCTCGTGATGCTGTTCGCCGGCCTGTTTCCGGCTGCGGCCCAACCCATCATCACCAAAGTCGAACCGCCGGACTGGTGGGCGCCGACGAAAACGAGTCCCATCCGAATCCTCATCCGCGGCGAAAATCTGCAGCGGGCCACAATCGCGGTGCGCCCGCCGCTGGCGGCGTCGAACGTCAGGGTCAACGAGCGCGGGACGTATCTTCTGGCCGACCTTGCGATTCCTGAGAATGCGCCGCCGGGGGATTATCCGCTCACCATCGCCACCGGACCCGGGCGGGCGCGCGCGCCGTTTAAAATCCAAAAAGCTCTTTCGCCGCAGGGCCGCTTTCAGGGATTTAACCCGCGCGACGTGATCTATTTGATCATGCCGGACCGTTTTTCGCAGGGAAGCGGCCATCTCAAGGATGATCCGCTCACCGACCGCGCCAAGCCCCGCTACTATCACGGCGGCGATTTCCAGGGCATCATCGATCATCTGGACTATCTGGAATCGCTCGGCGTAACCGCGCTCTGGATTAACCCCTGGTACGACAATTACAACGGCCTGAATGAACGTGAGAAATACGACGGCCAGCCGATCACCGACTATCACGGTTACGGCGCGGTGGACTTTTACGGCGTCGAGGAGCACTTCGGCAGCATGGCGAAGCTCCAGCAATTGGTCGAGGAGGCCCATCGCCGTGGCATGAAGATCATTCAGGATCAGGTGGCCAACCACACGGGCCCTTATCATCCGTGGACCAAAGACGAGCCCAAGCCCACCTGGTACAACGGCACGCCGGCCAAACACCTTGCCAACGATTTCATCACCTGGCCGCTGATGGACCCTTACGCATCGCCCGAATCGAAGCGCAAGGTTCTCGAAGGCTGGTTCATCGACATTCTGCCGGACCTGAATCAGAACGATCCCGATGTGCGGCGCTACGAGATCCAGAACAGCTTGTGGTGGGTGGGCCGCACCGGGCTCGATGCGATTCGCCAGGACACGCTGCCCTATGTGCCCCGCGACTATTGGCGCGATTGGACCGCCGCGCTGAAGCGCGAATTCCCGCGCGTCAACGTGGTGGGCGAGGTGTTTGACGGCGACCCCGCGTTTACATCGTTTTTCCAGGGCGGATCGAAGCGCTTCGACCAAGTTGACTCCGGCGTGCAGTCGGTTTTCGATTTTCCCCTGTATTTCGCGATTCGCAAGGTCTTCGGGAACAACGAGCCGCTGCGGAATGTTCCGCAAACGCTGGCGCACGACCGGTTGTACACGCATCCCGAACTGCTGGTGACGTTCCTCGGCCTGCACGACGTGGCGCGATTCGCCAATGAGCCGAAAGCGACGGTGGACACGCTGAAACTTGCCTTCACGGCGCTGCTCACCGCGCGCGGCGTTCCGATGATTTACTACGGCGACGAGATCGGCATGCACGGCGGAGGCGATCCCGACAATCGCCGCGACTTTCCCGGCGGCTGGCCCGGTGACGCGCACGATGCGTTTCACAAAAGCGGCCGCACTCCGGAGGAAGAGGAGATTTTCACCCACGTCCGCCGGCTGATTGAGCTGCGCAAGACAAACCCCGCGCTCGCGGGCGATGCGCCGACGCGCAATCTTTCGTCGACAGAGCAGCAGTGGGTATGCCTTCGCGCCTCCACCATTGTCCTGATGAATACCGGTTCCAGAGCCGCCAGCATCGAAGCGGACGAGGCGCCCGACGGCGACTACGACGACCGGTTGGGCGGCCTCGGCAATATCACCATCCGCAACGGGCATCTCGCCGCGGCTTTGCCCGCGCGTTCCGCCGCCGTCCTGGTCAAAAAAGGAACCTCGACCAAATGAACAAGCCGCGCTTGAGCTTCTGGCAGATCTGGAACATGACGTTCGGCTTCCTGGGCATCCAGTTCGGCTGGGGACTGCAGATGGCCAACATGAGCGCCATCTACGAATACCTCGGGGCGAAGCCGGAAAATATTCCGATCCTCTGGCTGGCCGCGCCGCTGACGGGCCTTGTCGTGCAGCCGATCATCGGCCATATGAGCGACCGGACCTGGAACTCGCTGGGCCGCCGCCGTCCGTACTTTCTCACCGGCGCGATTCTCTCCACCATCGCGCTGCTGCTGATGCCGAACTCCAGCGCTCTCTGGATGGCGGCGGGGCTGCTGTGGATTCTCGATGCGTCGATCAACATTTCGATGGAGCCGTTCCGCGCCTTCGTCGCCGACATGCTGCCGGACGAGCAGCGCTCGCGCGGCTTCGCCATGCAGAGCTTCTTCATCGGCGCGGGCGCGATTGTCGCCTCCGCGCTTCCCTGGATGCTCACCAACTGGTTCGGCGTCCTGGCCGGGCCGCGCGTCGCCGGGACGATCCCGCTTGCCGTCAGAATCAGCTTCTACATCGGCGCAGCGGCGTTCTTCACGGCCGTCCTTTATACCATCCTCACCACCAGGGAATATCCGCCCGAGGATCTGGAAAAGCTCGCCGCGGCGAAGAAGGACAACGCCGTCTCTGAAATTCTGAAGGACATCAAAGCCATGCCGGAGACGATGCGCGGACTCGCCATCGTGCAGGTATGCACATGGCTCGGCCTGTTCTGCATGTGGCTGTACTTTCCCGTCGCCGTGGCGCACAACGTGTTTGGCGCGGCCGACGAAACGTCGCCGCTGTATCAGCAGGGCGTCGAATGGGCGGGGCTGTGCTTCAGCATGTACTCGGCCGTGACATTTGCATTTTCGCTGATGCTTCCGCGCATGGCCGAATCCATCGGAAGGAAAGCGACGCATGCGGTCTGCCTGGTCTCGGGCGGACTGGGGCTGCTGAGCGTCGGCGTGATTCATGAGCCGAAAATGCTGCTGCTGTCCATGGCGGGAGTCGGCATCGCCTGGGCGTCCACTATCTCCATGCCCTACGCCATGCTGGCCGGGGCGCTGCCGGAATCGAAATTCGGCGTGTACATGGGCATTTTCAACTTCTTCATCGTGCTGCCGGAAATTTGCGCGTCGCTGTTTTTCGGCAAAGTGATGCAGCACTTGCTGAACAACAACCGGCTGCTAGCGGTGCTGGCCGGAGGATGCTTCCTGCTCCTGGCCGCGCTCCTGGTGCTGCGCGTGAAAGAGCCGCATCGCGCGGCATCACAATGATGCGGCGCAGCCTGCAGCGTCCACCGGGGGCTCACGCGTCGCGGTTCCTTCCTTTCGCCCGGTCGTAGCAGTCCGCGAACCCGCGTAGGCGCTCGGCGATCGCGCCGTTGAGTTGCCCTGGCAGCATCCGGTATTTCCAGTTTCCGCCCAGCGTCGCCGGCGTGTTCATCCTCGCCTGCTTGCCGAGCCCCAGCAGATCCTGCACCGGGAACACCACGGTATCGGCCACCGACGCCATCAACGCGCGAATCAGAGACCAGTTCATTTCGCTGCCGTCAGCGCCTAGATAAGCCAGCGCGAACGCCTTTTCCTGGCGGATATCCTCCGCCGTCCGGGTCGAGTCGCCGCCTTCAGAATTCCACCAGCCCATCACCGTGTCGTTGTCATGCGTGCCTGTATAGGCGACCACCTCGCGAGGATAGTTGTGCGGCTTGAAGTCCGGCGCTTGGGCATCCTTGCCGAACGCGAACTGCAGAATCGCCATGCCTGGGAATCCGAAGCGGTTGCGAATCGCTTCGACCTCCGGCGTGATCACGCCCAGATTTTCCGCAACCACCGGCAACCGGCGGTTCAGAGCCGTCTGGACGGCGTCGAACAGGGCAGCGCCGGGGCCTTCCACCCATTCTCCGTTCACCGCCGTCGTCTCGCCGAAAGGCACTTGAAAATAAGCCTGAAACCCGCGGAAATGATCGACGCGGACCAGATCGAACAGTTCGAAGGTCGAGCGGAACCGCTCGATCCACCAAGCATAGCCGGACGCCGCGTGCTCGCCCCAGTCGTAGATCGGATTGCCCCACAACTGGCCCGTCGCCGAAAAATAATCCGGCGGCACGCCCGCCATCAGCGCCGGATGCCCGTCCTCGCGCAGCTTCCAGAGCGAAGGCCGCGCCCAAACGTCGGAAGAGTCGCCGGCCGCGTAAATCGGGATGTCCCCCATCACGCGGATGCCCCGGGCGTTCGCTTCGCGCTTTAACGCCGACCACTGTTCGAAAAATTCGAACTGGAGAAACGTGTGGACGCGGACCTGTTCCGCATCGGGATGCGTTGCGGATGTGCGCCAGTAAGGCCAGGCCACCATCCCGAACTGCTCCTTGAACGCCATGAAGCGCGCGAAATCGGCAAGCCAGCGGCGGTTGCGGTCTTGGAATGCGTCGAATGCGGGCGAACCGTGAAATGCCGTGGCCGCCCTTCGCAGCGCCGCGGCTTTTTCCCGGATTACCAGCGGAAAATCGACATTGGCGGCGCACGGCAATCGCGCGTCGTCCAAATCCGATGCGCTCAGCAACCCCTGCTCATGAAGCCGGTCGAGCGAGATCAACAAAGGATTCCCCCCGAACGCCGAGAAGCACTGGTAGGGCGAATCGCCGTAGCCGGTGGGCCCCAGCGGCAACACCTGCCACAGCGATTGTCCAGCGGCTTCGAGGAAGTCGAGAAATTCGTACGCGGCCGGACCAAGGTCGCCGATGCCAAACGGCGACGCGAGCGAAGTGGGATGAAGCAGGATGCCGGAAGATCGCGGAAACAATGACGTGGTCAAGTCACCATTTTACGCCGGAGGCAGGAATCATCGAGGAGATTGGCCAGCGCCGCCAGGATTTGAACCCGACCGCTCATACCCAATCACTTATCGGCGACCCTCAATGAAAACACTCGACTTAGAGCCAAAAGATGAAGACGCCAAGTGGACGCCAGAAGACCCAAAATGGTGTTGCACGGCCGGCCGTAGCGCACCGGGGCGATGAAAATTGTCACAAATATGATCAACACTTTCGCCCTCCGGCGGCGTCTAACCTTATCAATGCTGACGCCATTGCGGAGAGCGGTGTCCTCGTTGTTGATCTTATGCGGAGCAGGTTGCCGCGCCGAAGCTGCGGATTCGGACGCCGTTTTCCCGCAGCCATCGTATTTCCGGGACTATTTTGGGCGCGCCAATACGCACGTCGAGCTTGCGCCACCCTTGCATTTTGAGGATTACGTGGTGGAGGGCAAACTGGAGCTGTCGCTGAGGGCTTTCCTGGATCTGGTAATGGCGAACAACCCGAACGTCAGCATCCAGCGGCTTTCCGTGGTGACGTTCGAAGACGCGGTGACGCGAGCGTTGGGGAATTTCGATCCGCTGGGAAGCGCCGGATTTCAGACCACCCGGTCCCTCTCCTCGGGCACCACGGCGTTGAGCGGAGCGTCCACCATCAACTCCCTCACCCAGCCGTTTTCGCTGGGCTGGCAGCAGCTTTTGTCGACGGGCGCGACGTACAACATTAACTATTTCGACACGAAATTTTCCACCAACAGCAGCTTCTCGACTGTCAATCCGACCTACAATTCGTCGTGGAACTTCAGCTTCAGCCAGCCGCTGCTGCGCGGGCGCGGAGCATTCATCACCAGACTGCCGGTGACCCTGGCGCACAGCCGGCTGAAGGGCGCGCAATATACCTTTGAAGACCAGGTCATCCAGATCGTCGTGTTCGCGGAGCAGGCCTATTGGGCAGTGGTGGGCGCGCGCGAAGGGGTCCGGGTGGCGGAGGAAAATCTGAAGCTGGCGGACACAGCGCTAAAGCGGGCGCAACGGGAGCTCGAACTGGGGGCGTCGTCGCCGCTCGATATTTATCAGCCGCAAGCTAATTTCGCCAACGCGCAGTTGGGCGTCACGCAGGCGCGATTCGCGCTGGAACAGGCTGAAAATGCGCTCCGTCTGCAGATGGGCGCGGATCTGGATCCCCGGTACCGCAGCATGCCGGTGAACCTTACCGAGCCGATCGCGCCTCCGCCCGATCCGGACCTGGACCGCGAACGGCTGGTCAGCATCGCCATGGGCAAGCGTCAGGACGCGCTGGCCGCCCGCCAGGCCCTCGATGCCGACGACCTGGGGATCCGGCAGGCTAACGACTCGCTGCGCCCGAATCTGTCGCTGACCGGACAATATGGAACGTCGGGGACGGGGGGGCCGGCGTATATCCGCCAGGATGTGTTCGGCGGGGGCAGCCAGATTGTCAGCGTACTTCCCGGAGGTGTAACCGACGCCCTCAGCCAGATGTTTGGCCTGGGACTGCCGACCTACGGATTCGGGCTCACCTTGAGCCTTCCGATCCGGAATCGCGCGGCGGCGGCGAACCTGACCGACGCCACCGTGGGCAAGAAGATGGATGCGCTGCGGCTGCGCAGCATTGAACAAGGGATCCGCCTGCAGGTGTTAACCGCGATCACCAATCTGCAAAATAGCCGGGCCAGCGTGGAACTGGCCAAGACGGCCCGGGACCTGGCGCAGAAGCGTATCGACGCCGAGCAGAAGAAGTACGAACTGGGCATCGACCAGATATTTTTCGTGCTGGCCGCACAGACGGATCTGACCACCGCCGAGTCCCAACTGGTCAATCAGACGATTTCCTACCGCCTGAATCAGCTCTCCCTGCTGCGGGCGCTCGGCACGCTTCTTGAAGAGCGCAGGATAACGCTGCAATGAAGCGGATCGGCCTCATCTTGCTGTGTGGAGCGCTGTCCGGCGCGGAAATTCCCCGCATAAGGGTGACAGGGACCATCCGGGCGGTGCGGGTGGCGGCGATTCAGGTGCCCTCGATTCGCGGACCCAACGGACGCCTCACGCTGACGCACATCATCGCCACCGGAACCATGGTGCAGAAGGACGATGTGCTAGCGGAATTCGACAGCACGCAGCAGTTCGACGACGCCCGCGAGGCGCGCGCCAAGGCCGACGACCTGGGCCATCAGATCGAGCAACTTCGGGCCCAGTCCCGCAGCGACGCCGCCAAACGCGCCGCCGATTTGAAGGGCGCGGAGGCCGATCTTCGCAAGGCCGAACTGGAGCTTCAAAAAGCCGAGGTTCTGAGCGAAATCGACCGGCTGAAAAACGAAGCCAAGCTGCGCAGCGCCCGCGCCCGCGTGGCGAGCCTGGAGAAATCCAGCCGGTTTCACGACGCCGACGAGGCCGCCGGCGTCCGCATCCTGGAACTCCAGCGTGACCGGCAAAAGCTGGTGCTGGAGCGCACGGAATCGAATCGCAACAAGCTTACCGTGCGTGCGCCGATCGCCGGCATGGCGGCGCTCGAAAATGTGTGGCGGAACGGCTCCATGGGACCGTTTCAGGAGGGCGATCAGGCGTATCCGGGGCAGAACATGCTGCTGGTCTTCGATCCCAGCGAGATGCTGGTGATCACGCAGGTGGACGAGCCCGACGGGGCGTTTCTGTCGCGGGAAGGCGCTTCGGCAAAAGTCCGCCTGGACGCGTACCCGGGCGCGGTCTTCGATGCGGTGCTTGAATCCGCCAGCCCGGTGGCCTCGACGTCCGTAGGCAGCCCCATCAAGATGTTTACCGCGCGATTCCGGATCCTGCAGCACGATCCGCGGCTGCTGCCGGACCTGTCCGCGTCGGTCGAAATCGATCCCGCGGGGGCGAAATCGAAATGAAGCGGCTCCGCGGGTGGCTCCTCACATTGGCGCTGTTGGGCGGGCTGGCTGGCGGAGGCTTGTGGCTTTATCGGGCGCGCCGCGTGCAGGCCAAAGCGGATTTGCCCACGGCAACGGCGCGCCGGGGCGAATTCGAAGTGAAAATCACCTGCCGCGGCGAGCTGATGTCGCAGCGCTCCGTGCAATTATCCGCGCCGGTGAATGTTTCGGGCATGCAGATCGTCTGGCAGGCTCCTCCCAACAGCGCCGTGAAGGAGGGCGACGTAGTGGTGCGCTTCGATTCGAGCACCTTGCGCCAGACGCTGCTCGAAAATCAGGCCGCGCTGCGATCCGCCCAGGCCACGCTCGATCAGACCGTCGCGCAGTCGAAGATTACGGCGGAGCAGGATCAGGTGGATCTGGCGTCGGCCCGGGTGGAAGTGGAAAAAGCCCGCCTCGAAGCAACCAAACAGGAAGTCGTCAGCCGCATTCAAGGCGAGGAGAGTAAAATCGACCTTGGTCTGGCGGAGGAGAAGCTGAAGGTGGAGCAGGCGACCATCGCGCTGCACCAAAGCTCCAGCGAGCAGAAGATCGGATCGGCGACGCGGCTGCGCGACAAGGCCACGCAGGATATCGAGGTGGCCAATCGGCGCGTGGAACAGATGGAGATGAAAGCGCCCTCCAACGGCGTGGTGACGTATCTGTCGAATTATTCGCAGGGCTGGGTGAACGCGAAGCCGTTCAAGGTGGGCGATCAGGTATGGCCCGGCAGCATTATCGCCGAACTGCCCGATCTGTCCACGTTGGAGATGAAGGGTAAGCTGGAAGAAATCGACCGTGGCCGGGTGAACGTGGATCAGGACGCGCGCATTCTGGTGGACTCCTTCCCGGAAAAGCAGTTTGCGGCCAAGGTGCGCATGGTTTCGCCACTCGTGGCCCAGGGATTCGAGTGGCCTCCGTCGCGGAATTTCACCGTTCAGGTGCGCTTTCTGGAGCCCGATCCGCGCCTGCGGCCGGCCATGAACGCGCGCGCCGACATCGTGGTGGACCGGATTCCGGACGCCCTCAGCGTGCCTTCGGGGGCGGTCTTCACGCGGCAGGGCAGGCCGACCGTCTACGTCGCCTCGGATGCCGGATGGATTCCCAAGGAAGTGGAGATTTTGGCCCGCAATACCGACGAAGTGGCGATCAAGGGAATCGAGGCGGGCGCAAAAATCGCACTGACGGAGCCGGACCTCAAAGCGGTGGGCAAGCCTTGAAAATCCGCGCGATTGCCGGATGGCTGACCGCCGCCGCATGCCTGGGCCTCGCCGCGTGGGGCGGAAGGGCGCTGGTGCGCAAAGCCATTCCCGACTCGATCGTCGAGACGCCGGTGGTGGCCGTGAAGCGCGGCGACGTCACCTTCAGCGTGTACGCCCGCGGCGAATTTCAGGGCGGCAATTCGATCATGCTGCAAGCACCCATGGTGGGGACGCCTGACATGGCGATCACGTTTTTGCGCGGAGCGGGCGAGCTGGTTCATAAAGACGACATCGTGGCCCAATTCGACACCACCGAACAGGAGTACAAGCTCCACGAGGCGGAAGCGGACCTGGCCGAAGCGGAGCAGAAAGTCCTCCAAGCCCAGGCGCAGCTTCAAGCCAAGGAAGAAGAGGACAACTACGCGCTGATCAAAGCCAAGTCCGATCTGGAACTGGCGCAGATCGAAGCGCGGAAGAATCCCGTGCTGGCCGCCATCAGCGCCCGCCAGAACGACCTTGCCGTCGATGGGGCGCGGGCCACGCTCGACCAGTTGACCAGGGATCTCGCCAATCGCAAGGCGACCTCGCAGGCGGGCGTGGCGATTCAGGAAGCGGCGGTAGCGAAGGCGAAAGTGCAGATCGAAACGGCAAAGCACAACATCGATCAGATGACCCTGCGCGCGCCGCGCGAAGGTTACGTCAACATTCAGCCCAATATGAATGACAACTTCTTCGAGGGCATGGTTCTGCCGTCGCTGCAGACCGGAGATACCGTGCGGGCCGGCATGGGCATCGTGCAGATTCCGGATATGCAGAACTGGGAAGCCACGGCGCGCATCGAGGAGTCCGATCGCGGGCATCTGGCGTTGGGCCAGCCGGTGACGATCTCGGCCGTGGCCCTGCCGCAACATCCGTATCGGGGAACGATCTCGGATTTGGGAGGGACGTCGGGCCCCCCGTGGAATCGCCGCTTCGAGTGCAAGATCAAGGTCCTCGATCCGACGCCGGAGCTGCGTCCGGGCATGACGGCAAATCTGGTGGTCACCGCGGAAACGCTGAAAAACGTATTGTGGCTTCCCGCGCAGGCCCTGTTTGAAAGCGACGGGAGAACGTTCGTCTACGCACGGTCTCCGCAGGGCGGCTTTGCCGCCGCCGACGTGAAGCTGACGCGCCGGAGCGAGAGCCAGGTGGTAGTCACCGGCGTGGCCGAGGGCCAGATCGTCGCCATGGCGCGGCCGGACAAACAAGGGGAGGGCGCGGGCGGCGCGGGGAAATCCGGCTCGGCCGCGAAGGCGCTTCCGCAATGAACTTCCTCTCGGATCTGCCGCTGGCGTTCGACAATCTCCGCGCGCAAAAGACGCGGACGGTGCTCACCGCGCTGGGAATTGTATTCGGCGTCGGGAGCGTCATTGGAATGTTGGCCATCGGCGCGGGAGCGCGCGAGGAATCGCTGAGCTTTATCGAGCGCCTGGGCGTGCGCAACGTGCTGATCGATTCCATTCCTTCCTCCAGCGATCAGGAATTGCAGCAGCGCCGCCGCACGTCGCCCGGCTTGACGGCGCGCGATATGCGCATTCTGGAAGCCAACGTCGACGGCCTGGAGATGCTGTCGCCGCGGCGCGTGCTGCATCCCGCCCGGGTGCTGCCCAAGCCGACTCAGGCCATGCCCGCGACCTACGGCGTCCGCTCCAATTACGCGGTCATCCGCAATCTCCGCGTCACCGAAGGCCGTTTCCTGAGCGACGCCGACGACCGCGACAGCGCGCCTGTCTGCGTGCTGGGCGACCAGGCGCGCGTCAACCTGCTGGGATACTCGGCCAAGGCAATCGGCAGCTTTATCAAGGTGAACGACACGTGGCTGGAGGTGGTGGGCGTGCTTGCGCCGCAACTGGCCGACAGCAAAGCGCCCGCCGCGCAGACCGACGACCATAACAATCTGATTTATACGCCCTTCAACACCTTCCAATACCGGCTTTTCGATATCACCGCTTACCTGAAGGACGAGCTGGACGGCATCGAGATCCGGCTCAAGCCGGGCGCGGATAGCGTCCGCGCGGCCGAGGTGGTTACGGCGATCCTCAACTCCACGCATCGCAAGGTAGAGGATTTCACGGTGACGATTCCCGCCGCGCTGCTGGCGCAGCAGCAGAAAACGCAGACTATTTTTACCTATGTGATGGTGGCCATCGCGGCAATCTCCCTGCTCGTCGGCGGTATCGGCATCATGAACATCGTGCTGGCCACGGTGATGGAGCGGACGCGCGAAATCGGCATCCGCCGCGCGACCGGCGCAAGGCGCGGCGACATCATCCGCCAGTTCCTCTCCGAGAGCGTGCTGATTTCAGTGGGCGGAGGCATCGCCGGCATCGGATTCGGGATCGGCTTGTCCTGGGTGATCGCGCACACCGCGGAATGGAAAACCATTGTGACCCCGGCCTCGGTGATCATTGCCTTTTCGGTCTCCGTCGCGGTGGGGGTCGTGTTCGGCATTTACCCGGCCCTGAAGGCCTCCCGGATCGACCCCATCGAAGCCCTACGGTACGAATAGAGACATTCCGAATCCCCCAGGGATGCCGCACACCGCGGACGAGAATCGAGACCATCATGAGGACGGGAGATTGGATGAACTGAGGCCTTCAGCAATTCTTCAGCTGCTTGTGTTTTGATGGACCATGCGACAGGCGCTGTTGACAGCAATCACGTTCGCGATGTTCGCGGCAACCGCAGCCGCTTGGCAGGCTACGAGCACAACGCCCTACAAGGTGCTCAAGACGGCGAGGGTCGGCGGCGAAGGCGGCTGGGATTACATCTACGCCGACGCCGACGGACGACGGCTCTACATCCCGAGAGGAGCAACTCAGGAGGTGCCAGCCACCGAAGGGAAGCCGGCCGTGCCCGCAGGTCCGGCCCGGTTGACGATTTTCAATCTGGACACGCTGGAGCCCGCCGGTGAAATCCCGGGCGTAGGCGGGAACGGCACCGCGGTGGACTCGAAAACGGGCCACGGCTTCACCAGCGACCATCCAAAAGTCTCGATGTTCGACATCAAGACCCAGGCGCTGATCAAGAGCATCGATGTAGGCGCGGCGCGTCCCGACGGCATCGTCTTCGATGCATTCAACCATAGGGTCTACGTCTTCAGTCATCCGACGAAAGATGCGACGGTGATCGATTCGAAGGACGGCACGGTGCTCGGCACGATCGATTTGGGAGGCGTGCCGGAGCAGGGCGTTCCGGACGGCAAGGGAATGCTCTACGTGGTGATGCAGGATGCCGTCGGAAGCGTCACCGCGGTGGATGTCAAGACAATGAAAGCCGTGGGACACTACTCTCTCGTCGATGCAGGTGGATGCAACGGGCTGGCGCTGGACGTTAAAAATAAGGTGCTTTTCGCGGCCTGCGGCCGGTCAGGCAATCCTCCGGTGCAGCCGCCGCAGCCTGTGATGGTCATCTTAAGCGCAGCCGACGGCAAGATTCTGGCAAAGTTGCCGCTGGCGGGCGGCTCCGACGGAGCGGCGTTCAATCCCGCGACCATGGAAGCATTCAGCACACAGGGCAACGGAACAATGACCATCGTGAAGGAAAATAGCCCGACCAGCTTCGAGGTGGAGCAGAATCTTCAAACGATGAATGGGGCGCGCACCATCACCTTCGATCGCAAGACCGGCCACCTCTTCACGATGTCCCAGGAACGCGGTCCGGCACCTCCGCCCCCGCCCGGCGGTGGACGGGGCGGCCGGGGGGCAGCGATTCCCGGATCGTTCACGATTTTAATGATCGGCAAGCAATAGGAGTGAGCATGCGCCTAATCGGTTTCGTCGTCGCGTTAGCTACCATCGCATCCCTCCCCGGGCAGTCGCCTGCGCCCTACCGCGTGACGCATACCTATCCATTGGGCGGGGACGGCAGTTGGGATTACGTTGTTCCCGACCCTCCTAGGCACCGTGTATTTGTCGCGCGCCAGAATCGCGTAATGGTGGTCGATGAGGACACCGGCAAGCTGCTCGGCGAAGTCACGGGCATCCAAGGCGCGCATGGAACCGCGATTGCAGCGAACACAGGTCATGGATTCGCGACGGAGGGAGAGGGCAGATCCGTCGTGATGTTCGATCTGAAGACGTTTAAGACGCTCGGCCGCATCCCAGCCGCCGAAGATGCCGATGCGATTGTTTACGACAGCGCATCCAACCGTGTTTTCACGCTCAACGGCGATGCGCACTCCTCGACAGTGATCGATCCAGTAGCCGGTTCGCTAATCACCAACATCGCGCTGGGCGGCAAACCGGAGTACGGAGCTTCCACCGGTGACGGCAAGGTTTACGCGAATCTCACCGACACGAGCGAGGTTGTGGAGATCGATGCGCAGAAGGCGGTGGTGCTGCGGCGCTGGCCCACTGCTCCGTGCAAGCAACCGGTCGCGATGGCGGTCGACACCGCCCATCACCGGCTGTTCAGCGGATGCCGCAGCGGAGTGATGGCGGTCTCCGACTATCAGGCTGGCAAGGTGGTGGCGACGGTTCCGATCGGCGCGGGCGTCGACGGCGCGGGCTACGACGCGAACGCAGGTGACGCGTTTGCCTCAAACGCGGACGGGACACTTACCGTGATCCATCAGGACGCGCCGGACCAATATCGAGTCATCGAAAACATTCCTACACCGCAAGGATCGCGCAACATGGGGTTCGATCCCACCAATCATCGGCTGTTCGTCGTTTCGGCGAAGTTCGGACCTGTTCCTCCGGGCGCGAGAAGGGGGCCGGTGCTGCCCGGTTCGTTCAGCCTCATGATCATTGAGAAGCACTGAATCACATCACCCAAGGCTCGGGAGTTGCCCCCGTTGTTGGCGTAGAGCCGTTCTGAAGTGGGATTTGGTCGGGCTGCCGGGATTTGAACCCGGGACCTCTTGCACCCCAAGCAAGCGCGCTAGCCAGGCTGCGCCACAGCCCGAAACAAAACTCATTCTAGCACAACGGGTTTAAACACCTGCCGCTCACACAGGATCATTTCAGGATCATTTATGGACGAGGGCAGAATCCGGCGTTAAAACGCTAGCCAGTTTGCTGAGGCCGGGCGTACGCCCGCTAAACACCTCGTGCCATACCGCCATACCTTCGAGCAGTCCTTCGCGCGCGGCCTGCATTTCGCCGGTCCAGTGCGCGCCCGGCTGCCAGGCTCGGGCAAGCTTCGCCGCCATCTCGCCGTAGCAGTCCTGATAGGATTTCCCACTCAGGCCGATCCCTCGAAGCGCGGCGCAAAATTCGCCGGTCATCAGCATGCCCACCCGCTCGCTGTCAAGGTCTTTCCACAGCACGTGTTCATTGCGATTCTGGCGCACCAGCGGCTGGCCGAAGGCGATCACATCTCCCAAATGCTCAGCGATGCGCACCACCACATAACTCGCCCAGACATCGTCGTAGCGGCCCACGAACGGGCTCAGAAAGTAGGCCGGAATCACGTCCCTCATCAGCGCGGTATTCTGCGAATTGAAGGGCGACCACGTTCCCGGCTGCAAAGCAAACCGCGGCGGCGCTTCGGCGCGGACTCCGCGCACCACAATCGGCCGCTCCAGCCGGGTCATCGCGTCGATATCCGGATCGTCCAACCAGAAACCAGCGTTCACCGCCACGCGCTTCCGGATTGGCGAAGCGCTCATGAACGTTTCTTTTTCCTTCCAGCGCTGTTCGCGGGGGAAGCCTCGATGGTAAAACGGCGTACCGTTGGCCTCCTCCAGCACCGAACAAACGTTGAACCATCCAGAGGAGGCCTCAAATGCCGGCAGTTCCGCGGTCTGTCCCACCACGCCGTGCAGACGGACAAAATCGTGATTCATCATCCAGTTGTCGTCGTCGATCGTGATGATAACGTCGGCCCCATCCTCCCACGCCTTCAGCAGCCCAATATTCCGGCGTTGAATGGAGTTGAAGGGCAGATGCTTCCAAAGCGCCGGATACCGCTCCAGGTACTCCTGCTGATCGTCGATATCGAGATAGGCGCAAGGAAACAGGCCCTCGGACAATTTTTGGCAAAATGCCTTGGTCCCAGCCGGTGTTTTCTTGTCCCCAATCACCACGAAGTTGACATCCTGGTGGCCGTAAAACTGGGCGTTCCGAGCGTATTTTTCCAGCGCGCCCGGAATATAGATCGTCGTGGTCACAATTGTTGTTTTCATCGATTCACCTCGGCAACGGGCTGCGCCGCCAACTTATTTTGCGATTGAAACCGGAGCTGGAGTGCGATGCGGAAATACAGAAAAGTTCTCCAGAAAGGGTTGTGCGACTCGCCCTCCTGCCGCGCTCTCCAACGCACCGGAATCTCCGTCGCCGTCGCGCCCTGTTGCAGGGGGCGCAACAGGCATTCGAGCAAAAACGGATGACGCAGCTCTTGCCAGGCTTGGCCGCGCAGCATTTCCGTGCGCCAGATCCGGTAACCGAACGTCAGATCCGTCAGCGAGGTCCGGTATAAGATACCGATGACCCGTTGGAATACCCAGTTCGCCGCCAGTTTCACGGGGTTGTAGCCGTCAAATCCTCCACCTTGGGTCCAGCGCGTGGTGGCGACGATGTCCCATCCTTTTCGCGCCTCGGCAATCAGGGTCCGGGCCGCGCGCGGTTCGGTTTCAAGATCGCTCGACATCAGCAGGATATGGGTTCCCGTGGCCCACTGAAAGGCGTCCTGCAGCGCGCCGCCCAAATAGGGTCTCTCCTGTTGCCGCGTCCACACGATGCCGGGCCATTCAGCCTCCAACTCCTTGCAAACCGCCAGCGATTCCGGTGCGGTGAGCCGGCTGACGACGCAGATCATTTCATGAATTTCGCCAGCCGGGTTTTCGTCCATCACGATCCGCACGGTTTCCCGGAGGGAGACGGTTTCGTCCATCACCGGCATGATGACCGATACCGACACCCTTTCATAAGGCGTCTTAGAAGCGGACAGAGGCATGCGGTGCGGACTCCCTCATAGAATCGGTTCCCGAGTGGGCGAGCTGATCAAAAAGAAAATCGGCTTTTTGACCATTTTTCGATAGACCGGCGCGCCCAAAGTCGATGCCCGGACCGGTGGCGCCCTCCGGAACCCTCTCAAAGATCCAGAAGGAGCCGTAGCGGCTCGCCAGCCGATGGGTACCCGTTAGGGTGGCTGCTACATGAGCGAACACCGTGGGCTCGTCGTCTTCGAACCACTTGGCACACCAGCGGTAGGAGCGGTCCATCACAATCACATCCGGGTCCAGGCCGCTGTACTGCCCCATCCGCCAATCGTCCCTAAACCCATGGAACCCCAAGCCGAATCCAAGCGCTGCCGTGCCAACGATTGTCTTCCCCTCGGACCTTTCCTGCCTGAGCCGGGCAACGGCCCGCTCAAAATCCTGGTATTCCCCTGCCCGAATATGCTGGATCGATGCTGAAATCTGTAGCGAAACAAAAGCGATTCCTAACACCGCGGCCATCGCCTTGGTATCCGGCCCGCGCTCCCATAGGTTGATCAGGCCGAACGCCACCACCCCGTCATAAAAAGGCATTAAGTAGGCCATGTACATTTCAGCTTTGAAGCCGTTCAGAAACGTCGCCACCAGGAGGGCTGTCCACGTACAGATCAGGAAGGTGCGCACGCCGCCCTCATGCTTCCGCCAATTTGCAATGAACCAAGCTAAAAAGGCCCAGTAAATCGCGGGCACCAGCACCAGATACGGGCTCATCACTCCGGACCATGGCCCACTGGCATAGGTGCTGCCCTGCCGCTCCACCTCCCGCCACACGATCGACCATGGTTTGAGGATCATCTTCCAGCGCGAGGATTTGGGTCCAGCTGCGTTGGCCCCGAACTGCACTAGAAAATCAGCCGGGCTTTGAAAAATGTAAATCGACCACAACGCTCCAAACACGAGATAGGGCGCCGCCGCCAACAGCAGGTGATCGATGCGCAACCGGTTTCGATCCGAGCGCCACACCAGCACCGGGATCGCCAACAGGACGATTAATGCGTTCGGATGCGTAAATACGGCCGCCGCCCCCA
>JBBIVT010000001.1:65895-95031 GCA_037439565.1 Acidobacteriota bacterium | reverse complement strand
ATCGCCAACAGGACGATTAATGCGTTCGGATGCGTAAATACGGCCGCCGCCCCCAGAATCTGGCTCACAAATACAGCTTTCTCAAAATTTCGCGAACGAAAGTGGAGATACGAGGCCAATGAGCACAGCGACAGCACGTTGGCTGCGCACTCCGGCCGAACGTCCGCGGCCGTCCACAGATAAACAAAATCGATGGCCGCCAGCAGAACTCCCAAGCGGGCGACGCGCGGATCGGGGAATAGCGTTTGCAGAATATAAAACAGAACGCATACACCCAAACAGCCCCAGGCAATCGAGTAGGCGCGCATGGTCCGTAAACCGAATCCAAAAACGCGGATCCAGCCCGCCAGGCCCACTAGCTGGTTTGGCATCACATAATAAGTTCTCTGCTGTATTCCCCTTAAATACGCATTTAGAAGTGCGCCAGAAGGCTCCAGGACATTGGTGCCCATGTTGCCGTGAAAGGCAAGATTGTAAGCCGGATTCGCGAACCAACCCTCATCGCCCCAAGGGGCCTTGGTTGCGGCCAGCGATGCGGCCAGCGCGACAAAAACAATCATCGCCATAGCCAAATGGCCTATTAGTCTTGATCTAGGGACGCGAGTGACCACTGTCTTTAACCTCGGCGGCTTGCGGCGACAAGTTTAGCCCCACTCGATTCGATCTCAAACGATATGCTGGTTCTTAAGTTGTTCGGAAAAGGAGCGGCAAGTGGAGCCGGAGATTTTATATTCCCGGATGGAGCGAGGCGGCGCGGCCTGGGGCGAAATTACCCTGAACAGGCCGCAAAAAGGGAACGCGATTTCGGCGCGAATGCTGGACCAGTTGGAGGCGGCCATCGAGGAGATCGAGTCCGGCCGTAACGTGCGCGCCGTAGTGATCCGCGCGCGGGGGCGATTTTTCTCGACTGGCGGCGACATCGAAGCCTGGGGAGCGCTTTCGCCCGAGCAGATGGCGCGGGACTGGATCCTGCGCGGCATCGGCGTGCTGCAGCGCCTCGCGGCTCTGCCGCAGCCGGTGATTGCCGCCATCTCCGGCCACGCCATCGGCGGCGGATTGGAATTGGCCATGGCGGCCGATCTGCGCATCGCCGTGCGATCGGCTGAATTAAGCGCGCCGGAAGTGGCGCTAGGCATGATCTCCGGATGGATGGGCGTTAGCCGGCTGGCGGAGCTGGTGGGAGTGGCGCGCGCGCGTCACATCACTCTGCTGGGCACCCCGATCCGCGCTGAACAGGCTCTCGAATGGGGCTTGATCACCGCGTTAGCCGAGGATGAAGCCGGCCTGGAACGCCAGCTCAACGCATGGCTCGACCGTCTCTGCGCGAACTCTGGCTCGGCCATGGCGTTGACCAAGGGAATCCTGGCGACCATGCACGAGGATTTGCGCCATCATCACGCCGCGGCGGCGGCCCAGGCCGCGGGATCTCCGGATTGCCGCGAGGGCGTCCGGGCTTTCCTTGAAAAACGCAAGCCGGTGTTCGGGAAATCATGAGCGCCGCCCGGTTGATGCAGGCGCGCGATGCGGCCGCGCTGATCCAGGATGGAGACACGGTCGCCGTCAGCGGCAACGGCGCGGGCATGATCTCCGCCGAGGCGATTCTGGAGGCCGTGGAGCAGCGTTTTCTCGAAACAGGAAGCCCGCGCGATCTGACGCTGGTTCATTCCCTGGGATTGGGGGACCGTGCATCCATGGGAGCGAACCGGTTCGCTCACGAAGGCATGTTGCGCAAGGTGATCGCGGCGCACTTCACCTGGTCGCCGCGGATTCAACAATTGATTCGCGAGGAAAAGATCGAGGCCTATTGTTTCCCCGCCGGCGCCATCCAACAGTTGCTGCGCGAAATCGGCGCGGGGCGCCCTGGGCTGTTCACACACGTCGGGCTGGGCACGTTTGTCGATCCGCGGCACGATGGGGGACGATGCAATTCGCGCAGCCGCGAAGAACTGGTGGAGCTTCTGCAAATTGGCGGGCGCGAAGTGCTGCACTACAAGCCGTTCCGCGTGGACATCGCGATCATTCGCGGCACCTACGCCGACACGCGCGGCAACCTGAGTCCGGAAGAGGAAGCGCTGGATATGGACATCCACACGCTGGCCCTCGCCGCGCGGAACAGCGGCGGAAAGGTGCTCGCGCAGGTCCGGGAAGTGGTCGAGCCCGGCGTATTGCAGGCCCGGCGCGTCCGCGTCCCTGGCATCCTGGTCGACGCGATTGTGCAGGATGCAGGCCAGCAGCAGTTCTACGGTCTGGATTACGACCCGGCCGTAAGCGGTTCGCGCAGATCGGCTGGCGCGCCCGCGCTCGCCGCGATTCCGGAAAAACTGGAACGCCGCATCATCGTCCGCCGCGCGGCGCTGGAACTGCGGCCCGGCGCGTCGTTGAACATCGGATTCGGAATCCCTGGCGGCATTTTTGGCCTTGTCGCGCAGCAGGGCGGTTCTCTCTGGGTCAGCGTCGAGCAAGGAGTCCACAACGGCGAAATGCTGGACGACCGGCTGTTCGGGGCCGCGCGAAACCCCGACGCCATCGTCAATTCTATCGAGCAGTTCGACTATTACAGCGGCGGAGGCATCGACATCGCCTTCCTCGGCATGGGCGAGGTGGATGCGACAGGCAACGTCAACGTCTCGCATCTGGGCGGCAATCTCATCGGACCCGGAGGCTTCATCGAGATCGCGCAGAACGCCAAAAAAGTGGTGTTTTGCGGAACCTTCGACGCCAAAGGCTCCAAAGTGTCCTGGCAACAGGACCGCCTCGTCGTCGAGCGCCCCGGCGAGGTCCGTAAGTTCGTGAAGAACGTCGAGCGCATCACGTTCTCCGCCGAATATGCCCGCAAGCAAGGACAGATCGTGCTGTACGTAACCGAACGCGCCGTATTTCGTCTGGCGGAAGGAGGGCTCGAATTGATCGAGGCCGCGCCCGGCATCGACATCGAACGCGACGTACTGCCGTACATGGAATTCCAGCCGTCGGCGGTCCAGGCCGGCATCATGCCCGTTTCGGTGTTTCGTTAATTGGACTAAGCTATTGCTGATGTCCACTCCGCGCCGTACGTTCCTGAAACAGGTTGGAATCGGTGGGGCAGCCGCCCAGCTCCGCGCCGCGGCGCCTCCGCCGCAAAAGGACGCCCCGATCCCCGACCTTCCCTTCCCTCGCGTGTTCACGGGCCGGCAGCTCACCGCGATTGCGTTTCCGTTGGGAGGCGTCTGCGCCGGTTCCATCAGCCTGGGCGGACGCGGACAGCTTCGCGACTGGGAGATTTTCAATCGACCGGACAAAGGCAATTCGCCCAGCTATGCGTTCCCGGCGATCTGGGTTCAAACCGCTGGCGGGAAACCGGCGGCGCACGTGCTGGAATCGCGGATTCAGCCGCCTTACGGCGGGTCCAGCGGATTAGGTTCGCAGAACGCGCCCGGGCTGACGCGGCTCGAGTCATCGACGTTCACAGGCGAATTTCCCCTGGCGCGCGTCGATTTTGCCGACGCGTCGTTGCCGGTGCGCGTCTCGCTCGAGGCGTTTTCTCCGTTCATCCCTCACGATCCCGACAACTCCGGCCTGCCGGTAGCGATTCTGCGCTATCGCGTGACGAATCCCGGCAAAACGGAAGCAAGCGTCTCCATCGCCTGGTCCATCGACAACCCAACGGGAAGAACGCCGGCGGCGGACACGCGCGTGAGTGAACATCGCGCCTCGGCTCATCTCGAAGGGCTATTCATGAGCAGTCCCGATCTGCCGGCGAACGATCCTCTGAAGGGCAGTTTCGTGCTGGCTGCCGTGGATCCGGGCGATGCGCGCGTCACTTATCTGCGGGGCTGGAAGCGCGATCGATGGTGGAACTCGCCGATGCTTTATTGGGACGACTTCAGCGCCGACGGCCAACTCGGCCCCGAGCCGGCCGTGCGCAACGGCGTGGGCGCATTGTGCCTGAATCGCGCCATCGCCCCTGGCGCGCATGCCGATTACACGTTCCTCCTCGCCTGGCATTTTCCGAATCGGACGCCGCGGCGCTGCGGCTGGGAGGCTCCCAAGGGCGACGAGGACACAATCATCGGCAACTGGTACACCACGCGATTCGCGGACGCCTGGTCGGCCGCGGAATATGCCGCCGGGCATCTGGCGGATCTTGAAAGGAAAACCCGCCGCTTTGCCGCCGCGTTCCGCGAATCGACCATTCCCGGGGCGGTGAAGGACGCCGCCAGCGCCAATCTGTCGACCCTGGTGACGCAGGTCTGCTTCCGCACTTCCGATGGCGAGTTCCACGGCTTCGAGGGCGCGGACGACCATTCCGGCTGCTGCCACGGAAGCTGCGCGCACGTCTGGAATTACGAAACCACCACGCCGCACGTGTTTCCTTCTTTCGCGCGGTCGCTGCGGAAAACCAGTTTCGGCTACGATCTGGACGCGGCGGGCGCGCTCCATTTCCGCGAGAATCTGCCGCACAAGCAGCCGCTGTGGGGATTCGCCGCAGCCGACGGCCAGATGGGGCAAATCCTGCACGCCTATCTCGACTGGCGCTTGAGCGGCGACCTCGACTGGCTGCGCGAGTTGTGGCCCGGCATCAAGCGGGCCATCGAGTTTTGCTGGACTCCGGGAGGCTGGGACGCCAATCGCGACGGCGTGATGGAAGGCGTCCAACACAACACCTACGACGTGGAATTTTACGGGCCGAATCCGCTGTGCGGGATTTACTACCTGGGCGGATTGCGCGCGGCCGAGGAGATGGCGCGCGCCGTCGGGGATCCGGAAGCCCAGGAATACCGCCGCCTGTTCGAGCAGGGGAGCAAATGGATCGACGCGAATCTGTTCAACGGCGAATTTTACGTGCAGAAGATTCGCGGCGTGCCGAAGGACCGGATCGCGCCGTCCTTGCGCAGCGAGATGGGTTCGGACGACACCGAAAACCCGGAATATCAGGTGGGAGAGGGATGCCTTGGCGATCAGCTCATCGGGCAGTATCTGGCCGATGTGGCGGGGCTCGGAAACCTGGTCTCGAAGGAGAATATTCGCAAAACGCTGGAATCCCTGCACCGCTACAACTTCCGGCTCACGCTGGCCCACCACGATTCGGTTCAGCGCACCTACGCGCTGAACGGCGAAGCGGGACTTCTGGTGTGCGATTACGGCAAGGCGAAGCGCCCGCAAATTCCGTTCCCGTACTATGCCGAGACCTGGACGGGAATGGAGTATCTTGTCGCGTCGCACATGCTGTTCGCCGGCATGACACGCGAAGGCGTGGAGATTTATCGCAGCGCGCGCCTGCGTCACGACGGAGAAAAGCGCAATCCCTGGGACGAAACCGAATGCGGCCATCATTACGCGCGCGCCATGTCGGCTTGGAGCGGCGTTCTCGCCATGAGCGGTTTCCGCTATCGCGGCGAGGAGCAGGCCGTCGAGATTAAGGCTCCGGTGGGACACAAGTGCTTCTGGTCTACCGGCACCGGCTGGGGGACGTTTCAGGTATCGGCAGGCGGCGCGGTGATCCGTGTCGAGCACGGAACGCTGCCCGTCCGCACCTGCACGGTGAACGGCAGGAAATCCTCGCCCGCAAAGACGATTCGTGAGGGCGAGCAGCTTCGCGCATGAAGCCCACCGTGGCCGTGGTTGGCGGATTCCTCGGCGCGGGGAAGACCACGCTGATCCTCAAAGCCGCAAAACTTCTTCAATCGCGAGGCGTGCGCGTCGCGGCCGTGCTGAACGATCAAGGGAACGACCTGGTGGACACGGAACTGGCGCGCCAAAGCGGCGTTTCCGCGGATCAGGTGGGCGGAGGCTGCTTCTGCTGCCGGTTTCCCGATCTGGCAGACGCGCTGCAGCGTCTGAGCGTCCACTCGCCCGAGGTTATTTTTGCGGAGGCCGTGGGGAGTTGCGTCGACCTGGCCGCCACCACGCTGCGCCCGTTGTTGCATGATTACGGCGCGAGCTATCGAATTGCGCCGCTCACCGTCCTGGTCCATGAGGAACCCTCCGAGCCTGACCTGAAATTCCTCTTTGACCGGCAAGTGGCGGAAGCAGATCTGGTTATCGATCGCGGCGTCGACGTGGCGCGGTGGCTGGACACCCTGCTCGCATGCGGTGTTCAGGCCGGAGTCAAGCATCTGGACGTGGATTACTCGCGATATGCGGAAGCCGAAGCGGCCTTGGGATGGCTGAACGCACGCGTAACGGTGCGGGCCGTGCCGGCGGTGTCGCCTTTGCTCATTCTGGGGCCCCTGCTGGACGAAATCGACCGCGCGTTGAGCGCCGAGGCAATCCGCATCGTGCACCTGAAGGCCATCGCGCAGTGTGAATCGGGCTATCTCAAAGCGGCATTGACCGGCAACGGGCAGGAGCCTTCGGTGGAAGGCATGCTGGACGCGTCGCCCGCCGCCGTGCACGAGATTCTCATCAACCTTCGGGCCCTGGGCCCCCCGGATCGCCTACGGGAGATTGTGACCCAGGCTTTCGCGCATCTGCCGGTCGAATGGAGCGCGCTGGAGGCGTTCCAGCCGTCGCCGCCGGTGCCATTCCGGCGCATCGCCGTGGACGAATGAAATTTCGGGCGCCTCACTTCACCACGACAGGATTCTGCACCCCAGTACCGTACTTCTCCACCGTCCGCGTCTTCATGTTGTAGACGTCTCCGGCGGACAACACGAAATAAGGCTTCTCCCAGGGATGCCGCGGGTGCGTGTTGTCATGAATCGCGGCCTTCCATTTCCCCATAACCTCGAAGCGGTCTTGATTCACGATAATCGCGGTCCCCTCTGAAAGTCCGATCCCGAGGAGATCCGGGTACTGTTTCATCACCGGAATCAGGTCGTCCCAGCGGTTTCGCGTATTGATGTGCTGGTCGATTGCGCTCCTGCGAAGGAACTGAAAACCGTGCTGATGCTCAGGCTCCGGCGTCATCACAATATCCGGACCGGCGACGGCACCCCGCACCAGATAGTCGCCTTGAATGGTAGCCCCAGCGGAACTGCCGCCGATCACGCCACCCCGTTCCAACACCTTATGAAATTCGCGCAAGGTCAGCGTATTGCTATAGGAATCCACGCAATTCCATTGGCGGCCGCCGTTGAACCAGACGCCGTTGGCATCGCGCAGAACCCTGGCGAACTCCTCAGTGTCGGCCTCCTTGGGATCGTGGGTGTGGAGCATGTGAACGTTTTTCGCGCCCAGTTTCACCCAGGGCGCGATGATTGCCTCCTCCTTGTAGGTAATCCACTTTCCATCCTTGTCCTTATTGCCGGCCGCGGTCGGAACCACGATGATCTTGGCGTTTGCGCCTCCGGCCCGGTTGAGAAAGGTTTCCATGATTCCAGTGCCGACCAGGTTACCGCCGCCGGCGATGATGAGGGTACCGTTATTGGGTCCGTACTCGGCCGGTTCGCTTGCCTGGGCGAACACCGTCAGGCCTGTCGCGAGCGCCAGCATTGCAATTTTCATGATGGCTCCTTCATGAGGGGATCTCCTGTTTATAGCGCACTTTTCGGGGAGACCCACAATCGCTTGGTGTTCTATAATAGAAGCGCAGTGCAACGTTTTAGATTCAATCACTTAATCATTCAGATCGCGATCGTTTCCAGTCTGGCGAGTGGAGAATGGCAAGCGACAGGGCCGTTTGGAGGAGCAGCCGAAATCGTTCGATTTGTTCCCGGTTCCCCCGATGTGGCCCTGGCCGCAACGCGTAATGGGTTGGTTTATATCTCCCATGATGGCGCTCAATCCTGGGTGATGATCCCCTTTCCGGTGCAACTGGCCGGGACGCTCCACGCCATGGAGGTAGATCCCCGGTCTGCCTGGTATGTCGGCATGGAGGCGAATGAGTCTTGGAAATCCGGGGTCTATAAGACAACCGATGCCGGCCTTTCCTGGACGCAACTGCCCGGTTTAAAAGGT
Source organism: Acidobacteriota bacterium (assembly GCA_037439565.1). Taxonomy (GTDB): domain Bacteria; phylum Acidobacteriota; class Terriglobia; order Bryobacterales; family Bryobacteraceae; genus Palsa-187. The sequence goes on along the minus strand of JBBIVT010000001.1, from coordinate 87,153 downwards.
AAAGCCGTCTGGTCCCTGGCGATTGCTCCGGCCAATCCGGATCTTATCGCGGCGGGCGCGGATGACGGCGTTTACCTGAGCGAGGACGCGGGCGCGAACTGGCGGCGCATTTCGCCCGACGACAATCGGGAGTTGCGCCCGGTGGTTTCGCTTGCGTTTCATCCGGCCGACGCCAGGATCCTTTATGCGGGTACGACGCATCTGCCGTGGCGCACGACCGACGGGGGCAAGCACTGGCAGTCAATCCACTCCGGCATGCTGGACGACTCCGACGTCTTCAGCATCGTGGTGGACGCGAAAAATCCCCAGATCGTTCTTTCCAGCGCCTGCAGCGGGGCGTACCGCAGCACCTCGGCCGGCACCCCGTGGTCGCGAATGCCCACCCCGCACGGGGCCTTTCGCACGTACTTCGTCGCGCTCGACCCGTCGTCGGAAGCAATATACGCCGGAACCACGCTCGGCCTGTTCCGTTCGATGGACGCGGGTAAGACCTGGACCAAGGTAACGGACGACACGGTGAAGTCCATCGCGTTTCAGGGCCGTAAGATTCTGATGGCATCTCTGCACCACGGCGTGCTGATCAGCGCCAATGGCGGTGAAACAGTACATCCGGTGAACCAGGGTTTTTCAAACCGCAGCCTGGCGATGGTGACCGCGGCCGGAAGCGTCCTTTATGCCACCAGCGTCTATGAGCCCGGCGAAGGGGGATTGTTCCGCAGCCAGGATTTCGGGGCCACGTGGACACATATCGCATCTGAGCACGAAGCGGGAAATATTCTCTACCTGGCGGCCAAACCGGCCAACCCGAACGTCGTCTTCGCAGCCGGGCATGACGAATTTTTCGGTTCAAAGGATGGAGGGCGCTCCTGGATCCGCGAGGCAGCGCCGCCGGGCAAGACGACAACCGCGCTGGTGGCCGCCGACGACGGTTCGCTGCTGGCGGGAACCAGCACCGGCCTGTTCCGCAAAACGGACACAACCGCGTGGTCCACGGTAAAAATCGCCGGCGCTTCGCGGCGCGTGCAGTGGATGGAGTCCTCCGGCCAAGGAAGACTCGCCATGGTCTCCGATGGCCGCGCCTTCGTCAGCGAAAACAGTGGGAAGGAATGGAACGCCTGCGCGGCCGGTCCCGCGGGCGTGGAATTTTATGGATTGTCCATGAACGCCGCGGGCAGCGTGCTGGCAGCGACCTCGCACGGCCTGCTCCGTTCCGCCGACCGGTGCGCCAACTGGACGCTGGTGAAGGAAGGATTAGAGGCGGCCACCGTGACCGCCGTTTTGTTCCATCCGACGCGCCCGGGCGAGGCGTATACATCGCAGTATGGAAAAATTCTCCGCAGCTTCGACGGAGGCCAGCATTGGGAACCCCTGGACGATCGCGGCCGGGACGGCTTGTATCCCGCCCGCCTACTGATTGCTCCAGGCCTCCCGGACCGCCTGCTGGCCATGTTTCCGAGGCGCGGAATCGAGATTGCACCAATCGTAACGAATAGGGCACAGAGTCCTCAAAAGGAGAAAGAATAATGGCAATACCTGGCAGTTTGTTTAAAAAATATGGGAGAACACTCGCGGTTCTTCTCGGAGCGGCGGCGCTGACGGTCCCAGCATCGGCACAAGCCAAGATCGGTTATTCCACCCTCGACTTCAGCATCTTCGGCGGGGGGCAATTTCCGCAGTTGTACCAGGGCGAATCCTCCAGAGCGATCAATTACGACGAGAGCTTTGTTTGGGGATTTAAGCTCACGGAAGACATCGCGGATCATTTCGGACTGGAACAGACGTTCGACATGGGACGCGCCAACCTGCGCGCGACCGTACAGAACGACCCACAGGTTTACATTTACGGCATCGGCGGCCGCAATTATAACGTGGCATTGAATGGGCTGTACTATTTCAAGGGCCGCGGATCGAAATGGCGTCCATTTCTCACCATTGGCCCCGGCATCACCTGGTATCGCGGCGAATACAATGGCGTCATGGCTCCGGGCGGGCCGCAGGAGAGCCTCAGGATGAAGTTTGGTCCGGCGCTGGTCTACGGCGCAGGTCTTAAATACAACGGCTGGAAACGGGTCGCCCTGCGCGTCGATGTGGAGGATACCTTCACGAAGACGCCCCACTACACCTTGCCGGCTTATTCCTTTGCCAACGGCGCCGTTTATAGCCCCAGCGGCGGATCGGAGCATTTCCTGACCGCAACCCTCGGAATCACGTTCCATTTGCGGATGCATGAGCCGGTCGCTCCGCCCCCGCCGCCGGCTCCTCCCGCTCCCAAGGTTGAGCCGCCAGCTCCTCCCAAGATCGAGATCGCGGTTGGATCGATTGAAGGCGCGCGCGATGTCTGCCCCGGCGATAATCTGACGTTGGGCTCGAATGCCCGCGTTACCGGCGGCTCACCGAACTATCAATGGATGGTGAACGGCAGCCCCGCGTCCGGTGGAACCGGAACCTCGTATAACGTTTCCACCTCAAATAGCGGCACGCAGTCGATCGCGCTGCGCGTATCGGCCGGCGATCAGTCGGCGACGTCCGATCCAGTGAACGTCCGGGTGAAGGACTATCGCCGTCCGACGGTCCACGTCAACCTGGGACAGAACAACATCGCCGCCGGCTCGACGGTGCCCGTCTCGGCCACGGCGACCGGTTCCGAATGCGGCGATCCGGTGAACGTGACCTATGCGGCGAGCGAAGGCTCGATCAGCGGCGGCACGTACGATTCGCGGGGCGTCAGCTTCGATCAGAATGCGGGACGCGTCCAGACCAAGGTGATTCACATTACGGCCACCGCGACGGATCGCACCGGCGCGACCGCCAGCGACACGGCGGATTTGACGGTAACGTCGAAGCCCGTTGCGCGCCGGCTGGAGGATCTGGTGTTCCCGGCCAACAGCTCCCGTGTGAACAATTGCGCCAAGCGCGTGCTGCTTGAAGTGGTGACGCCGATACTTCGCGACGATCCGAATGCGAAGGTTCTGCTGATCGGGCATCGCGACGCAAGCGAGAAGGTAACGACTCTGGATCGCGCCCGCGTGCTGAATGCGGCTGCGGTGCTGAGCGCTGGAACGGGCATCTGCCCGCTGCTGGAGCTGAGCCGCATCCAGGGCGCCTGGGTGGGAACCGACCAGAACTCGCCCACCAAGCCGTCGTTCTGCGGAACCTCGACCGACGTGAAGGAGAAGGCGGGTCAAGCCGTCACGGACTCCGACATGAAGGCGCAGTTCCGCCGCGTGGAAGTGTGGGTGGTTCCGGGCGGCGCCGAAATGCCCGCCGGAGTGAGCGTCCATGATCTGCCGGCGCCGGCAGTGAAGGCGCTCGGCTGCCCGAGGTAGTTTGGTTCGTTTTAAAAAAAAGGGGACTGGCGAAAGCCGGTCCCCTTTTTATTGGTCTCCGCGATCTCCGTGAAATCTCGGCGTTCTCTGCGTGAAGGATCCTTTTATTCCCTTCCCCCACCGTCCTTTGCCAGTTCCACTCGCACAGCCTCTTGCACCACCTGCCCTACCGTCAAATCAGAGGAAGGCCCCCACCGGGCCGACTTTGACAGCTTTTTCCCGGCCGGGAAATGTCGCATTACGGTGGTCCTGAGCTCTACGGAGGCCGTTAACGCCTTGCGCCAGCAACTATATGTATGCTGTCGACGAGAGACCTTGGGGTCGACTCCATAACATTCGGGCTAGAACCCGGATTTCAGAGGGAGGGCTTGAGAAGGTCATCCCAATCCACTGGCGGGCGGAGCGCCTCCGCCCGCGCGCGACCAAATTGTACCGCCGAAGTGTGCCCCGGCGTGCCGCGACAGTCAGCCGTCCGCAGTCTTCCTGCCGCCTGTTTTCTGATACCATTCCCCCCATGCCCATCCGAGCGACCCTGTTCGTGCTCGCGGCTCTCACGCTGTCTGCCGCCGACCCCAAATCCATCACCATCTATCGCGACAACTACGGCGTCCCGCATATCTATGGCCCCACCGATGCAAGCTGCGTTTTCGGCTACATCTATGCCCAGGCCGAAGACAACTTCTGGCAGATCGAGGACAGCTATATCCGCGCCATCGGCCGCGCCTCCGAAGTCTACGGCGCCGCGACGCTCACCGACGATGAACTGGTCCGCGCCCTCGAGATTCCGCGCCTGTCGAAGGCCGAATACGCCCGCGAATCGCCGCGATCGAAGGAACTGCTGGAGGCCGCGGCCGATGGACTGAATTACTTCCTGGCGACGCATCCACAAGTGAAACCGAGACTGATCGCCAAGTTCGAGCCGTGGCAGATGCTCGCCTTTAATCGCTACGCGCTCTATTTCCAGTTCATTTTCCGGAACACCGGCGTGCGCCCGGACGAAATCGCCACCGCGGCGGAGACCCAGGGCTCCAATATGTGGGCGGTCGCGCCCGCCAAGAGCGCATCGGGCCACGCCATGCTGTTCATCAATCCTCATCAGCCGTTTTTCGGAACCGGGCAATGGTACGAAGGGCACGTGCACAGCAACGAAGGCTGGGATATGTCAGGCGCTTCGTTTTTCGGCTCGGGCTTTCCCACCATCGGACACAACGAATTCCTGGGCTGGAGCCACACGGTGAACAAGCCCAACATCGCCGACGTCTGGGAAGAGACGTTCGATAAACCCGGAGACAAACTCGCGTATAAGTACGGCACGGGATACCGCCAGGCGACGGAATGGACCGACGTTGTCCGCGTCAAAACGGCCACCGGCGTCGAAGACCGCAAGTTCACGTTACGCAAGACGCATCACGGACCTCTGGTCGCCAAGCGCAACGGCAAATGGTTGGCCGTGCGCATGGCGCAGTTCGAAGAGGGCGGCCAGCTCGACGAGTGGTACGCCATGAGCCGTGCTCACAACTTCGACGAGTTTAAGAAGGCCATGTCTGCCGTCGCCGTCCCGATGTTCAACGCGGCCTACGCGGATCGGGATGGCAATATTTTTTACGTCTACAACGGCGCAGTGCCGAAGCGTTCTTTGAAATTCGACTGGGACAAAGTCGTCGACGGCAGCGATCCCGAGGCGGAATGGCACGGCTACCACGCGTTTAACGAACTGCCCCAGGTGACCAATCCCAAGGCTGGATTCGTCCAGAACACCAATTCGTCTCCGTTCACCACCACGCTCTTCGGCAATCCCGATCCGAACGAGTTTCCGAAGTACATGGTGGGCGAGCCCGATAACGCCCGGGCGCGCATCTCCCGCCGGATTCTCTGGAACAAGGACAAGTTCACGTTTGACGAGTGGGCCAAGGCCGGCTTCGATACCTATGTGATCCAGACGGAGACGGAGATTCCGGAGCTGGTAAGGGCTTGGGAGAAGACTCGCGACAAGAGCGTCGCGGACGCCGTCGCGGAACTGCAGAATTGGGATCACCGGAGCCGCATCACCTCAGTTCCCATGACGCTGTTCACGCTATGGCACGAGAAGCAGTACGGCACGGCGGTGATTCCCCGGTCCAAGCCGCAGGATCCAGTGGAGTCGCTGAAGCAGGTCATCGATGAGCTGACCTCCCGCTTCGGGACCTGGAAGGTCGCCTGGGGCGATCTGAACCGTCTGGAGCGCAGAAGATCCGGCGGCGATCAGCCGTTCCGCGACGATGTGGCCAGCCTCCCCGTGGCGGGCGCGCCAGGAGATCTCGGCATCGTGTTTAATTTCTACGCCCGGCCGGAGCAGGGACAGAAGCGGCGCTACGGCGTGGCCGGGCACTCCTTCGTCAGCGTGGTGGAGTTCGGGCCGGAGATCAATGCCCGCTCCATTCTGGTGTTCGGCGAAAACTCCGACCCGGGGTCGAAGCACTACTTCGACCAGAGCGAGTTGTACGCGAAGCAGGAGTTCAAACCCGCGTATTTCACTCTGGCCGGCATCAAGGCTCACGCGGAGCGGACGTATCACCCGGGCGAGCGATAGCAAATTCTGGCTACTTCAACGGCGTTTTCCGCTGGCCCCAGGTCGGCGGATCCGGTTCCTTGCTGAGCCGCTGCACCGGTTTTTCCTTCAGCATTCGCAAGGCCTCCTGCACCGCCCGCTCCAGTTGAGGATCGTGACCCGCGATCACATCCTTGGGCCAGTTTTCGACATCGACGTCCGGCGGAATCCCCTCGTTCTCCACCGCCCACTTGCCTTCGCGGTTGAAGAAGCCGCCGCGCGGCGCGATCATCGATCCCCCGTCAACGAACGCCGGCGTATCGGCGGTGTGGACCAGGCCGCCCCAGGTGCGTTTGCCCACCAGTTCGCCGATCTTGCGGTGATGGAACATCCACGGCATCAGGTCGCCGCCTGAACCCGCCATTTCATTGATGATCATCACCTTCGGCCCCCAGATTCCGGCCGCCGGACTGGTGAACGGATAGCGGTCCCCGGCGACGTTGTTGAAATAGCCGTCGAAGTCGCGCTGCAGCACGTCGATGATGTAGTCCGCCGCCGAGCCTCCGCCGTTGAAACGCTCATCGACGATCACGCCTTGCTTGTCCTGCTGCGCAAAATAGTAGCGATTGAAGCTCGTATAGCCGGGCTGGCCGGTGTTCGGCACGTAGACATAGGCGATCTTGCCGTCGGACAGCTTCTCCACCTTGCGGCGATTCTCCTCCACCCAGGCTCGCGTGCGCAGGCCCTGTTCGTTGGCCGTGGGAATCACCGTGATCTGCCGCGCGCCGTCCATTTGCGGAGCCTTGTTGACGCTCAGCACGGTCTGCCGGTCCGCCGTGCCATCGAGCAGCCGGTAAATGTTATCCGGAGCCCTCAGTTCCTCGCCGTTGATGGCGACAATATAATCGCCCACCGCGACGTCCAGGCCGGGCTCGGCCAAGGGCGCGTGCAGATCGGGGTTCCAGCTTTCGTTGTCGTAAATGCGGGTGATTTTATAGCGGCCGCTGTCAATCGCGAAGTCCGCGCCGAGCAATCCGCCGCGCGAACTGGGCACAGCCGGCATGTCGCCGCCGCGCACATAGGAGTGCCCGATGGCGATTTCCGAACCCATCAGATCGAGCAGGTAATTCAGATCGGCGCGATGCATCGCAAACGGCAGCCACTGGCCGTACACTTCCTTCATTCGGGGCCAATCCGCGCCGTGCATGTTGGGAACGTAAAGATAATCGCGCTGATTCCGCCAGCCTTCGTAGAAGATCTGCTTGAACTCTTCCTTGGGTTCGAGGTACATGCGCAGGGTGACATTCAAGCGCCCTTGGCCGGCTGTGGGAACCTGGCGGTCCGCGTCGACCAGGAACAGCGCGGGAGGCGCGGGAACGTCCGCGCCGCCGCGTCCGCGTCCACCGCCGCCTCCGCCCGCCGCGCGATAAACCAGCTTGTGGCCGTCGGCGCTGACGCTATACGCCTGCACGCCGGTGGCGAACGGTGTGGTGCGCTTCTCGCTGATGCGGTAACGGATCAACGAACTGCCGGTGGGTCCGCCTCGTCCGCCGCCTCCACCCGCGGCGCGCGCGTTGCTTTCGAGGAAATAAACGGTTCCGCCGGCGCCCGCGCGAAGCTCGGAGTATTGACGTTCCGTGACGCCGGGCATCGCGACGATGCGATTCGAGAGGCCGTCGAAATCAATCTGCACGGTTACGGGAGTGCGGGCCGCGCGCGGCGCGGGCGCTTCACCGGCATCCGCAGCGGCGCCGCCGCGCCCGCCGCGTCCGTTGCTCGCCGGCGCGGATCCGACGCCCTTATCCTCGTCGCTTTCGGGAACCACCGGGCTCGGCTCGCCTTTCTTCAGCACGGCGAGATAGAGACCGAAGTTTTCGTCGTGATCGTAGGACGTCATGTCGAGCCACTGCGACTTCAACCCGAAGTCGGTGGAGGCGAGGAACCAGAGATACTTGCCGTTGGCGTCCCACGCCGGCCAGACCGAATCGGCCAGTCCATCGGTCACCTGATGCGTTTCACCGGTTTCTGCGTTGCTGACAAAAATTGCGTGATACATCGACCGCAGGCGGCTGGAATAGGCGACCCACTTCGAATCGGGAGACCACACCGGATTCAGCGTGCGCGTGGGCACCATCCAGGGGTCGTTGCCGATGACCTTCGTCTGGCCCGACGCAACATCCACTACCCAGACCTTGAGGTCCGTGTCGGTGTAACAAATCTTCTTCGAATCGGGCGACCAGGAGGGCGTGTAGTAATGCCCTTTATTCGATAGCGCGATGGTGCGCGGCGGCGTCAGTCCGTCCTGTGCTTCGATCACCAGTTTGTACTCGCCCGATTTGTCGCTGAAGTAGGAGATCCATTTGCCGTCGGGCGACCAGGCGGGATCGCGCTCGGCCGATCCGCTCGATTTGCTCAAATCGCGAACGTCGCCTTTTTCCGCCGGGATGGTGAAGATTTCGCCGCGCGCTTCCACCAGCACGCGCGCGCCGGTCGGTGAGAGCGCCAGCGTGCTCATGCGGCTGGTAACGTCGTCCCAGCGGGGCATCATCCATGGAAAATCGCCCGTCGCGGTGATGTTCACCTGATGGGTCTTGCCCGTCTTCGGGTCCAGTTCGTGAACATAGCCGGCCTGCTCGAACACAATCGCGCCCGCGCCTGAATCCAGCGTTTTGACGTCGAAATCGGTGAATTTGGTCACTTGCGCGAGCTTCTTCGTTTTCCCATCGTAGGACCAGATGTTGGCGATGCCGTCGCGATCGGAGATGAAGTAGACCGTTTCGCCGATCCAGACCGGGTCCATGTCCTTCGAATCGGTCCAGGGAGGCGAGATCAGGTCGTAGGACTTCATATCGACGATCCAGATGGGCCGGTTCTGGCCGCCGCGATAGTTGCGGCGCTCCTCGTCCCAGGAATTATTCATGCGATAGGCGATATGGGAGCCGTCGGGCGAAATTTTGCCCTGGTAGGCGCGCGGCAGCGGGAGCGGTTCCTCCACGCCGCCGTCAATGGAGACAGTCCAGAAGCGGGGCGCGGGGCTGGGTGCGGCGGTCGCGCGCGCGGAGGCGAACAGAATCGATTTGCCGTCAGGCGTCCAACCCTGCACCGTGTCCGCTCCGGGATGCCAGGTGAGCCGCTTGGGCTCGCCTCCCTCCGAGGGGATCACGTAGACGTCGGTATTGCCCGCGTAATCGCCGCTGAAGGCGATCCATTTGCCATCGGGCGAGAAATGGGGGTTTGAAGTGGCTCCCTGAAAACTGGTCAGGCGGCGGGCGAGTCCGCCGGACCGCTCCACGATCCAGATGTTATTGGCGTAAGCGAACGCGATCTGGGTCGCGCTGACCGTGGGCGTCCGCAGCAGACGCGTCGCCGGACCGTTGGCTGCGGGAACACCGGACGGCAGGATCAGGAAGGCAAGGGCAAGGAGAGCGAGAGAGCGTGGTTTCATGAGCGTAACCCTCGATACAGTGTACAGGAGCCCGTGCGATAGTATATAGAAGAAGCGAAATGGATCTGGAACTAAAAGAGTACTTGGATGGCAAATTCGCTGGCGTCGATCGGCAGTTTGCTCAGGTGCATGAGAAATTCGCCGACGTCGATCGGCAGTTTGCTCAGGTGTATCAGAAATTCGCCGACATCGATCGGAAATTCGAAAACCTGCACGCCGACATGGAATCGATGGAGGCCCGGCTGAAGGCCTACACCGACGAGCGTTGTGAGAAGGTGGAAACGAGCCTCCTCACCGCGTTCCACACCTGGGCGCAAACGTACGAAGTGCGTGCCAGAGCCACAAGCGCAATGCTGGCTGGCGTCGACGAGCGCCTCGGACTGATCGAAGAGCGCGTCGCCGCGCTAGAGCGCAAGACCTACCCGCGCGCATCGTAAGCAGCCGCCTCAGGCTGGCGCCGTTCTAATTTCCGATATCGTGCGTCCTGCTCTCCTCGCGGATCGGCAGGTAAAGCTCATACCACCACTTCTGCGCCGGGCTGTCGGCGTACTTCTTGAGCGCTGCCTCAGACTCAAACTCCATCACGATGGCCTGTTTGAAGCCTTCCTGCCCCTGATATTTCAAGTTCTTGGTCCAGACCCGCTTGATTCCAGGGTACTTTGAGGGAAGCTGGTGAACTGCGTCGACAGCGGCTTTGATCTGTTCCGGGGTGGCGTCGGCTTTCCATTTCACGTTAATGATGTGCAGGACTGTGTTGGATTGGGCCGGAGCCAGGCTCGCGAACAGGCACAAACTGAGCGCAACGGCGAAAAGAGTTTTCATAAACCCTATTATCTCAGATGGAACAAGCAGCCCGGCCCATGCGTAGACTAGCCTTAAGGAGCTGTTTATGCGAGCCATGTTTCTGCCTGTGATGGCGATTTTTCTTGCCGGTTGCGACGAGATCGACCTTGGCGGTCTGGGCTCGGAGCGATTCCGGGAGGACTTTCATTTCAGCTACCCGTTAAGCTCCGGCGGAAGCTTGCGTCTGGAGAGTTTCAACGGGGCGGTGGAGATTTCCGGCTGGGATAAGGACACGGTGGATATCGACGGAACGAAGTACGCCAACAGCGAGTACCGGCTGAAGGAAATGAAGGTTGACATCACTCCCTCGGCGAATTCGGTGAGCATTCACGTGCTGCCGCCGCTGGACCATCGCGGCAACGCCGGTGCTCGCTTCACGATTCATGTGCCGAAGAAGACCGAATTGGCCGGAATCATCAGCACGAACGGCGCGATTCGCGTGGATGGGATTGAGGGCGCCACCCGGCTGCGCACCTCCAACGGCGCGGTCCATGCGAACAACCTGATGGGATCGCTGGACATTCAGACCAGCAACGGATCGATCGAGGCCACCGGCATCTCCGGCGACGCAACGCTCCGCAGTTCCAACGGATCGATCCGCGCCGACATCGAAAAAGGGCGCTTCGCGGCCACCACCTCGAACTCCAGCATCACCGCGCACTTGTCCGGGTCCGAAACCAGCCCGGTGCGCCTGGAGAGCACCAACGGCCACATCGAGTTGACGCTCAACACGGCCCGCGAAGTCCGCGCCAGCACGTCCAATTCCTCCATCACCGTACGGATGCCATCGGCCAGCGACGCCTCAGTGGACGCCAGCACGTCCAATGGATCCATCACCAGCGATTTTGACGTCAATGTCCATAGCGGACAGATCTCCAAGCATCGCATGGAGGGAGCGATCGGCAAAGGTGGGCCGCTGCTGGAGCTGCACACCTCCAACGGCAGCATCAAGCTGCTGAAGCTGTAGCGATTTAGACGAAGTGGTACTTCGCCGCCGCGTCGTCCCAGATAATCTTCTTGCCCGCCTTGAAGGACAAGGTCGCCATGTGGCCGGAAATTGCCGCCTGCTGGCCGACGGTGGGCGGAGCGATCACTTGCCCCTTGCCGCGGACCGCGTCGAGAAAGTTGGTGATGTGGGCCTCAACTGCCCTGTTGTCGTTGCCCGGGAGCGTCATGCTCATTTCGCCGCGCGCGACCACCTTGGCCGGCGGCCGGCCGCCAAATCTTTCCGGATAGAAATTCAGGGTCTGGCGGTTCAGCACCTCGATGGTGCCCTCGTTGCCCATGAACTGCTCGCCGTATCCGTAATGATCGTTGCCAAAGTAGCAACTGTAGTTGATGTGGAACTTGTTGGGGTATTCGTAGATGGCGCTCAGTGTGTCGGCGACATCGCGGTCGTCCTGATTCACCCAGCGGTAAATGCCGCCGGACGCCATGCAACTGGCCGGTGTGGTCTTTCCGCAGACGAAGTTCGTGATGTCGGTCTGGTGCACCAGCAGATCGGTGGAAATGCCGCCCGAATAATCCCAATACAAGCGCCATTGATAAAAGCGCTTCAGGTCGAAGTCATGCGCCGGTGCGCCTTCCAAGAAGCGGGCCCAATCCGTGTTGGCGGGCGACGCGTCGGCCGGGATCTTGTAGCGCCAGGCGGGATTATCCTCAAGCGAATTGCGGTACCAGAACGCGCGCGTATAGTGGATGTCGCCGATCATGCCCTGCGCCACCATTTCCTTCGCCTTGATGTACAGCGAATTGCTGCGGTTCTGCGTGCCGACCTGCACCACCTTGCCGGATTTCTGCCATGCCGCCACCATCTCCGCGCCCTGCTCAATGGTGTGCGCCAGCGGCTTTTCCACGTAGATATTCTTGCCCGCGGCGATGGCGGCCATGAACATCGGATAATGCAGATGCTCCGGCGTGGCGATGAACACCACGTCGATGGATTTGTCGGCCAGCAGTGCCTTGTAATCGGCGTAGGTCTTGGGCGTATTGCCGCCGGTGGAAACCACGCGATCCTTGGCGCGCGCCAGATTGCCGGTGTAGGCGTCACAAACCGCGACCACCTGCGCGACGTCTTTGTTATCGACGTACATGCGCTGCATCAGGTAATCGCCGCGGCTGCCTGTGCCGATCCAGCCGATGGTGATCTTATTATTCGAGCCCTGTCCGCGTACAAACGCAGGCGCGGCGAGAGCAGCCGACGATTTTAAAAGGTCGCGGCGGGAGAAGTTCTGGGACATGGAAGACTCCTTTTTATAAGTTCTTGAAACAGGTAGGATATCAAACGTGACCGCCTTTGATATCCTCAACCTCGATCATGACCTTGGAGGAGGGCTTCGGCATCGATATTGCGGACGACGAGGCGGAACGCATCGCAACCGCCGGCGACCTCAACATCGTACGCAACCCCGGGCATGAGCCGGGGGATCGCGCGGCATCTTCGTCACAGGTTATCCCTCCCCTGACGTGGGGGGCTGCGCAAAGGGGCAGTTTGGGGTGCGAACGCCGGCGCAGGGGAATTGCGTCGCGCATTTCCTCGAAACCCGCCCATTCACCGGGCCGTCATGTATACTAAAGGTAGTTGTCGAGCGAATGGAGTGGGCGAAAGCCCACTTTTTTATTGGTTTTAAGAAGAAATCATGAGCCGCCAGGATGTTACGGAAAAAGTGCGGGAAATCGCCGAACGCGTCGCAGCCAGCGAGGGCCTGGAGATTGTCGAGGTGCAGATGCTGGGTGGAGGCGGAGCCCGGGTTCTGCGCATTTTCATCGATAAGCCGGAAGGCGTCACGCACGCCGATTGCGAAATGATCTCGCAAAATGTCGGAACCATCCTGGACGTCGAGGACGTGATCCCGGGAGCGCACTATACGCTGGAAGTCAGTTCGCCCGGCGTCGAGCGCAAGCTGACCAAGCCCCGCGATTTCGAGCGCTTTGTCGGACAAAAAGTAAAGGTCGCCTTGCGCGAGCCGCTGGAAAACCAGCGTTCGTGGACAGGCAAGCTCTTGAGTTTCCAGGAGGGCATTCTCACACTGGAACCCTCGCCTGGCCGGAACATCCAGTTTCCGCTTGAACAGGTGGAAAAGGCGAACCTCAAGTTCGAGTGGTAGCAATCTCCAATTTTGATACGCGGGAAACAGAACTCATATGAACATGGGAACGATTTATCAGTCCATCGAAATCCTCGGCAAGGAAAAGGGCATCGACCCCAAAGTGATCCTCGACGCGGTGAAGGACGCGATGCTGGTGGCGGCGCGCAAGCACTTCCACACCACCGAAGACATGGTGGCGGAATTCGACGAGCGCTCCGGAGCGATCCAGATTTTCGGCGTCCGCAAGGTCGTGCCCGAAGTGACCGACAAGGATAAGGAAATTTCCCTCGATGACGCGCTCAAGATCGACCCCGCGGCGCAGATGGACGGCGAAGTCCGCTTCGCCAAGCCGACCGAGGCGCTGGGCCGCATTTCCGCGCAGACAGCCAAGCAGGTGATTCTGCAAAAAGTGCGCGAGGCGGAGCGCGAGAACATTTTCTCCGAGTTCTCCGGCCGCGTGGGCGAACTCGTCACCTGCGTGGTGAAGCGCATTGAAGGTCAGGACCTGGTCGCGGACATGGGCAAGACCGAGGCGCGCATCCCGAAAAAGGAGCAGTCGAAGCTGGAGAGCTTCAGCATCGGCGACCGCATCCGCTGCGTGATCAAGAGCGTGGAAAAAGGCGGCAAGAACGCCGGCGTCATCGTCTCGCGCGCCGCGCCGGAGCTGGTGATGCGCCTGTTTGAGCAGGAAGTGCCGGAAATTTACGACAACACGGTGGTGATCAAGGGCTGCGCGCGCGAGGCGGGTGAGAGGACAAAAATCGCCGTCTCCAGCCGCGACCGCGACGTGGATAGCGTGGGAGCCTGCGTCGGCATGAAAGGCATGCGCGTGCAGTCCATCATCCGCGAACTGCGCGGCGAAAAAATCGACATTATCGAATTCAACGACGATCCCATCGCCTTCGCCACGCACGCGTTGAGCCCGGCGAAGATTTCGCGCGTCACGATTCTCGATTCGGCCGAGCGCCATATGGAAGTCATCGTCGACGACACGCAGTTGTCGCTGGCCATCGGCAAGAAGGGGCAGAACGTGCGTCTCGCCGCCAAACTGCTCGGCTGGCGCATCGATATCAAGAGCGAGGAAGAGAAGCGGCAGGAAGTGGAGTCGCAAATGGCGGCGCTGGTTGTTCCCGGCGCGCCCGTCACGGTGCTGATCGATCACGGCATGACCGAGGCGGTGGCGGAAAAATTGATGGAAGCCGGCGTCGCCACCGTGGAGAAACTCGGCGCAATGACGCCGGAGCAGCTCGAGGAAATTCCCGGCATTGAGCAGGAGATGGTCGAAAACATTCAAACGGCCGTCGTCGCTTATTACGGCCAATTCGAGCAGCCCGAGGCAGCAGCCGCCGCGCCGGAAGAACCGCAGGTGGAAGCGTCCGAAAATGAATCTGATACGATAGAGGTCTCGGAAGCTGCGGTCGCGTCGCCGGAGCCCGAAAAAGGAGAGGCCGGAATTTCGTAAAAATCCGCCCGTTTGAGTTCAACAACGGCGGAACGTCATCGTATGAGTAAAATTCGCATCAATGAGCTGGCCCGCGAGCTCGAAGTCAAACCCAGCGTGATTCTGGAAACGCTGGCAGAGCTGGGCGTTGCCGACAAGAAAACGCACTCCAGCTCGCTTGACGACGACGTCGCTTTGATGGTCCGCCGGCGCGTGTCCGGCGAGGCGGCCGCCCCCGCTGTTCCGCAGGCGGCAAGCCCCGAGGCAGTCGCGCCAGAGCCTGAGACGGTACAGGCGCCGCCCGCGCCCAAACACGCCGTCAAAACGGAAATGCCTGCCGAGCCAGCGCACAGGGAAGTTCCCGAAGCGAAAGCTCAGGACGAAGCGCCCGCCGCGCCGCAGCGCCTGGCCCCGCCGCTTCGTCCGCCATTATCCAGTGGCGGCCCCTCGTTCCACCCGCCGGCAATTCCGTTGCCGCCAGCGCCGCGAGTGACTCCTGCTGCAACGGCCGTCCCGCCGTCGATTCCGGTTCCACCCGCTCCGGCGAGTCCTGCGGCGAAGGCGCCTGGGATTCCGGCCAAGCCATTGCCGGCTCTGAAGCCAGGCCAGATCCTCACCGGCCCTCGGCAGCCTCTGCCTCCAGGCGTCGGTGAGCTTGCAAAAGCTCCTCCCGTGATCGCTACTCCGGGAGCGCCGCGTCCAGCGGCTCCCGGCGTTCCTCCGCCTCCGCGCCCGCCGGCACCCCGTCCCGCTGTTCCCAGCGGAACGCCCGGCGCTGCGCCGTCGCAGCCGTTGCGTCCGCCAGCACGCCCGAATTTAGCCGGCCAGCCGCAGGCAAGGCCCGTGGTTCCTCCGCGCCCCGATATGGTCGCGCGCCTGGCACCTCGCCCGCCCGCTGCTCCAGGCACTCCGGCGGCTCCCCGGCCGGGGATGCCGACCCGTCCGTCGAGCCCCGTCCCTGGCCGCCCGATTTACAGCGGTCCGGTCCGTCCCGGCCAACCTCTCTCGCGCGGTCCCGCAGGACCCGGAGCGCCGGGAGCTTACAATCGCGGACCGAGTGGACCCGGTGGATTTAACCGTGGACCCGGCGGACCGCAGCGCGGACGCCCGATGCATCCCACGTCGCCGTTGCGCGCTGAACCGGCGACGCTGCCCACCGATCCGGGCCGCCGCCATGCCACCAAGCCCGGCACGCGCACACCGGCCGATCGCCGCAAGGACCAGGACGAGGGACGCATGCGCGGCCCCATCTCCCGCCGCGAGCAAACCTTCGAGCCGCCGCCCATCGACCGTGAAGTGACGATCGCCGAAGGCATCACCGTGAAGGAACTCTCCGAGAAACTCGGCGTCAAAGGCAACCTGGTGGTCAAGCGCCTTTTCGATAAGAAAATTGCGGCGACCATCAATCAGACACTCGACGTCAAGGTGGCCGAGGAAATCGCGCGCGATTTTGGCGCGTCCACCAACAAGGTCAGCTACGAGGAAGAAACCACGCAGGAGATCGAGACCACCGAGGTCGACGTCGACCGCGAGCGCCGTCCTCCGGTGGTGACCATCATGGGCCACGTCGATCACGGCAAAACCAGCCTGCTCGATGCCATTCGTTTATCCAATGTCGCGGGGCATGAAGCCGGCGGCATCACGCAGCACATCGGCGCGTATCACGTCGAGAAAAACGGCCGCAATATCGTCTTCATCGACACGCCCGGCCACGAAGCATTCACCCGCATGCGCGCCCGCGGCGCCAAGGTCACAGACATCGTGATTCTGGTGGTTGCCGCCGACGACGGCGTCATGCCGCAAACGCTGGAAGCCATCGATCACGCCAAGGCGGCCAAGGTTCCCATCATCGTCGCGATCAATAAAATCGACAAGCCGGGAGCCACGCCGGAGCGCATCAAGCAGCAACTCGCCGACCGCGGATTGCAGGCCGAGGACTGGGGCGGCGACGTGGTCATGGTTCCGGTTTCCGCCAAAGCGAAGACCAATCTCGATCTGTTGCTCGAAATGATTCTTCTCGTCGCCGACATGCTGGATCTGAAGGCGAATCCGGCGCGTCCGGCGATGGGCACGGTGCTCGAAGCCAAGCTCGATCGCGGCAAGGGACCCGTGGCCACTGTTCTGGTGCGCAATGGAACGCTCCGCGTCGGCGATTATTTCATCTGCGGCTCCGTGTTCGGACGCGTCCGCGCCATGGCCGACGATTTTGGCGAACCGACCCGCGAGGTCGGCCCGTCGATGCCCGCGGAGGTGCAGGGGCTCGAATCCCTGCCCGAAGTCGGCGACACCATGCAGGTGGTTACGGATACGGCCAAGGCGAAGCAGATCGTCATTTACCGCGAATCCAAAGCTCGTGAAGTGGCAATGGCCAAGAGCAAGCGCATGACGCTCGACCAGTTCCACGACCAGTTAAAGGAAGGCGAGGTCAAGGATCTCAACATCATCCTGAAGACGGATGTGGGCGGCACGGCCGAAGTGCTGGCCGATACCCTGACCAAGCTCTCCACCGACAAAGTCCGTGTGCGCGTGATGCGCGCCGGAGTCGGCGCAATCACCGAGACCGACGTGCTTCTGGCGTCGGCATCGAACGCCATCATCGTCGGCTTCAACGTCCGGCCGGACCGCACGGCGCAGACCGTCGCCGAGCAGGAGAAGGTGGACATCCGCCTGCACTCCATCATCTACGAATTGGTGGACCAGATCCGAAAGGCCATGACCGGCCTGCTGGAGCCGGTGTTTAAGGAAGTGTTCAAGGGCCGCGCCCTGGTGCAGAATGTGTTCGTCATCTCCAAGGTCGGCTCCGTGGCCGGGTGCCTGGTGCAGGACGGCTCCATTGTCCGCTCCGGCGAAGTCCGCGTGATGCGCGATGGCGAACTGATCCATACCGGCAAAATCGAAGGCCTGAAGCGGTTCAAGAACGACGCCAGCGAAGTGAAGGCCGGCTTCGAATGCGGTATCTCGCTGGTCAACTTCAACAACATTCAGGCCGGGGATCTCCTGGAATGCTTCGTCAGCGAACGAGTCGCCCAGGAAGCATTCGTTTAACCGGCTTCTTGAACAACCCATGCCGTCCATCGGTGTCATTACCTTTGAGCTTCGGCTCGACGGCGCGCATTCGCTCAAGGATAAGCGCCATTTTGTCAAGAGCTTAAAGGACCGGCTGCGAGCGAAGTTGAACGTCGCCGTGGCCGAAATCGCCTACCAGGATCTATGGCAGCGGGCGCTGATCGCCTGCGTGACCGTTTCCGGCGATCAGGCTCGCGCCGAGCAGGTTCTGCAGGCCGCCGAAAAGGAAGCGTCCGCCTTGCTGGGGCCACTTTTAGTGGATACCACGGTAGAATGGCTGGCGTAATTTGCATCCGGACGGTATAATGAAGTTTCTCTTTATCTTCGCCCTTTAGGAGCCGCTATGATTGACGAAAAAGAACGTACCCGAGCCCTTGGAGCAACGCTGAGCCAGATCGAAAAGCAGTTCGGAAAAGGCTCGATTATCCGGCTTGGGACACAGGCGGTACAAGCCGTTCCCTCCATTTCGAGCGGCTCCATCTCGGTCGACTACGCGCTCGGCATTGGGGGCTTTCCGCGCGGCCGCATTACCGAGATTTTCGGGCCGGAATCGTCGGGCAAAACGACGGTGGCATTGCAAGTGGTGGCCGAGGCGCAGAAGATCGGCGGCATGGCCGCGTTCATCGACGTGGAACATGCGCTCGACCCGGCGTATGCCCGCAAGCTCGGCGTGGATGTGGACAATCTGTTGGTTTCGCAGCCGGATTACGGCGAGCAGGCGCTGGAGATCACCAACGCGCTGATCAGCTCCGGCTCGATCGACGTTCTCGTGGTCGATTCCGTGGCGGCCCTGGTGCCGAAGGCCGAGCTCGACGGCGAAATGGGCGACAGCTTCATGGGCGTCCACGCGCGGCTGATGTCGCAGGCCATGCGCAAGCTCACGGCCATCGTGTCGAAGTCCAACACCTGCCTGATTTTCATTAACCAGATTCGCGAGAAAATCGGCGTGATGTTCGGCAGCCCGGAGACCACCACCGGAGGCCGCGCCTTGAAGTTCTACTCAAGCGTCCGCGCCGACATTCGCCGCATCGCGGCGATCAAGGACGGCGAAGTCGTCACCGGCAACCGCACGAAGATCAAGGTTGTGAAGAACAAGATGGCGCCGCCGTTCCGCGAGGCCGAATTCGACATCATCTACGGCGAAGGCATCTCCAAGGAAGGCGACCTGATCGATTTGGGCACGGCGCAGAACATCATCGAAAAGAGCGGCTCGTGGTACGGCTATAAAGGCGAGCGCATCGGCCAGGGCCGCGAGAATGCCCGTCAATTTTTGAAGGACAATCCCGACGTGAAGAAGAAGATCGACACGGAGTTGCGGAAGCACCTGGGATTGACGAAGGAAGCGGCGCCCGTTCCCGCAGCAGCGGTGGCGGCAGCGCCCGCGAAAGCGAAGTAGCCTTCGCTCCCGGGACAAAGTCCCGGATTATCCGCTCAATTTTTCGCCAGCTTGTTCTCAATCTGACGAGCCTGGGAGTTCAGTTCGTTCAAGCGGCGCATGTCATCCTCGGCCAGGGAAATGGCATTCTGGATGCGGCTGAGGGCAATGCCATTGAAGGGAACGGACTCCACGCCGCGGCTGGAGTCTAGCGTTGCGGTCATGGCTCGAAACTGATCGGTGATCTCGCGGTAGCGGCGGATGATGGAGCTCAAGTATGCTTCGCGCCTGCGGTTGAGATCCTGAAGGGTGGTCAGCGCCTTGCGCAATTCCGCCGCCCGGGTCGAACCCGCACCGCCGTCGCTCTTGATTCTTGCGTTGTCCGCCTCGAGACTGGCAGCGCGCTCGCGAGCGGCCTCCGACTCGGCGCGAGCGGAGTCGAGTTGCTGTTTGAAGGAGTCGAGCTGGTCGCGCCACTCCCGCTCGCGCTTCTGAAACTCCTCATTAGCGGCGGCCACGGCCTCCTGTCTCTCCTGAACGGCATTTTGAGGCTGTGTCTGGAGCCGCGCGATGTCGGCGTGGGCTTCCGCCAGTTCGCGGTTGAGTTGCTGGATGGCGGCGTCGCGGACGGCAAGCTCGGACGTGTCAGGAGCACCGGGACGGCTGGGCGACGCTGCCGGCCCAGCTTCCGAAGGCGATACCGGCGGCGACGCATTGCTGGCTTCTTCCGGCCGGACAGCGGCGCGCAATTGCCCCAGCGCACGGGCATCCTCTGCATGCTGCCGTTCATCAGCGGCGAGGCGTACCGACTGGCGGACGATCACAATTCCACCGGCTACGACGGCCACACTAAGGAGTGGCACGAGGGCACTTCGGATGCGCGCGGTCCGCATTTTGCCTCCTCTCTTTCGCTTCCAGGTGGCGGCGCCAGGAAAGCCGCAGCTCTTCGCCGCCGGAGCTTCCGCTCAGATGAACCTGCGTGAGCCCGCGGACCTTCGGTGGAACGGTCAACGCCAGTTGCCACGCGCTCGAGATCCGGCTGAAGGCTGAAGATATTCCTTCCGGAATCTCCGCCAGCGAGCGGCAGATGTCCTCGCGGCCGCCAGTAGAGTCCGCCAGAGTTTGCAGCCCGTTTTCATATGCCCGGTTGAGACGATCTGTGCGGTCGTGAAGGTGGATGATAAACAGCGGCGCTTCGAGAGGCGCCGAGGCATCGATCAGCTTCGAGATTTTTTCTGAGATCAGCGCTTCGGGAAAACGGCGGCTGAGATCGTGCGGATCGCTCTGGTTAATCACCGGGTTCGTGAAATCCTCACGGTAACTATAAATGTTGCTGTCGGTGACGTAAAGGACCGAGACGCGCACGGGCGCTTTGCGAATGAGGCCGTCCGCTAGCGAAAGGGCTTCCTGGACGGTTTCAAGTAGTCCGGGGTTGCCGCTGTTTGGGAGATTTTGAATGGCGTCGATCACGAGATGCCGGTCAGGCCCGGGATCGGTGAGCACGCTCAAGCCGTCCTGCGCCCGCAGCAGCGCCACCCAGGTATTTTGTGGCAGTTTGGAGATTTCGGCTGCCAGTGCCTGGCGGGCGGGATCGACGAACGAGGGGTCGCCGGTGACGTCCAGGACGATCAGAATCACCTGATCGCTCGATGGGCCCAGTTGCGCGCTTACGCCGGCCGGCGTGCCATTGAGGGTAGCCTCGAATTTCGGCGCAACGGCATTCTCCGTCTCAATCCAGGCCGGGATGGAGATGTGCAGATCCTGCGCCCGCGCCACCGGTAGAGCACCGAGCAGGCACACGAGGGAGAAAATCACGGATCGCCGCTCCATGTTAGAAGCTCAGTTTCACACCCAGTTGGACCACTCGTCCACCGTGGGAGCCGATAATGTGCCCGGCATTGAAATTGGGCGCACTTGCCGGGCCGATGGCGGTATCCGGATAGTTCCAGTTGGCATGATTCAGAAAGTCGAACGCTGAGGCGCTCAACTCCACAGCGCGGTCGCCACCCAAGGGGAAACGCTTGTTGATGGTGAGGTCCATGGAATTGTAGCCGGGGCCCAAGAGGTTCGGCTCGGTGGGCGGGCCATTGCCAACCGTGAAGTCGGCCGGCTGACTGAAAGCGGCCGGATTGAACCAGAGCGCCGG
>JBBIVT010000001.1:63276-65795 GCA_037439565.1 Acidobacteriota bacterium | reverse complement strand
CAACCGTGAAGTCGGCCGGCTGACTGAAAGCGGCCGGATTGAACCAGAGCGCCGGCCCGGGCGCTGAGACGTGCGGATCGACTCCCGGCACGACATTGACGTTCAGCGTGGAAAGCACGTTCCCGGTGTTGTTGAATTCAGGGTGCATGGCCAGCGGACGGCCATCATCCCAGTATGCGGTGCTGCTGAGGGACCAGCCGCTCACCAGCGGCCCGCGCCAGCCGGAGAAGTGCAACAGCGGCTTGTCGGAGCCAAACGGCAATTCATAAATCCAGGTCACCTGAAGGGTCTCCGGCGGGTTGGAGGCGGTCAGCGCCCAGTCATTCCGCAGGTTAAAGAAATCCTGGTTTCCGTACGGAGCCGAATAGTTGTCGAGTTGCTTGGAAAACTGGTACGTGGTGATGAAGCTGAGCCCGAAGGAAGCCCGCTTTTCCACACGCAGGTAGACCGCATCGCGCTGGTAGCGCCCGGCCGGATAGAGCCCGTACAGATTCAAGCCCGCGAATTGCGGGAACGGCTGGAGCGAGGCGCGGAAAGCCTGGTTGTAGAGCGCGTTTCCAAAACCCAGGTAATCCGGGCTGACGGCGTTCGGGTTGGCCGAGCCGTTGCCCACCAGAATGTCCCTTCCTCCGCCATACGTGAAGCCGGCCGAAAGCACTAGCGAAAACGAGAATTCGCGCTCGACGGAAAGTGACGCGGATTGATAGACGGGTTCGCGGCCGCTGAGATCCATGAAGTCCGCCACGCCGTTGTCGATCGCCGAGGGGCTCAAATTCGGCAGCGGCGTGCCAAGCGGCGGGATACCGTTGTTCAGGTTGAGCGCGGGGCTCAATTCGGTGTTGGTGGAAACGAAGGTCTGGCGGGCGTTGAAGCCTTGCGTGGCCCATTGTCCGTTGTAAATCGGAATGAACTGGTGCTGCCGGCTGAACCCAGCGCGCACCACGGTATTGGCGTGGCCGAAGGGATTCCAGGCGATACCCACGTTAGGGTCGACGTCGAAATTGGCGGGCCGCATCCCACGGGAAATCCCATTGACGCCGGCGAAGACCAGCGCTCCCCCGAGGCCCACAGAGGGGTCGATCACCGCCGGATCAATGGCGCTCTGGCGATTGTACTTCTCCACGCGCGGCGTGCGGCGGCTAAGATTCAGCCCGACGCTGATCGTCAGATTCTTGAACAACTCGTATCTGTCTGAGCCCGAAATCGACAGATACGAGTTTCGGAAATAGGAGGGCGACGATGTGATCGTACGCTCCGCGTACTGCGGCAAACCGAGCAGGAAGCTGGAGAACGGCAGCCCGGTGTCGATGATCCCCGGAAGGCTGGTCAGCCCGGCGGAAAACTGAAAATCGCCGGATGGGTAAACCGGGTTGAAAGAGTTCACCTGGTACCCATCCCCCTGAAGGGAGAGCCGGAGAGAGTGCTTCCCCTGGCGCCTGGAAACGCTCGCGTCAGCCTCGAACGTGTTGCGGACGTTGCGGCTTTGCGGATAGGGGTAGCCCATCGAGAGATAGTTGCCGAGGTCGAAGCGCGGGTACGGGGCTTGGGACGCATCGCCGGCGCTGGCGACGGTGGACAGGGCGATGACGCTGGCCGAGTACACCGTCTTCGCGGAGGAGGCGAACACGTAATCCAGTTGTGAACGGCGCGTGCTGAAATTCTGGTCCGGCGGCGTGGGGCTGGCCAGATTGGGGAAGTACTTGGCCGAGCTCAGAAAGCCGTTGGAAATATTGGTGGTGGACGTGATCCGGTGGCGTTTGTGAAAAGGATGATCGAGTTTGATGATAAAGCCGTCGGCCGTATCCATCTGCGGCGAGTTGACGAAATAGTTGTTCTGAAAGAAAGGGCCGATCTTCGTGTTCGGCTGCGGATACAACTGGAGCGCCTGTTGAATGCTGGGGGATAACCGGCTCACGGGAATGCGGTTGCCGGGAAACGGCGTGCGCACGTACTGGAGATTGCCGGTGGAAGTAGGCTGCGCCGGATTGTAACCGGGATTAAGCGCAGTTGTGGCGGGATCGTAGATGGGCAAGGGCAATCCGGCCTGATCGACGGTCTGGGAGAAATCTCCGTTGCGTTCCGGCGAGGCCGGGATGGTTAGCAGGGAGGCGCGCGAGATGCGCTCGCGGACGCCTTCGTAGGAGACCATGGCGAACGTATTGTTCGGATCGCGGATCAGTTGCGGCAGCAGCACCGGGCCGGCCACGTTGAAGCCGAACTGGTTACGGCGGAGGATCGACTTGTCCCCGCCATTTTGCGTGACTTCGTGTGGTACGGCGTCGAGCTGATCGTTGCGGAAATTCTCGTAGATGCGCCCGTGCCATAGAAGTTTGGGGCCCGTCTTGCGGGCCGCCTGCGGGCTGTCCGGACGCATGCCCCTCTCGCCCGTCAGGACTTTGAACTCCTGGGCAGTGCGATTCAGGGCATCTGAAGGGCCGGTTGGCCCGTCCGCAGCCCTCGCGGACAGACAAAATATACCTGCGATCCCTGCATGGAGAAGTCTGGACAATAATCCCACT
>JBBIVT010000001.1:45457-63176 GCA_037439565.1 Acidobacteriota bacterium | reverse complement strand
CAGACAAAATATACCTGCGATCCCTGCATGGAGAAGTCTGGACAATAATCCCACTAAATCATTTTAGCAGGCGTCTCGTGGACACCAACTTTAGGAGGCGCTCACGCGGCTGGAGGCATCCAGTGTCAGCAGGGCGTGATGACGGCGCAGAGTCTTCCATGCACAAGGGTATTACCGTGGTTTTCCGGCTCACACTCTGGTTCCTGGCTGCCTCGGCTCCCGGCTACTTTTCGAGAAGAAAATTCCCCACGAATAGCACGTCGATCCCCGACGAATAGAAGCTCCGCACAGCATCCCGCGGCGTCGACACCAGCGGATCGCCGAATAGGTTGAAGCTGGTGTTATACAACACCGGCAGACCCGACGCCTTCCCTGCCTCCAGCAACAACTTGTGGAACAAAGGATTTTCCGATTGCTCCACGGCGTGAACCCGGACCATGTCTTCGCCCAAAATCGCCGGCTCGAACGTTTTCTTGTGCGCCGGGCGCACGCGGCCGACGGTCGCGATCGTGCGCGCGTTCGGGCCCGCGTCGAAATACTCCGCCGCCAACTCCGCCGGAACCGACGCCGCGAATTTGCGGAACGGCTCGCGATGCTTGATGAAGACGTTCAGGTTTTCGGTGGAGTATGGATCGAGCGGCGAAGCGAGAATGCTGCGATTTCCCAACGCCCGCGGGCCGAACTCCATGCGGCCCTGCATCCAGGCGACAATCTTATGATCGCCCAGCATGCGAACGGCAGCGGCAAGAACATCATCTGTGGAACGCAGATAAGCGAAGCGCAGCTTGCAGTTTTCCAGCACCTGCTTCACTTCGTCGACGCCGTAGCTTGGCCCCAGCAACAGAGTGCTGCGGCTCGCGTGCCTCGGCTTCTTTTTCAACTGGTACCAGACGTGATAGACCGCGCCCAAAGCGGTGCCGGTGTTGCCGGCCGCGGCCTGCACGAAGACATTCTTCCAGCGGCCGCTGCGTTCCAGGCATTCGACCAGAAGCGCGTTGAAGAACAGGCCGCCGGCAAGGCAAAGATTTTCGCCCGAGCCCGCGAGATTCAGCACGGTTTCCTCAACCACCTTCTGCAATCCGTGAGCGACCGAGGGCGCGAGCACGGGCGGAATGGCCGATTCATCGGGCAAGCCGAGCGCCTCGAAAAATCCGCGGCTGAATCCGCCTCCCGCCAGCCGGTTGCCGTCGAAGTACGATGGGTCGAGCCGCGCCGCGTCGGAAACCATGGCGCGAAAAACCGGGACAAAGCGCGCATCGCCCGAGGCCGACAGCCATTGCACCTTGTGCTCCTCGCCGCCCGCCCGGAAGCCGAGCAATTCCGTTACAGCGCCATACAAGCGGCCGAGCGAATCCGGATAATACCAGTCCTTTTCCTTCTCAAACTGATGTCCTGAAGCCTTCCAGCGCGCCCCGCAGCGGAAATCGCCCGCGTGATCGAGCGTCAATACGGTCGCTTCCAGAAATGGCGACGCATAGAACGCCGATGCTCCGTGCGCCAGTTGATGCTCAACGACGACGACCTCGGCATTGGGAAAATGATCGCGCAGAGCCAGATGCAGCTCCGCTTCCGGCCCCTGCGCCAGCGGACGCACGATGGCGACGACATCCACCTGATCGCGCGTGGCGTTGGACAGCCGCAGGCATTCCTCGATGGCGGCCTTCGGCAGACCACCTCCAGGGCCGTGTCCGCGCGTCATTTTCGATTCTTCGACCGCGGCGAGGATCTCGCCGTTCTTCAGCAGCGCGCACGCCGCGTCGCTGAGCAGACCTCCCAACCCAATCACGATCATCGCGATTTCTTCTCAATCTTGGCCCACGTATCGCGCAAGCCGACGGTGCGGTTGAACACCAGCTTCTCCGCTGTCGAATCCTTGTCGGGGCAGAAGTAGCCCAGGCGCTCGAATTGATAGTGGCTGCCTGGCATGGCGTTCTTCAGACATGGCTCCAGCTTGCCGGTGACCGTTTCCAGCGACTTCGGGTTCAGGTTGGCCGTGAAATCCTGGCCGTCTTCGGTCTCGTTCGGATTCTCCTTGTTGAACAGCGTTTCGTAAAGCCGCACTTCGGCGTCAATGGCGTGTTGGGCGGAAACCCAGTGAATGGTCGACTTTACCTTGCGGCCGTCGGGCGAATCGCCGCCGCGCGTGGCCGGATCGTAGGTGCACTGAATCTCCACAATGTTGCCTTGGGAATCCTTGACGACGTTTGTGCACGTGATGAAATATCCGTATCGCAGACGCACTTCCTTGCCCGGCGAGAGGCGGTAATATTTGGGCGGCGGAACCTCGCGGAAATCGTCCTCTTCAATGAACAGCTCCTTCGAAAAAGGAACCGTGCGCGAGCCCGCCGCGGGATCCTCCGGATTGTTCACGGCGTCCATGTGCTCCACTTGCCCCTCGGGATAATTCGTGATGACGACCCTCAGCGGCTTCAGAACGGCCATCACGCGAAGAGCGCGCCTGTTCAGATCCTCGCGGACATGATATTCCAGCAACGACAACTCGGTTGTTCCATTGGTTTTCGACACGCCTAACCCGCGCGCAAAATTTCGCAAGGCTTCCGGCGGATACCCGCGGCGGCGCATGCCGCAGATCGTCGGCATGCGGGGGTCGTCCCAGCCGTTCACGAGCCCCTGCTGCACCAGTTGAAGCAGCTTCCGCTTGCTCAGCAGAGTGTAGGTCAGGTTCAGGCGGTCGAACTCGATCTGCTGCGGACGGTAGATGCCGAGCTGCTCGACATACCAGTCGTACAGCGGACGGTGGTCTTCAAACTCGAGCGTGCAGATCGAGTGCGTGATGCCCTCGATGGAATCCGATTGGCCGTGCGCGAAGTCGTACATCGGATAGATGCACCAGGCGCCGCCGGTGCGGTGATGGTCGGCGTGCAGGATGCGGTACATGATCGGATCGCGCAGGTTCAGGTTGGCGGACGCCATGTCGATCCTGGCGCGCAGCGAGCGGGAGCCGTCGGGAAACTCGCCGGCTTTCATGCGCGCAAAGAGGTCGAGATTTTCTTCCACGGACCGGTTGCGATACGGGCTCTCCTGGCCGGGCTCGGTGAGCGTGCCGCGCTGCTGGCGCACTTCATCGGACGAAAGATCGCAGACGTAGGCCTTCCCTGCCTTGATCAGTTGCACGGCCCAGTCATAGAGCTGTTGGAAATAATCCGACGCGTAGTAAACTCCAGCCCACTTGCCGCCCAGCCAGCGGACGTCTTCCATGATGGAGTCGACATATTCCACCTCTTCCTTGGTGGGATTCGTGTCGTCGAAGCGGAGGTTGCACTTTCCGCCGAATTCCTCGGCGAATCCGAAGTTGATGCCGATGGACTTGGCGTGGCCGACGTGCAGGTAGCCATTCGGTTCCGGAGGAAACCGGGTGTGCACACGGCCTCCGTATTTATTGGTTTCCAGATCCTTGAGAATGATCTCGCGAATGAAGTTTGAGGGAGCGGCAGGCGTACTCATAGTTTCTCGATTGCTTCCTGAATTCTCTTCAGAGACGTTTCGCGCCCCAGCACCGCCAGCGTTTCAAACAGAGGAGGCGAATTCTTGCGTCCGCAGACGGCGACGCGGATGGGCTGGAACATCTGCCCCGGCTTGATGGCGAGTTCCGCCGCGGCGGCGCGCAGAGCGGCATCCAGCGCGTCGTGATTGAACCCGGTGTGAGCCAGAATCGCGAGGGATTTTTCGAGCGCCGCGCGAGCCATGGCGGCATCGCCCTTCTGCGGGATCAGTTCCGCGGCGTCGTAGGGCGGCAGTTTTTCGGCGAAAAAGAAGTCGGCCACCGTCGCGACGTCTTTCAGCGTCTTGATGCGCTCCTGAATCAGGGGCGCGACGGCGCGCATTTTCGCGGGAGTGACTTGGAAGCCAGCTGCTGCGGCGAACGGCAAAAGATCCTTGGTTAATTCGTCCAGCGGCAGCGTTTTCAGGTGCTCAGCATTCAGCCAAACGGCTTTCGGATCGAGCGGATCCTCGTCGCTGAAATTCACCGTGGCGTTGGATTTGTTGACGCCTTCCAATGTAAACACGTCGATCAGTTCCTGGCGCGACATTTTTTCGCGATCGTTCTTCGGCGACCAGCCAAGCAGGCACAAAAAATTCACGTAGCTGTGCGCCAGGAACCCGGAGTCGCGATACGTGGTGACGCTGACGACCGGGCCGTGCTTGCGCTTCGACAATTTGGAGCCATCGGGCGCGATGAGCAGGGGCAGATGCGCGAAGCGCGGCGGCTCGACGCCCAGCGCCTCGAAAATCAGAGCGTGCTTGAACGTGTTGGTCAGGTGATCTTGGCCGCGGATGATGTGGCTGATACGCAGATCGGCGTCGTCGGCGCAGGAAGCCATGTGGTACGTCGGCGCGCCGTTGGAGCGAAGCAGCGCGAAATCCTCGATGTCGGCGGTGCCCTTCGATTGCGGGCCGTAGACCAGATCGGTGAAGTTCACCTCGGCGCGCGTGTCGCGAGGAACCTTGAACCGCACCACGCCCTCGGGATCGCGATAGGCGAGGCCCTTCGAC
The DNA here is from genome assembly GCA_037439565.1 of Acidobacteriota bacterium. Lineage (GTDB taxonomy): Bacteria > Acidobacteriota > Terriglobia > Bryobacterales > Bryobacteraceae > Palsa-187. The sequence continues at coordinate 58,661 of JBBIVT010000001.1, read as the reverse complement.
AGAATCTTCTCCGCCGCCTCGCGATGCAGTTCCCCGCGCTCGCTCTGGCGGTAAAACTCGTCCCAGCCGAGATCGAGCCAGTTCAAGCCGTCGAAAATGGAATCGAGCGATTGCTGGGTGTTGCGCTCGATATCGGTATCGTCTATGCGCAGGATCATCGTACCCGCGTTGTGGCGGGCATATAACCAGTTGAAGATAAAGGTCCGGGCGCTGCCGATGTGAAGATATCCGGTCGGCGACGGGGCAAAACGCACTCGTAACATGGAAATTTTAGAATAGCATTATGGTCATTTCCAGCCCGCTTGAAGAGCCTTGGCTGCGCGGTCCGATTCCGGGCGTGGATCCGCTGACGGCTCCGGTTCTGTACGCCTTTCAGCAGGCTCGCGAGGATCTGGCGCGATGTACGGAGGGGCTCAGCGCAGAGCGAATCTGGGCTAGCGGGGTGGGATTCCACGTCCGGCACATTTCGCGCAGCACGGACCGGCTGATCACGTATCTGCAAGGCCAGCCGCTTGCGCCCGGACAGTTCGGCGAAGGCGAGCCTGGCGAATCGCGCGAAGGCCTGCTGGAGGAAATGAGCCGCGTTTTTCAGCGCGCCGAAGCAATCGTGAGCGCCATCGATCCCGGAACCCTGCGCGAGCCGCGCGAGGTCGGAAGACGGAAGCTGCCGACCACGGTCATCGGCCTGCTGACACATATCGCCGAACATACTCAGCGTCACACTGGACAGGCAGTCGTCCTCTCAAAATCGCTTTGAGCGCACGATTCGATCCAGGCGAAATGGGGCCGTTCTCCGCCCTGCGGGTTTTGAGGGGCCCCTTCTTGCTGGTTTTTGTGTTACTATGCTAAGAGCTTTTGAAAACTTGGCACTTCGTTTTGATTCCCACCGCTCAACTTCTGTTTGCAGCTTCCCGTATCAATCGATGTTTCCTTTGTTTCCACAGCTAAAGATTTGAAGGAGATCAGTACGTTATGAAAGAGACCGGAACGGTCAAGTGGTTTAACGCCGCAAAAGGCTATGGATTTCTCGCGCGCGAGAACGGGGAAGATGTCTTCGTGCACTACTCGGCGATCGAATCGACGGGTTACCGCACCCTGGAGGAGGGCGCTCGCGTCCAGTTTATTGTGAAGCAGGGCCCCAAGGGGTTGCAGGCTGAACAAGTCAGTTTGGCCTAAATGTCAAAATCCTGCGGCGACACTGCCCGTTTTAACAGGCTCCGGAAAAAGAAGATTGCGTTGCGGCTGAAAACCCGCCTTCTGCGCGCGGCCCTGGATGCCGCGGCCGTCAAGCCTGTCAGTACCAAATCATAGCTATGCGGGGAGCATGAATACCATGCTCCCCGCGTAAACCCGCCTGCGTAACCGGATGGATGGCTTTGCCGCTCCGGACCGGTCTCTTACATGAAGTAATCCTTCACCTTGTCGAAAAGCCCCTTTTCCTGAGGCTCATTTTCGGCCGGGAGCGAATCCCTAAGCTGCTCCATCAACTTCCTCTGTTCCCGAGTCATCTTCGTGGGGATCTTCACGTCCAGATGCACGTAAAGATCGCCGCGTCCGCTGGAGTTGACGTGCGGAACGCCCAGTCCCTTCAGCCGCAGCCGGCTCCCGGCCTGGGATCCCTCGGGGACCTTGATGGTCTGCACGCCGTCGAACGTCAAAATATCGATCGACGCGCCCAGCGCGGCCTGCCCGACGTTGATCGGCACGGTGCAGTGAAGGTCGCTCTCGTGCCGCTCAAAAATCGGATGCTCGGCGACTTTCAGAACCACGTATAAATCGCCGGGAGGACCACCATTCGCGCCAGGCTGGCCTTCCTGGGAAAGACGCATCTGCGTGCCGTTGTCCACGCCCGCGGGAATATTCACTTTCAGCTTGCGCTCCCGCTTCTGATAGCCATCGCCGCGACACTCTTTGCAGGGACGCCGCACGATCTGTCCGCGGCCTCCGCACTGCGAACAGGTCCGCCTCACGGACAGAAACGCCTGCTGATAAATCACCTCGCCGCGGCCGCGGCACATGGGGCACGTGACAAGACCGTCGTCCGGCTCTGCGCCCTTGCCGTGGCAGCGCCCGCATTCTTCCAGACGGGGAACCTGAATATCCACAGACAGGCCGCGCATCGAGTCTTCGAAGCCGATCTCCAGGTCGTAACGAACATCGTCGCCGCGCTGCGCGCGGGAGCGCTTCTGCTGGCCTCCGGAGCGCCCGAAAACGTCTCCGAAGCCGAACATGTCGCTGAGGATGTCGCTCAGGTCCGGGAATCCCTGCGCGTCGAAGCCGCCGTTTCCCGCGGCCGTCGGTACGCCTTGATGCCCGAAGCGATTATAAGCCGCGCGCTTTTGCGGATCACTTAACACGCTGTAGGCTTCGGCCGCTTCCTTAAACCTTTCCTCGGCCTCGTGGCTGCCCGGATTGCGGTCCGGGTGATACTGCATGGCCAGCTTTCGGTAAGCCGACTTGATGGCGCCGTCGTCGGCTTCGCGCTCGACACCCAGGATTTCGTAATAATCTCGTCTCGTCACGGAACTCATTTCGCCTGCGGCGTGACCGCCACTTTCACCATCGCCGGCCGCAGCATCCGGCCCTTAAAATTGTAGCCGCGCTGGAACTCCTCCAGCACCGTATCCGCCGGAACTTCGTCCGTCTCCGCCGAATCCACCGCGTGGTGGACGTGCGGGTCGAACGGCTGCCCTTCCGATACAATCGGCTCCAGCCCCAATTTCTTCAGGCCGTCGTAAAATCGCTGGTAAATCAGTTCCATGCCCTTGACGTATTCCTTGTCGGAGGACTCCACTTTCAAAGACCGTTCAAAGTCGTCAAGCACCGGCAGCAGGGCCCGGACCGCTTCCATGGACGCGAATTCGAACAGTTCGCCGCGCTCCTTGTCGGTGCGTTTTCTGAAGTTTTGAAATTCCGCTTGCGCGCGCAAAAGACGGTCCTGCAACTCGGCCTTTTCGGCCGCCAGTTGATCCAATTCCTTCTGCGGATCGCTGGGATCTGGCACTTGCGCCTCGGTTGTTGTCTGTTCGCTCATCTTATTTCAGGGTAACATTAGCCGCCAGTTTTCAATGGAAATAGGGGCGTTATGCCTCGCGGAACGCGTGGCCGACATGCTGCACGGCGGACATCGCTCGCAAGTAGTTCATCCGCATCGGGCCCAACACTGCGATCACCGCGGAAAGGCCGCTATCGAGCATCACGGGCAGCCCAATGAGGCTGAGTTCGCCCATCGACGGATGTATCTCACCCAGACCGACGTGCACGCCAAGCTCGCCCGCCGGATTTTCTAGAAACCTGTCGAGCAGCTCCAGCACGCGCTTCTTCTCTTCGAGGGTCCGGAACAGCTCCCGCATTTTCTCTTTCGTCAAATGCAGATCCAAACCCACAAGATTGCTGGCGCCCTCCATGTGAACCTCGGGGTCCGAAGCCAGATTCAGCAGGCCTTTGGCGTACAGGACTTCGAGCTTGCGCAGAATCGCGTCATAGGTGGCGCTGGCCTGCCGCAGGCGCTCCGCCAACTCACCGCGGACAGCTTCAACCGACCAGCCGGAAAAATTCTGGTTGATATAGTTGCGAATCGAATCCAGCTCGGAGGAAGTCACCGGCTCGTCCAGGCTCACCACGCGATTGCGTACCTGGCGGTCGCGCGTCACGACGACCATCAGCACGCGGCGGTCGGGCAGGGAAATCAGTTCAATCCGTTCGAGCGCCGGGCTGGCCTGCCGGATTGCCGCCGCCAGACCGACCCCGTGCGTCATCTCGGTCAACATGCGCGAGGTGCGCTCGACGCGCTCCTCCATGGTGTTTAAACGCCCAAACTCAGACCGCAGCCGGTCGATCTCCGCCGCCGCCAGCCGCCGCAACTGCAAGGACTCCACGTAGCTGCGGAATGCTTTTTCCGTGGGGACCCGGCCAGCGGAGGTGTGCGGCTGCGAGAGATATCCTTCCTCGTCCAGGCCGGCCATGATGTTGCGAATCGACGCGCCGGAAAGGCCCTGCGAGCGGGCAACCGCGCGCGATGCCACTGGTTCGCCGGTGTGAATGTACGCCTCGACGATCTCGTGCAGGAGCTGCCTGCTGCGCGGTGTCATCGATCTAGAATAACCTCTTTTTTGATTCTAGCGCGAGCTTGACGAACAAAAAAGGTGGGCCGGTGTATCGACCCCGCGGAATGTCATGCGCGCGATGGAGCCGGTGGATTCGTCGGCAAAAACCGCTCCCGCGCGGGTCTTGCCGTTCATCACGAAGCTGTACGCATAGACAACCAGTGACTTTCCATTGAGGCTGGCAAAGTGGTCCCAGCGGAACTCCGCCCCGCTCGACGGAGCGAAAACTTCTTCCACCATGGCGGTTGTTGCGGTGTTTGGCTCGGCGCCGCGATGCGGGGTTTCGCCGAACTCCACTGTCATCGTTCTTGTGCCCGACGGCAGCGCCGTGCAGACGAGACTCGCGTCGCGGTTCAAATGAGCGGCCGCAAACTGCCGGATATTGGAAATCGTCTGCTCCTGCCTGGCGGAATCCGGCGGAGCGGGGCCGGCTGCGTAAACTCCAAGAAGACAAGAGAAGAAAACAATACCACGCATAGTTCAATTGTTACACGGACTGAGGCGCGGATTGTGGCACGGCTTTCTACGCCGCGGGCGGCTCTTTGCTGGCGCCGCTTGCCCCGCTGCTACAAACTCAGCGCTTCCCTAAGAGCCGCCGATTGCCGCCGCGAGGCCGGCACGGAATCCCCGGTCCGCAACGTAATGATGAGATTTCCCGCTGGACCCGCCTCCACCGTTTCGACCCATTTGAGATTGACGATCTGCGACCGGTTGGCCCGGAAAAATACCGCCGCATCGAGCCGGGCCTCCAGCGCCGCCAAGGAACGGGGGATCAGAGGACGCTCCTTCTTAAAGCACAAGCGGGTGTAGTTCCCCTCCGATTCCAGCAGAAAAATATCGGCGACGCGCACCAGCCAGCACCGTTCGCCGTCGCGCACAAACACCTGTTCCAGACGCGGCGGCGCGCTGCGCGGCTTCAGCCTGGCCACAGCCGCGGCGAGCCTCGCGGGCGCGACCGGCTTTAGCAGATAATCCAGCGCGCTCACCTCAAAGGCCCGCAGCGCGTACTCGTCGTAGGCGGTGGTAAAAATAATCTGCGGCACATCGTCCAGGCGCGCCAGCATCTCGAAGCCCGTCATCCCAGGCATCTGCACGTCCAGGAACACCACATCCGGGGCGAGCTTTGGGATCAATTCCAGCGCCTCCGCCGCATTTTGGGCCTCGCCGGCGATTTCGATGTCCGCGTGGCTCGCCAGCAGGCGGCGCAATTCCTGGCGCGCGATCCGCTCGTCGTCGACAATCAGAGCCTTCATGCAGGTATCGCGACCAGGGCCGCGACGTGGCCGCCGCGATCCTCCAGCTTCAAACTGGCTTTGTCGCCGTAGAGCAGGCGCAGGCGTTGGCGGGCATTGGCCAGGCCGATCTGAGTGGCGTCCTCCCGCGGCGCCTCCAGGCGGCCCGGATTCACGACCTCCAGCGCCAGCGCGCCGGCGTGGATCGCGGCGCGGATGAGCACTTCCCCGCCCTCCGCCGTTGCGCCGATGCCGTGCTTGAGAGCGTTTTCCACCAGCGTCTGCACCAGCATCGACGGCACCTGAGCCACAGCCGCGGCGGGCTGGATCTCGATGCGGACCCGTAGCCGGTCGTCGAACCGGATCGACTCGATGGCAAGGTAGTCGGCGACAATTTCCATTTCGCGCGCGAGCGGCACGGTGTAGGCGCGCTCGCGCTGCAGGCTGTAACGCAGGATATTCGCGAGACGCGTCACCATGTCCTGGGCCAGCGGAGCGTCCTCAACGATCATGCCGCGGATGGTGTTCAGCGAGTTGAACAGAAAATGCGGATTGACTTGCGCCTCCAGCGCCCGCAGCTCCGCTTCGCGCAGCCGCAGGCGCATTTCGAGCGCGTGCCGCCGGGTGGTGATGGCGACGTAGAGCAGCGTCCAGATCAGGCACGCCGTGCTGAGGCTAACCGTGATCGAAGCGACGGCGATTGAGTTCCAGCCGCCCTGTCCGCCCGTGGCGTAATCGAGGCCGATCACCTCAGCCGAGGCGGCGAGGCCAACTAAAATCGCCGACCCGGCGAGCCTTGGCGCGGCTTTGCGCATCGGCAGGTTCAGCCATTGCCTCCGCTTGATTTCGCGCCGGAACAGATGCGTCAACAAAATCGCGAAGGCGAAAAAGACCGCATACAGCGCAGCGATCCGCGGCATCCGCGCCGCCCCGACGTCGTGGGACGCAAATGCCAGTCCGATGGCCGAATACATCCCCCAGCCGGCGATCTGGCACAGCCAATACGCAATATTCCGGTTCTTCATTTGGAACCCAGAAATCCGTCGATCTGCGTGAAGAACCACTCCGGATCATCGTACATGATGAAGTGGCGCGCGGTGTCCGTCATGCGGATGTCCGCGCCCTTCAGATTGGCGTATTCGCGGCGCGCGTTGGCCTCGGTTTTTTCGCGCGTGGTGTAGTCCTTGTAGGCGATCCAGGTGGCCAGCACCAGCGTTGGGCACCGAATGGACGCCACCGCATCACGTAGATCAGTTCCGTACATTTCCACCATTGCGTCCACGACGGACGGATAGTCGGAGGCGCGGCTCCAACTCATCACGCGCTCGAAATCGGCGTCCTTGGTCACCATGGAGCGGATGGACGCGCGCGCGCCGTCCTCATGGTCCGCGCCGGACATGAACTGGCGAGTCATGGCCGATTGTGCCTTGGCCTGTTCGGCGGTGATGTCCGGCTGAAAGATGGCCGGCAGAGAGGGATACGCGTCGACGATGATCAGTTTCCCGGGCAGGTCAGGATACTTGCCGGCGATGCCCAGCGCCAGGAATCCGCCCAGGCTGTGTCCCACAATCACCGGCCTGACCAGCTTCTTCTCGCGGATATAGGCCGCGATCTGGTCCCGCGCCCGTTCGAGCATCGGATGATCGGGCGGCGCGGGGACGGGTGGAACGCCGGCAAATCCGGCCAGCGTGAAGACGTGACACTCGTAGCGGTCCTGATAACGAGCCACGGTAGAATCCCACGTTTCGCCGGAAGAGGCGAGGCCGGGGATGAGGATCATGGGCCGGCCGTGGCCACTGACCTTCACTTGAAACGCGGCGCTTTCCGCGGCCTGCGCCGCCGGTAGCGTCAAAACAAGAGCAAGCAGGGTGTGCTTCATGGCCTTATCATCCGGCGGCTAACCGGCGCGGCCGCTGCATTTGTGATGAGCGGCGCGCACAAACCACGAGCGGCTGATACAATGCTTATTTCCATGAGAGCAATTTCCTGGTTTCTACGAGTTTTTTGCTATCTCTTCCAGACGGCGCTTTCCGTGACCTTGATCGTTCTGGGCGGGCTGGCGTTTTTGGCCGGGGCCAACAACATGAAGCTGCAAAGCATTCCCTGGTGGCAAGGCACGGCGCTGAATTACTGGCTGATGGGGCTGGGGCTGCTGGGCCTGCTGAGCGTTTTTCTGGCAATGACGGGAAAGTTCCGGGCGTTGCTGGCGCTGTGGTCGATCTGCGTGCTAGGGCTGCTGATCCGGGATGTGTTTCTTTCGCAGTCGTTGACGTTTTCCGGCCGCGACGATTTTCACAACTGGCTGATGCTGACCGCCGGCGCAGCGATCGCGGTGATCGGAAGCTTCGCGGCGCTTATGCGCCGCCCCGCTTAGATTCGAGCTCGGCGAGCAGACGTTCGACGGAGGCGGCGATCTCCGTGTGTGCCCGGTGAAACAGCTCCTCGTTCGCGCGCGACGGTTTGCGGAAACCGCTCACTTTTCTCACGAACTGAAGCGCGGCGGCGGAGATATCTTCACGCGTGGCCGGCGGCTGCTGATTCCTTAAGACTTTTATGCTGCGGCACATGGCACCCCATTATCCTCCAGGAAAAGCGCCGGCGTGAAACGGTACACTCAAGAGATTGTGAAACCGCTCTTCGCCATCCTCGCGCTTTTTTGCGGACTGGCTCTCGCCGCGCCCATCGACGAAAACGGCGTCATTTACACGCAGCCGGGCGGCAAGGCCGTGATGCTGGATCTTCATATCCCCGACGGCCCTGGGCCGTTTCCCGCCGCGATCCTGATCCATGGCGGAGGATTCGACGAGGGCAGCCGCGTCAACATGCGCAACCTGGGCGGGCTGTCGGAAGCAGGCTTCGCCTGGTTCAGCATCGATTACCGCATGGCGCCGGAGTTTAAATTCGTGCAGGCGAAGGAGGATGTCTCCGCCGCCATCGTCTGGGTGAAGGCCAATGCCCGGAAGTACAAGGTGGACGTGACGAGAATCGCTCTGATCGGCGAATCGGCGGGCGGCTGGCTGGTGAATTACGCCGGGACGCACGAGACGCCTGAGACTAAAGTCGCCGCGGTGGTAGATTTTTATGGGCCGGTCGATTACGGACGGGTCGCGCAGGAGCGCCGGGATCATCCGGAGCGTTTCAATATGGCCAGCATCCGCCGCCACGCGGCCAACGGAGGAGGGACACACTTTTTCGGCGTCGATGTTCTGGACGACGATGGCCTGAAGAAGTTGTGGGCGGTGGCACCCCTCGCCGCCGTGCACAAAGGAATGCCTCCGTTCCTCTGTATCCATGGCAATAAGGACGACCAGGTGCCTTATGACCAATCGATCCTCTTCTGCGACGCCATGCACAAGGCGGGCGTGCCTTGCGAGTTGATCACCATCGAGGGCGGCAGCCACGGCACGTCGAGTTGGAAGGCTCCGGACATGCAGCATTGGAAAGGCGAGATGATCGCCTGGCTCAGAAAGACCCTGAACGTGCAAAACTAATTAAATAATGAAGGGTCTTCTCGCGCTGTTCGCTCTTAGTGTCGGTGTTGTTCACGCTCAAGGCAGCTATGAGATTCAGGTGTATGGCTCCGATCTGGTGGATCCAGGGACAACCATGTTCGAGTTGCATTCGAATTTCACGTTTGAAGGCGTGAAGTCGGTGGTGGACGGCATGTATCCCACCGAGCATCAGCTTCACGAAACCCTGGAGATCACGCACGGATTCAGCGACTGGTTCGAGACGGGATTTTACGTCTTTACCAGCGCCGATTCGCGCGTCGGCTGGCAGTTCGTGGGCGATCACATCCGTCCGCGCGTGCGCGTTCCGGAGTCTTGGAAATGGCCGGTCGGCGTGAGCCTGTCTTTGGAAATCGGCTACCAGCGCGCCGTGTACTCGCCCGATACCTGGACCATGGAAATCCGCCCGATCGTCGATAAAACGCTGGGGAAATGGTATCTGTGCTTCAATCCGACCCTGGACCGTTCGTTTCACGGGCCTTCGGTTCCGCAAGGCCTTGTCTTTTCGCCGAACGTTAAAGTGGGCTACGACGTGACCAAGAAAGTGAATGCGGGATTCGAGTATTACGGCTCGCTGGGTCCGGTGACAAGCTTCGATCCCATTCAGGAGCAAATGCAACAGATCTTCGCGGTGACCGATCTGAATGTCAGCAAGGATTGGGAGTTTAATTTCGGCGTCGGCGTAGGCATGACAGGCGCCAGCGACCATTTACTCGTGAAGATGATTATTGGGCGGCGATTCGGCGTGAAGAAGACCTGATCGAGGCAAGAGAGATGCTCCTCTGCCCGGTCCGCGAATGCTATTTACCGCTGGAGCGCAAGGAGAAACGTCTCCTTTGCGCGCGCGGGCACTCCTTCGATGTGGCGCGGCGCGGCTATGTGAACCTGCTGCAGCCCCAGGACAAGCGGTCCAAGCAGCCGGGAGATTCGGCGGAGGCAGCCGCGGGAAGGCTTCTTCTACACGATTTGGGCGTTACGCGGCCGCTGCTGGACGGCATCGCGGATCTGGCGGGAGCATCGAAGCAGGACATCGTGCTCGACGCCGGCTGCGGAGACGGATTCTATCTTGGCGCGATGGAGCGGGAGACTGGATTCGACGCCCACGGCGTGGATATCTCCACGGCCGCCATTGAGGCGGCGGCACGGCGGTATCCGCGGTGTGAGTGGATCGTGGCAAATGCGGACCGATTCATTCCTTACGCGGACAAATCGTTCACGCTGCTGCTCTCCATCACGGCTCGCATGAACGCGGAGGAGTTTCGACGCGTTTTGCGCGGCGCGGGGCGGCTGCTGGTGGCCATCCCGGCTCCGGACGATTTGATCGAATTGCGCGGCGCGGGACGGGACCGCACGGCGCGAACCATCGCAACATTTTCGCCGCATTTTCATTTGATCGCGCAGCGGAGGGTGACGGCGGATGCGGATCTGGATGCGGAAGCGGTTCGCGGCGTGCTCGCGGCGATCTATCGCCCACTGCAACAGAAATCGCCCGAGGCCATGCGGGTGACGCTCAGTTTGGATCTTTTGTTGCTTATTCCTTCGTAACTTTTCCGGCGATCCGGCGTATAAGGAACATGCAACACCTGCCAGGCGACCTGCGTTATGCCTTCCGCTCCCTGCGTAAAGCTCCGATTTTCACCGCAGTAGCAGTTTTTTCGCTGGCGCTGGGCATAGGCGCGAATACCGCGATATTCTCGCTGCTCGACCAGATCCTGCTACGCCTGCTGCCAGTAAAGGACCCCAGAGAACTGGTCGCATTGGCGATGCGCGGCCGGCATTACGGCAGCAACTGGGGCGGCAACGCTCTTTCCTATCCGATGTATCGCGATTTCCAGGACCGCAACAAAGTATTTTCCGGAATGTTCTGCCGCCGCTCGCAACCGGTGAGTCTGACGTTTGAGGGACATACCGAACTGGCCCAGCTTGAGATGGTTTCCGGCACCTATTTCACGGTGCTGGGCGTAGGCGCTGCGCTGGGCCGCACGTTCACGCCCGCCGACGACGTGACGCCGAGCGGCCATCCGGTGGTGGTGCTGAGTTACGGCTTCTGGAAAACGCGGTTCGCAGGAAGCCCGCAGGTGGTGGGAAAGAAACTCATCGTCAACGGCAACAACATGACGATCGTTGGCGTATCACAGCAGGGCTTCGACGGCGTGGAACTCGGCAATACGACGAAGCTGTTCGTGCCGGTGATGATGCAGCCCGACATCATGCCGCAACAAAAGGAATTCCTAAAAGACCGGCGGACGCGATGGGTGAATGTTTTCGGACGCCTGAAGCCGGGCGTGACGGATAAAGAAGCGAAGGCGCAGTTGCAGCCGGTCATGCACGCCATGCTCGAACAGGAAGTGCAGGAACCCGCGTTCAGCCGCGCGTCGAACGATACACGGGTCGCATTTCTCAAAAATGCGATCGACGTGATTCCGGGGTCGCAAGGGCGGTCGAATCTGCGGGAACAGCTCTCGACACCGCTATGGGTGCTGATGGCGATCACGGGAACGGTGCTGTTGATCGCGTGCGCGAATCTGGCGAATCTCCTGCTGGCGCGCGCGACCGGGCGCTATAAAGAAATGGCGATTCGACTGGCGATGGGAGCGAGCCGCGGACGCATCATTTCGCAACTGCTGACGGAGAGCCTTCTGTTAGCCGGCCTGGGCGGCGTGGCCGGAGTGATCTTCGCGCAGTGGGCGGATCAACTCTTGATGGCCGCCTATCTGCGCGGCGATGCGGAGGGGTTGGAGGTCAGCACCGCACCGGACCTGCGGATTCTGCTCTTCGCGATCGTGGTGACGATGTTTACCGGGCTGCTGTTTGGGCTCGCGCCGGCATTGCAGGCGACCAAGCCCGACATCGCGCCGACGTTGAAGGATCAAGCGGGCGCGGTGGTGAGCGGCGGCAACGCCATCTTGAGAAAAGGCCTGGTGGCCGCGCAGGTGACGCTTTCGCTGCTGCTGTTGATTGGCGCGGGTCTGTTCGTGAAAAGCCTGAGCAATCTGCAATCGCTGGGGCCGGGCTTTCCCGCCGCGCGCCTGATCGGGTTTAAGATCGATCCGCTCTTAAATGGCTACACGCCGGAGCGCGCGAGGCTGTTCTACAAGGCTTTGCAGGAATCGCTCGCGTCGCTGCCGGGCGTGCAATCGGCAGGGCTGGCCAGCGTGCGGATTCTGGAGGGCGACGAGTGGGACAACTCCGCTACCGTGGAAGGCTACACGCGGGCACGGCTGAACGATAATCCGGAACCGTACATGAACGAGATCAGCCCGAATTACTTCGCTACCATGGGCGTGCCGATTGTGGAAGGCCGCGATTTTACCAATCAGGACACCCAGCAGATTCTGCACCGGCCGGCGACTCCGCCCCGCAACGAGGATCAGTGGGTTCCGCAGTACATCATGGTGAACCAGAAGTTCGCGAACAAATATTTTCCAGGTCGCAGCGCGATCGGCAAGCACGTGGGCTTCGGGCTCGACCCGGGCACAAAGGTGGACATGGAGATTATCGGCGTCGTCAAGGACATCAAGTACACGAGCCTGCGCGACGAGATTCCGGAGCAGGCCTTCGTTCCTTACCTGGCAAGCAAAGGCGCGAGCGGCATGACGGTATATTTGCGAACCGCGATGGACCCGGCGCAAATCTACGCGGCCGTGCGCGCAAAGGTTCGCGAAATGGACGCGGCGCTGCCAATTTACGCGATGCGCACAACCGAGGAACAAATCAGCTATTCACTGACGACGGAACGGCTGATCGCGAGCCTTTCCGCCGTGTTCGGCTTCCTCGCGACGCTGCTGGCAACGATCGGGCTTTACGGCGTGATGGCGTACGCAGTGGCGCGGAGGACGCGGGAGATCGGCATCCGCATGGCGCTTGGTGCGGCGCAAGGCAACGTGGTGTGGATGGTAATGAAAGAAGTGCTAGTACTGGTCGCCATCGGCGTGGGCGTGGGATTGCCCGCGGCGCTGGCGCTGACGCGACTGGTGCGGAGCCAGCTATTCGGGATTGCTCCAAACGATCCGTCGACCTTGGCGATCGCGGCCGCCGGGCTCGCGTTCATCGCCTGCGCGGCGGGCTATATTCCGGCGCGGCGTGCGAGCCGAGTGGATCCGATTCTTGCGTTGCGATACGAGTGAATCATGGCTATCTGGCTGCGCTGCAGCAGGTTGTTTTGAGCGCACTCCATTTCGCCATCAGCGATGTATACGCCGCCTCCTGCTTCGCGCACGCGGCGAGTTCCAGGGCCGTGGGAGGCATCTCCGCCGCCTGCATGGGCATCACGGCGGCGATCATCAGTTGCGCGATGTTGGCGAGCGTCGGCGGCGCCGGAGGCTCGGGCGCGCCGAATCCGCCGCGTCCGCCGCCT
>JBBIVT010000001.1:20406-45357 GCA_037439565.1 Acidobacteriota bacterium | reverse complement strand
GAGCGTCGGCGGCGCCGGAGGCTCGGGCGCGCCGAATCCGCCGCGTCCGCCGCCTCCGCCGCCGCCTTGCGGAGCCTCCGGCGCAAGCGCCTCCACCTTCTTGATCGCTTCGTCGTTGGCCGCCGATTGCGGACGGGCCTTCAGCTTCTCCAAGAGAGCGCGGGCGTCGGCGTAGGCCGCCTGGGCCGCGCGGGCGTGATCCTCCATCCTGGTGGACCAGGTGAAGATCTGCTGGATTTCCGGCGTGATTTTCACGCGCGGGTCCATTTTGATCACGATGGGCTGCGTCACGCTCTGGCCGTTAGCCGTGAGGCGAACGGTGTAGATCCCCGGCGCGACCCAGGGTGAATTGACGCCCGGATAGGTGCGATGCGGCACGGCTGCTCCCCCGCCGCCGCCTCCGCCGCCGCGTCCACCACCGCCTCCGCCCGGAAGCGGATCGTAGTGCATATCCCACGTGAAGCGGTGCATTCCCTCCGAGGCCGCCAGAATCTGCGGCGGCGCGGGCCAGTAAAGAGGCAGACTGCAATCCGGCGCGCCGGGATTCTGCTGGCAGAGCTTGTTATACTCCGCCGGATCAAGCGCCGGATCGGGGCGCCGCACCGGATCGGCGCTGGAATATTTGCGGATCACCTGGCCCGAGGCGTTCAAAAACTCGAGCTTCACTTCGCCCGCGGACAACGGCAGATAATAATCGACAATCGCTCCCGGAGGAGGATTCTCGCCGGCGGGCAGTTCCGGAGGCCACGGCGTTGGATCGTTGGTGCCGAAGCGGATGCGGATGCCCGTGGCGGGCTTGAATAAATAGGCGCTCGACGACGCCGCCGCTTCCGAGGCCTGGCGCAGAGGCGTCACGTCATCGAGGATCCAGAAGCCGCGGCCATGCGTTCCGGCCACCAGGTCCGAGCACAGGCAGGAGGCGTCGTCCTTCACTTCGATATCGCGCACGGAAATGGCGGGCATGTTCAGGCGCAGCGAGTGCCAGTTGTCGCCGTCATCGAAGGAAACCCAGACCTGGGTATCGGTGGCAGCGTACAGCAGACCCTTCTTGCGCGGATCCTCGCGAATCGAATTGGCGGGCGAGCCGCCCGCGATGCCGTGCACGATCTCGGTCCAAGTCTTGCCGCCGTCGTGCGTGCGCCACAGGTGCGGATTCATGTCGTCCAGGCGCAGCGTATTAGCAGCGGCGTAGGCCGTCCTGGCGTCGAAGTGGCCGGCGTCCATGTTGAAGATGCGCGTCCAGGGTTTCATCGCCGGGGGCGTGACGTTGGTCCACTTCTTGCCGCCGTCCATGGTGACCTGGATCAAGCCGTCGCCCGTGCCTGCCCACAGGACGTTGACGTCGAGAGGCGAAGGCGCCAAAGCGGTGACGGAGCCCATGGCGCTGGGCGTGACGGTCGACCCGTATTTGCCGGCATTCGACGGAACATCCCACTTTTCGCCGCGCGTCAGATCGCCACTGATGGGCGTCCAGCTATGTCCGCCGTTGGTCGTCTTCCAGACTCCGGCAGTCGCGTAGAACAGAGTGTTGGGATCCTTGGGGGACCAGTTCAACGGCTGGGTTCGCACGGCGCGCGACGGCGGCGCATTCGGGGGCAGTTCCACTGTTGCGCCTCGTCCACCGCCGGGTCCGACGTTGCCTTTTTGGCCGGTGACGCGATTATAAAGCGTTACCTTGCCGCCGTAGACCAGATCGGGATTTTTCGGATCTGGCGCGGCGTAGCCGTATTCTTCAATGCCCACCGGATGCCAGTCGTGGAACGTGATCTCGCCGTCCATGCCGCGGCTGTCGACGCAGGCCGAGCCGGAATCCTGCTGCCCGCTGCACAGGCGATACGGAAACGCGTTGTCCGCGGTGACGTGATACATCGCCGCCGTGGGCTGCGTGTACCAGTTGCTCCAGGATTCGCCGCGATTGGCGGAAACCACGGCGCCCTGATCGCTGACGAGCAAAATAATACGTGAATTGTTGGGATTCACCCAGCTTTTCTGATAATCGTCGCCGCCCGGAGCGCCGCGCACGGCAGACCAGGTCCGGCCTCCATCCTCGGTTCGCCAGAACACGGTGGAGCAACTATAGACGACATTCTCATCCTGCGGATCGACGGTGATGGTGGGCAGGTCGCCTCCGCCGATGCGGCCGAGCGGACGGGTATCCGGCGGATGGCGCTGCGATCCGGTTTCCGAGACGCGAGGATCGTCGGTGGCCAGGAACCAGTGCTCACCTCCATCGATGGTCTTGTAGAAGGAGATTCCGCCGCCCCCGCCGCCTCGTCCGCCGCGCCCGCCGGCCGCCGGTTGATTGCCGGCCACGGTTGCGTAAAGCGTCCTCGGATTGCTGATCGAGATGGCCAGGTTCGCTTCCAGAATGGGAGGCAGGCCGTTGGTCAACTTGCGCCACGTCGTGCCGCCATCCGTGGATTTGAAGATGCCGCCGCTGACGCCGCCGAAGGCTCCGTTTTCATAGAACCCCTGCTGCTGCTGCCATAGCGCGGCGTAAATAATTCTGGGATCCTTGGGATCGATTCGGACGTCGTTGCCGGAGGTGTACTCATCTATATAAAGAACCTTCTGGAAGGTCGCGCCGCCGTCGGTGGAGCGGAAAATTCCGCGCTCGGCGTTCGGCCCGTAGGGATGGCCGAGGGAGGCCACGAACAGACGATTCGCGTTCAGTGGATCGACTTCGATATCGGCGATCATCTGCGAATCGCGCAGGCCTAGGTGGGTCCAGGTTTTGCCCGCGTCGGTGGATTTGTAGACGCCGTCGCCGGTGGCCAGATCGGGGCGAATAATGCCTGCGCCGCTGCCAACGTAAATGACATTCGGGTCCGTGGGAGCCACGGCGATCGCTCCAATCGAGCCGGTGGGCTGATTGTCGAACAGGGGCGTCCACGTGGAGCCGTAATCGGTGGAGCGCCACACGCCTCCGTTATCGAATCCAATGTAGAAGACGTTGGGCCGGCTGGGCACGCCAGCCAGGGCGCGCGCGCGTCCGGCGCGGGGAGGACCGATGGATCGCCACCGCATTTCCGAATACAGCCGTCCGTCGATGGACTGCGGCAGCGCGAGAGAAGCCAGCGCAGCGCCGAAGAATACGATTCGGGAAATAGACAAGTTACACCT
Organism: Acidobacteriota bacterium; assembly: GCA_037439565.1. GTDB lineage: Bacteria > Acidobacteriota > Terriglobia > Bryobacterales > Bryobacteraceae > Palsa-187. The sequence continues at coordinate 42,234 of JBBIVT010000001.1, read as the reverse complement.
CTCCTAAACCAATCGAGTGTAAACCATTTTGGTTCTTACGCGTAGACCATCTGGATGAGCGCCTGGATATAACCGAAGGCGAAGGCGAACGCCTGCCTGCCCGCGTCGTCGCCGTCGATCTTCGGCACATGATCCGGCATCAGCATGCCGTCGTAGCCCACTTCCTTATACGTCCGGATCGCCCGGATCATATTGACGTCGCCGTCATCTGGAAACGTCTCGCGGAAGTTGAGAAAGCCGCCCTTGATGTTGCGGAAGTGGACGTTGAAAATTTTCTTCCGCACGCCGAAATAGCGGATTACGTCGTGAATTTCCTCGTTGGGATCCCGGAGCATCTCCGAAACGGTGCCCTGGCAGAAGTTCAGGCCGTGGTAGGGGCTCTCCTGGATGGCGATGAATTTCTTCAGCCCGTCCACGCTGCCCAGCACGCGATGCACGCCGCGAAAGCCCTCGATGCGAGGCATGCCGGGATCGTGCGGATGGCAGGCCATGCGGACCTTGTACTCCGCGGCCACCGGAATCACGCGCTCCAGAAAATACGCGATGCGCTCCCAGGCTTGATCCTCGCTCACCGGGCCGGCTTCGGTCAGAGGAGGCTCCTGCCGGGCGTCGGCATAAACGAACGTGCTCAGTTTCGCGCCGCCGCGTCCCAGAGTGGTCCCGGTGCGGACCACGCCCAGAATGCTCATGTTGTATTTCAGCTCGGGAATGCCGGCGCGGGCCGCGTTGCGGATCATCTGCTGGATGTTCTCGATTTCGCGGTCGCGCTCCGGGCTCTTGCCGAGCATGATGTTCGGGTTTTCACTCCTGGTGATGTAGGAGGAGCTTAACGGGAGCGGAACGGCTTCAAGCGCGATGCCGTGCGACTCCACGCGCTCGCGGAGTCTGGTAAGCCCCTCGACGCTCCAGGCCGCGTCGAACTTCGGCGACGGCAGCGTGCTGCAGATGTGCTGGACGCCGAGCGCGGCCATGACGGTCAACACTTCGTCGGTGGAGTTGTGCTGGGTGCCGCACTTCATGCGGCCGGGCGCGGGCGCGGCTTCGGCGATTTGAGGCGCGGCGAGAGGCGCCAGCGCGGCGGTTTCGAGGAATTTTCGTCGATTCATTTCGCCTCGGTTGGATTGAACCATCGTAATCCACGGAAGCGGGCGAAGTCAGCGTCCGTGGTGGCGATTTCGGCACGATGTTCGATGGCGAGCGCGGCCAGATGCGCGTCCGTGGTGAGATCGCCGGCGGTGCCAAGGTGCTTTAGCAGCTCGAACAGAATTTCGGCGTGGTGGTCTCCGGGTGAAAGAATCTGCACCGCCATGCGCTTCTTCAGCTTCTTGGCCACATCGGCGTCCAAAGTCACTGTTGTGCGCACCATGAGGTGAGTCTATCATCGATAAATGATGTTTTCGCATCTTCTGCTCGCACTCACTCTGGCGCAGGACACCCCCACCGAGCGCGAGGCCGCTCGCGACGTGATTCGCAAGATGGGCGAGTTGGAAAAATCGCTCGACGTGCCTGCCCTGGTTTCGAAGATGACCGCTCCGAATCCGGCGCGCGAACAGACCGCGGCGCGGGCCCGTGAATTGATGGAGAAAGAGCTGCTCGCGATGGCCGACGACATCACGAGGCATCCGGAAGTCGGCTTCGTGGAGACGCGGTCGGTGGATATTCTGACCGCGTATTTGAAGAAGCACGGCTTTGAGATTACGCCGGGCGTGGCTAGCCTGAAAACGGCCTTCGTGGCGCGATACAAGGGCAGCCACGAGCATCCGGCGCTGGGCGTGATCGTCGAATACGACGCGCTGCGCGGCACCAAGGGAGCGTTTCACGGCGATCAGCATAGCGCGCAGGGGCCAGTGGGAATGGCGGCGGCGGTGGCGATTGCGGAACTGATGGAGCGCACGCATGCGCCCGGGTCGATTACGGTTTTCGGCACGCCAGGCGAGGAGATGATGCCTCCCGTGGCCAAGACGCAGATGTTCGAGGCGGGCGTGTTCAAGGGAATCGACGTAATCGTGCGCAGCCATTCCAGCCCGTCCACCCAAAGGCCCGCGCCGGGCTTCGGCTCCTGCTGCCTGAACATCGACGGCGTGAAGTACACCTTCAGCGGCGCGCCGTCCCACCAGATGATGCCCTGGGACGGGCGCAATGCGCTGGAAGCGGTGATTCACCTGTTCGAAAACATCGATTCCGTCCGTTCCAGCATTCGTACGGAGGCTCGCATACAGGGGATCATCACCGAAGGGGGCGCTGCGCCGAATGTGGTTCCGGATCGCACCGCGGCGGATTTTTACATCCGCTATCCGGACGAGGTCTATCTGGAACAGGTGCGCGAATTTACCGACAATGCCGCGCGGGCGGCGGCGCTGTCGACAGGAACGAAGGTGAAGATCGACAACTACGGCCGGATGCGCGACGGCGTTTCCGCGGCGACGCTGGCCGAACTCGGGTTCGCTTATATGAAGCAATACGGCGGCAAGAAGGTCGACGAGACTCCCGGCAAACCGCAGGGCTTCGATGAGACCGGCAGCGTGTCGAGCGCCGTGCCTGGACTCGGCTTCAGCGCGTCGACCACGAACGCTCCGTATCACACCTATGAAATGGAGACGGACGCGCTGGCCGAAATCGGCCATCAGGGATTCGTCGTGGACGCGCAGGCCATGACCGCGCTGCTCTATGATTTCCTGACGCGCGCCGATTATCGCGCCGCCGTGGAGAAGGAGTTCGGCGGCATCCGCGTGCTGTTCGACGAATATCGCGAATCGCTGAAGAAAGCTTACAAGACGCCGAACGTTCCGGAACCGAAGTAAATGCTGAACCGCAGATCGTTTCTTCAGGCCGCGGCGGGGACCGCGCCGGCGCTGCTGGGACAGGCAACGCGGCGGCCGAACGTGCTGATCTTTCTGGCCGACGAATGGCGCGCGCAGGCCACGGGATATAACGGCGACCCGAACGTCCGCACGCCCGTGCTGGATCGCCTGGCGGCGGAGAGCGTTTGTTTCGACAACGCCGTTTCCGGATGCCCTGTTTGTTGCCCGGCTCGCGCCAGTCTGATGACCGGTCAATATCCGCTGACGAACGGCGTCTTCATCAACGACGTGGAACTGAAACCCAAGGGCGCGACTCTGGGGGAGACGTTCCGCCGCGCCGGTTACGACACGGGGTTCATCGGCAAATGGCACCTTTACGGCAGTCCCGATGGAAAATACGGGCGGCGGCTCGGCTATATACCGCCGGAGAATCGCTTGGGCTTCGATTATTGGAAGGCGTGCGAGTGCACCCACGAATACAACCACTCGCTGTATTACGAGGGGAACGATCCCACGCCGAAGTATTGGCCCAGTTACGACGCCATCGCGCAGACGGAGGACGCCTGCCGCTTCGTGGAAAGCCGCACCAACCCTTTCCTGCTCGTCCTTTCGCTTGGTCCGCCGCATTTTCCGTACGCGACTGCGCCGGAGCGGTATCGGGAGATGTATCGCAGCCGTGAAATCCAGCTTCGCCAGAACGTTCCGGATGACAAGCGCGCGGAGGCAACGGAGAATTTGCGCGGGTATTACGCGCACATGGCCGCGCTCGACGATTGCCTGGACCGGATTCTGCGGACGCTGGAGAAGACGGGCGCGGCCGAGGACACCATCGTCGTCTTCACGTCGGACCACGGCGACATGATGCTTTCGCAAGGCCTGACGACGAAGCTCTATCCCTGGGACGAATCGATCCGCGCGCCGCTGCTGATGCGCTATCCGCGCAAATTGGGCCGCCAGGGGCGCCGCATCCGCACGCCCGTGAACATGCCGGACCTGATGCCGACTCTGCTCGGTCTGGTCGGCCTGCCGCTGCCGGATTCGGTAGAGGGGACGGATTGGTCGCGGCTGGCGCTCGGCGCGCCGGAGCCGCGCGGCGCGGAGGCGTTTCTCAATCTGCCGGTCCCCATCACGGAAGCGCGCCGCTACGGATTCGCCGAATATCGCGGGCTGCGGACCGACCGCTATACCTACGTCCGCTCCATTGGAGGTCCGTGGCTCCTGTACGACAATGAGCGCGATCCGTTCCAGATGCACAACCTGTGCGATCGCGCGGAGCACCGGCCGCTCCGGCGGAGCATGGACCGAGCGCTCGATGCGATGCTTCGCCGGCGTAAGGACGAGTTTCTACCGGCGGCAGAATACGTGAAGCGCGCCGGAGTCGGTCACTACCGGGAAGTGAACGTGCCCGCCGGGCGGCACCGCAGCCCGTGGGGGGATTGGGATTCGACGCTGCTTCCCGTCTAGACCGCATCTTTACGCCGGGGGATGGTCTAGACGGGGATAGCCCACTTCGCATTTACGCAGAAACCAGAAAATGGTCTAATTCTTCCCGAGCGTGACCGCTCTGCCGGTTTTCGCAGACTCACGAGCGGCGGTGAGAATCTCCGTGACGATCATGTTGTTTTCGAGCGACGATAAACCGGAGGGTTTGCGGCGTCCTCGCACGACGGCGATTAGATAGGACACCGAGTCGCGGTCGTCGGGCGAAATTTCCGGCGGAGTGCGCGACTCCTCGGCCTGGCCGGGCAGGCGCACTTTAAGCCCGTTGCCCCCGGTGGCGACGGCATAGCCGCGCTGCCCGTACACCTCGAAATCCTTGCGCGCGAAGGGCCAGTTCCAGGAGCCTTCGATGATGCCCTGCGCCTTCGGGTATTCCACCAGGACGGTCGCTTCATCGTCGACCCGGGCGTATATTTCCGGTTTGATCTGCTGCGTGATGGCAGTGACGCGAATTGGCCGCTGATTGTCCATCATCCAGGTCATCAGGTTCGCGCCGTAGCAGCCGAAGTCGAACAGCGCGCCCCCGCCGTTCTTCACCGGATCGCTGAGCCAGGCGAAAAACTCCGGCGGCACGTGGATCTCCTTCGGCCCCTCATGACCGTCCATGGCCACCATCTTGCGGATGTCTCCCATGGCCTTCTGGTCCTTCACCAACGTGTGAATTTCAGCATGGCTGCGGTACCAGGTGGTTTCATAATTGACGATGACGGGGATGCCGGCGTCCGCCGCGGCTTTTTGGATGCGTCGCGCGTGGTCCATGCTGACCGCCAGGGGTTTTTCCATCATCACGGGGATTTTGCGCGCGGCCGCCGCTTCCACCACCATGGGATGATCGAACGTGCCGGTGAACGTGGCGACAGCTTCAGGTTTCACGTGATCGAGCATTGCGCCGAGCCCGACATAAAAGCGGTCAGCCGCGATGCCGTAGCGGTCCCCGTATTTCTTGTGCAGAGACGCGTCCGGATCGAACACGCCGACGATCTCCACGTCCTTGCGATTCCTGAGGGCGCGGAAAAATCCGTCCACGTGCCCGTGATTCAATCCCGCAATCGCGACGCGAAGCGGTTTTTCGTCTTGCGCGCAAGCGATCGCCGCGCAGAGGATGATACCGAGTATGACTTTCATATTTTCGTCTTTACTATATCAACGGTCCGCGGCGCGATAGGCTTCGTCGAGCATTTCCACCACGTGAGAAACGATTTGCGCCGAGCCCTGGCGCCTGACGCCTGCGCGGAGTTGCAGCATGCACCCGGGGTTCGCAGTGACAATGCGATCGGCCCCGGTGAACGCGACGGACTGCATCTTCTTATCGAGCAGAGCCATCGCCATGTCCGTGTGGACGACGTTGTAGATGCCCGCGCTTCCGCAGCAGACGTCGGCAAGAGGCAGTTCCTTGAACGTGAGCCCGGGGATTTGCTTCAACAGGTCGCGCGGGGCCATTTTGATTCGCTGGCCGTGCGACAGGTGGCAGGAATCCTGATACGTGGCCACGCCGCGAACCTCGCCCATGCGCGGATTCAGGCCGATGGAGGCGAGAAACTCCGTCACGTCCTTCATGAGCGAAACGAAGCGCCGCGCGCGCTCCGCATAGGCGGGATCGTGCTCCAGCAATTCATCGTATTCCTTGAGCGTCGAACCGCATCCGGCGGCACAGGTGAGAATCGCATCGAATCCAGCACCGGCCAGAGCGCCGACGTTTTGGCGCGCCAGCTTGCGGGCGCTTTCCCGCAGTCCGGCGTGGACGTGCAGAGCCCCGCAACAGGTCTGCGCCTCGGGAATGGTCACTTCGCAGCCGTTAGCTTGGAGGACGCGGACCGTGGCCTCATTCAGGCGCGCGAAGGCGACATTCGCGATGCAGCCGGAGAGCAGCGCTACGCGGTATTTGCGTGCGCCTTGGGCGGGAAACACGCGGCCCATGTGGCGATAAAAGCTCGGCAGCTCCGCGGCGGGGGCCAGCGATTCCACTTCCCTGAGGCGGGGCATCCTTTTCAAAACAGTGGCGCGCGCCAGACGCTGAAGGCCCAGCCGCCGATACATCCACATGCCTGTTCCCGCGCAGCGGAGCAGGAAACGGCTGGGTAGCAGGACGTCGAACACAGCCTTGCGCGCGATGCGGGCGAAAAACGGGCGCTTCGTGCGCTGCTCCAGATCGGCGCGCGCGGCCTCGATCAGGCGGCCGTATTGCACACCGGAGGGGCAGGCCGATTCGCAGCCCCGGCAGGCCAGGCAAAGGTCGATGTGCTCGCGATAGGCGTCCGTAACGGGCGCGCCGCCAGCCACTTGCGCCATCTGGTAAATCCGGCCGCGCGGCGAGTCCATCTCGACGCCCAGCTCGCGATAGGTTGGGCAGGCGTTCAGGCAGAGGCCGCAGTGGACGCAGCGGTCGAGGTCGGCTTGTTTTGGCGCCTCAGATGCGGCCATGCAAGCGCCCCCGGTTGAGCAATCGTTCCGGATCGAACATTTCCTTCACTTTCGTCATCGTCGCGACGTCGCCCGCCAGCGGCGTTTCCGGCGCGTCCTTCAAGTAATGCGCGTAAATGACGCCGGAGCCCGCGCGGGCAATGAACGGCACGGCGAGCTTTTCCGCTGCTTCGCGCATTTTCGACAAAGGCATGTGCATGGGGACAATTTTCGCGCCGGGATTCGCCGTCGCATAGCGCCGCGAAAACTCGCGGACGGCGTCCCATACCGATTCCTCCACGACCACCGCGGCCGGCAACTCGCGGGCGTAGCGGTCCAGCACCGCGCTGCTGCCGCCGGCCTGGATCAGCAGACGGAATCCGCGCGGCCAATTCACGATGTCGATGGCGGCCGGCAGAAGGACGCTCTTCAGAATGCGGTCGCGCTCGGCGAAGGCCTCGGCGGCGGTTTCAAACTCCATCATGAAGGTTCGCGACGCAGGTGGCATGGGAAACACCTTGAAGTTCACCGTGGCGATGGCGGCCAGCGTTCCAAAGGAGCCGACCAACAGCTTGGCCATGTCCAACCCGGCGACGTTTTTCACCACCATGCCTCCGCAATTGATCAGCTTGCCTTCGAGCGTGGCGAACGTCATGCCGATGACCATGTCGCGCGCCGTGCCGTACAACCGGCGTCTCGGGCCGCTAAGGTTGGCGGCGAGAACTCCACCGACGGTCGATTCGTCGAACCACGGGGGATCGAGCGGCAGCATCTGGTTGTGCGCTGCCAGCCTACGCGAGAGTTCCGCGAAGGGCATGCCGGCGTCCACACTGACGGTCAGGTCGCGAGGTTCGTATTGAAGCAGGCGGGACATGGCGGCGGTGGAGATCGTCACGTCCGCTTGCGCAACCGGGCCGCCGAGCGCGTCCTTCGAGAAATTTCCGCCCAGACGGATGGTGCGGTGCGCGCTGGCCGCCTCGTGCAGCATCGCGGCAAGATTGTCAGGATTTTCGGGTCGAAGCATCGTTTGCAGAACCTAACAATTGTCTTATTTCGCCGGGCGTGAGCGCGCGGTGCTTGCCAATCTCCAGGCCGGCGATCGCGATAGGCCCGATCTGCGTCCGCACCAGCTTCAGCACCTTTGCGCCAAGCGCTTCCACCATGCGGCGCACCTGCCGGTTGCGGCCTTCCGTGATGGTGATCTCGAAAAACGTGTACTTTGCCGAGTCCCTGACGCGCGCGACCGTGGCCGGACGCGTGGGCCCATCCGCCAGTTCGACGCCCTTTCGCAGGCGATCCAACTGCTCCTCGGACAGCCGTTCCGACGCCTTTACCAGATAGGTCTTCGGCACATGAGATTCGGGGCTCATGATGAAGTTGGCGAAGTCCGTATCGTTGGTCATGATCAGCAGACCGGTGGTGTCCTGATCCAGGCGGCCGACTGGAACGATCCACTCCGCGCCCGGGGGAAGCAAATCGTAGACGGTTGGCCGGCCCTCGGGATCCTTATAGGTAGTGAGATGACCCTTAGGCTTGTAGAGCAGCAGATACTGCTTCTGGCGTGCCACGACCGGACGGCCGTCGAGCGTGACGCGGTCGCGCGACGGGTCCACCCACAAATCGGGCGATTGAATCTTTTTTCCGTTGACGGAGACGCGGCCCGCGCCGATCCAGCTCCGCGCGTCGGAGCGGGAGCCGATGCCCAGCTTCGAAATGACACGGTCAAGAGTGCGGGGCTGTTTGGACGGTCGCGAGGGCAATCCCTATCATCGTACAGCGCGAGCGGGTAAACTGAAGGTGAGTGCTGGTTACTATTGAGCCAAAAGCACCGAGACCCGCGTGGCTGCGCGCGCCGGCTCCGGTGGGCGATAATTATCGCGATCTGAAGCAGTTGGTGGAGTCGCTGAAGCTGCACACGGTGTGCGACAGCGCCGCCTGCCCCAACATCGGCGATTGCTGGAACCGCCGCACGGCGACGTTCATGATTCTGGGCAATGTCTGCACGCGGCGGTGCGGATTCTGCGCGGTGCAGAAGGGCGGCCCTCTGCCGGTGGATTACGACGAGCCGCGGCGCGTGGCCGAGGCCTGCGCGGCGCTGGATCTGAAATTTGCCGTGATCACCAGCGTGAATCGCGACGATCGCAAGGACGGCGGCGCGGAACTGTTCGCGCTGACCATCCGCGCCATTCGCGAGCGCCTGCCCGGCTGCGGCGTCGAGGTGCTGGTGCCGGATTTTCAAGGCTCGCACGAGGCGATGGAGATGGTGCTCGAAGCGGCGCCGGATATTCTGAATCACAATACGGAAACGGTGCCGCGGCTGTATCGCCAGGTGCGGTTGGGCGCGCGGTATGAACGCTCGCTCGACATGTTGGCGCATGTGAAGCGGGTGCGGCCCCAAACGCCCACCAAGTCCGGCCTGATGCTCGGGCTGGGAGAGACGAACGACGAAGTCTTGGCGGTGATGCGGGATCTGCGCCAGAGCAGCGTGGATATTCTCACGCTGGGGCAGTATCTGCGGCCGTCGCCCAAGCATCTGCCGATCCTGCGCTACGCCACTTTGGAAGAGTTCGCCGAACTGAAGCGCCGCGGCCTTGAAATGGGCTTCCGCCATGTGGAGAGCGGTCCTCTGGTGCGTAGCTCCTATCACGCGGCGGACGCCGTCGCATGATCCAAAGCATTACGCTGCCGGTCCCGTGGGACCTGAAGTCGGTCAACGTGCATCTGGTGGATCTGGACGAAGGCCTGATGCTGGTGGATTCCGGCGTGGCCACGGAGCAATGCTTCCACGCGCTGGAATCGGCGATGCACGCGCGCGGCGCACAATGGACGGACATCCGGACACTGGTACTGACGCATTACCATCCGGATCACATCGGGCTTTCCTGGAAAATTCTGGGGCTGACGGGCGCGCGGCTGATCATGCATCGGGCCGATGTGGCGCATCTGGCCGAACTGGCTCGCGTGGATGGCGTGCCCTATTTTGAAGAAACGATGCGCATCGCCGGAGTGCCGGCGGAAAAAGCGGCGGAGATGGAAGCAGCCTTGAAATCCCACCGCATGCCGTTCCAGGAACATCATCCGCAGGTGGTGCTGGAAGGCGGTGAGCAACTGCCGGTCCGCGGCGGGACGCTGCAGGCGATCTGGACGCCCGGCCATACGCCCGGCCACGTGTGCCTTTATTCGCCGGAAACGCGGACGCTGATTTCCGGCGACCATGTGCTGCAGAAAATCACGCCGAACATCGCCTGGCAGCCGAACCGCGACATGCTGGCCACCTACCTGGAGTCGCTAAAGTTGCTGCTGCCGTACGACGTCGCCGAGGTCCGGCCCTCGCACGGCACGCCGTTCACCGGTCACCGGGCGGTAATCGAGGGTATCGCCCGGCATCATGAGGAGCGCTGCGGCGAGATTCTGGACCAGGTGAAAATCGCCCCTCGCACCGCGCATGGACTGGTAGGGTTGCTCTGGAAGCGGAAACTCTCGTCGTTTCATCACAATTTCGCCGTGTGGGAGATTTTGGCGCATCTGGAGTACATGAAGCGCCGGGGCGAATTGACCGCGGAGACCCTTGCGGACGGCTCATTTGCCTGGAACCTTCCGTGAAGCGCTACCGTATTATTAGGCGGAGAACAATCCAATGGTAGGGTTCCTGCTGTGGTGCCTGCTGCTGGTGGTCTGCTGGCCACTGGCGATCGTCGCGTTAATCGCATATCCCATCGTCTGGCTGTTATTGCTGCCGTTCCGGATCGTCGGGATTGCCGTGGGAGGCGCGCTGCATCTGGTCTGGTCGATCGTGATGCTGCCGTTTTTCGTGGTGCGGCGGCTGGGCCGGGTCTAAAGCCCAGCCAAATGGCGGTTCCTTACTTCGCCGCCAGCGTTTCCTCGAAGAACTTGACCGCGCGCGGATCCTTGGAGCGGCCGAGCCAGCGCACAGCTTCCTGACGGATATTGGAGGGAAGCTGCGGACGTTTCGCCAGTTCGATCAGCGCCGGCGCGCCGTCCCGGTGGCGGGCAATGGCCGAAAGCGCGTTGTTCGAAAGCGGCGACTTTCCCGGAATCACGAACGAGGCGAGCAGCGATGCGCTTTGCCCGCCGTCGACGCCCGTCAGCCAGTACACCGGAAGCCCGCCGGCATCAAATGAGCAGTCCGTGGCATAGGTCCGGATCTTTTCCACCAGCGCGCCGGCGACGCGATACAGCACGATAAATTCGGGCGCGCCTTCCAGACTCACGGTGCCGCAGGTAGACCGCTCGCCCGCGGTCTGCGGCGCCGAATAGCCGATCCAGGCCGGTTCGGTCTGCGACGCCACGATCGCGCGGAAGGCCGCCTCCAGCGATCCGCTCACCGCTCGGGTTTGGAGCTTTGCGTTTTCGATCCTGGGCTGCGCGACGAGAGCCGCCGCGCATGCCGCCAGCAGGAAAATCCTCACTTAAGCAACTCCGCGATATAATCCAGCGCTTCCTTTGACTTCATCTGGCCCAGGCGCTGCACCACCGTGCGCTTCAGTTCCGGATCGGACTCCTTGCGCGCGCACTCGATCAACTGCTTCACTGCGCCGGCATTGGCGAGCGAATGAATGATTTCGCGCTTGATGCCGCGGTCCGTCTCCGAGCCGTAAAGAGAAACCAGACCCGCCGTGGATTGGTCGTCGCGGATGATTCCCAGCTCGCGGATCGCCTCCGCGCGCAATTCGGCGTTCTGCTCGGTCCTGGCCGCGGCGAGCAGATGCTCGCCGTCGCGCGAACGCTCGAAGCTCCGCAGCACCGCCATCTTGACATTCACGTCGTGGCTGGAGGAGTATACATCCGAAAGTAACTGCTTGCTCTCCTTCGACCGGAACGCGCCCATGTACTCCACGGCGGTGATTTGCAGATCCGGATTCGACGCGCCCTTCGCGTAGCGCGCCACGATGTCTTGCGCTTTGTCCGAGCCGCTCTGGGCCAGCACAAAGAGCGCCCGTTCCTTGAGCCGCGGCGACATCTTCGGGTTCTTCAGCAGCCCGTCGAGCAGCGGCACGGCGCGATCCGGATCGGAATTGATCAGCGCGTTGATGGCGTACAGCTTCAGATCCTCGTCGGCTTCACTTTCCGGTGACGCGGGCTGGCCCTTGGCCGCCTGGACTTCCGCCTGCAGGGCTTTGGCGTCGTTCAGCCAGCCGCTCTGCGGATAGTTCTTCTGCAATTCGGCGAGAGAAGCCAATGCGTCATCGCGCTTGCCGAGTTTGTTAAGCGCGTACGCCTTCCAGTAGTACGCGCCATCCAATCTGGGCGAGGGATCTTTCGCGTTGATGACGCGGTCGAACGTCTCCACGGCTTTCTCATATTTATGGGAGTTGATCTGGGACTTGCCCGATTCGTAAGAATTGCCGTCCAACATAATCCTCATGTCGCGCTTCATCATGTCGCGGGGCATCGGGGGCATGGGAGGAATGGGCGCCATCGGCGCGGGTTTCGGCATCGCCTGCGCCAGTTGCATGTCTATCTGGTCGAGATCGAATTTTTCGACCTCCTTCATCGCCGCGCGAACCTGATCCTGCACTGCGTCGAAGTCGAAGTCGAACTGTCCGATGCTATTCTCCAGTTCACGCACCTGATCCGAACTCAGCGCCTTGTTTTGCGCTTTGCTCTTGACCTTCATTTCGTCGATTTTCGAACGCAGGGCATCCATATTCTCCCGGGCAGAATCCTCCCGGGCCGGAGCCGCTTGTTGGCCGAACAACGGCGCTGCGATAAGCAGGGCGATCTTGATTGTCTGTTTCATATATCCCTCACAAAGAATTCGTTTGCGCAACGCGCGTTCCAAACACCTTCACCTTGAACAAAATGCCCCGATCCTCAATCTGCGACCGCAGGCTTCGCAACTCGCCCGCCGACACCTGGGGCGGGCTATGCGCGATCTCCAGCAGCACAGGCTCCAAGTCGTCGAGCAGCGATTCGGTGGCCACATCGCCGCTGGCCGACGCCGTCTGTCGATACAGGCGGTTCGATTCCAACAGATCCTCGGCGGCTTGCCGTTCATAGGAAATGTCGAGCTTGCCCGATGGCGCTCCCGTGTTCGCCAGTTCCGCCAGCACGGCCTGGCTACGCTCCAGATGATCCCCGACGGCGACCATCAGAACGCGCTCCCGGACTCCACGATCGGCCACCTGGGCGGGCGCGGCCTGACGCCATACCCGACCGGCAAAAAATGCCGAGACAACCATCACCAGCATCGCCGCCGCGGCAAGCCAGGGAGCCGCCCCCGTCCACCATGGACGGCGCACGCGCCGCTCCCATCGCTGCTCCACCGACGTCCATACGCGTTCCTCATAATCGGCGGAACGCTCCGGCACGGGAAAGCTGTCCACCGAATTCAGCACGCGCTGCAGCGCCTGGTAGGAAGCGCGGCAGGTATCGCAGGACTCGATATGCGAGGCGATCCCGGTTGCTTCTCCGTAGTAGTAAAGAACGAATTGTTCCTCGGTCGGATGGTTCATCATGTCACCAAAGGTTCCAAAGCCCGGCGCAGTTTCTGCACCGCGCGAAAAATGCTATGCTTCGCCGCCGCGCTAGAAACGCCGAGCGACGATGCGATTTCTTCAATCGGCTGTCCCTCAAAATGGCGCAGCACAAACGCCGCGCGCTCCTGCCCGCTCAACTCGTCCAGCGTTTCGGCCAGCTTGCGGCGCACTTCCTCGCCGGCCAGCAGCCGGTCGGGTCCGGGATCGCCGCTGGGGTTCTCCAACAGTTCCACTTGCGGATGCCTTACGCGCGACCGCGCCAGATCCAGCGAGCAGTTCGCGGCGATCCGGTACAGCCACGTCCCGAAGCTGGCGCGCGATTCGTAGCGATGGAGCTGCTTATAGGCCCGCAGAAACGTCTCCTGCACAATGTCCTCGGCGTCGTGTTCGTTGCCCGTCATGCGATATGCCAGCCGGAAGACACCGCGGCTGTGGCGATCCACCAGCGCGCGGTAAGCGTCCCCGTCGCCCGCCTTTACCCGGGCTACGGCAACGCTATCGGAATCTTCCATTCACCCTTTAGACTGCGACGGCCCCTACCGGTTAGCAACCCTGGTACACTCAATATTCCAAGCGGAGTGCACGGCTGCCTCCGCCGGCCGTCCCGTTCGCGGTTCCTGGCGGAATTTTCCTGATCGCCGTGCTCCGGCAGTAGACCTGACTGCTCCAGTCATCGGAAGGATTTCGTTTGAATATCGTCCATCTGCGCACCACTCCGGCGGCTGTCCCGGCCGGTATGCGCGTCCATCTTGTAAACCCCAGCGACATCTCCTTTGGAACAGCCGTGATTACGCCGCGCTGGCTCTACGTGCTGGCCTCGGCGACGCCGCCTGCGTTCGGCGACGCCGTCATCTGCGACGAAACGCTGGAGACGCTCGATCCGGAAAGCATCAAGCCCGGCGACGTGGTGGGCGTCGGCATCCATACCGGCAATGCCTTGCGCGGATATCAGGTAGGCAAACTCGCCCGCGAGCGCGGCGCATGGGTGATCTTCGGAGGCATCCACGCCACGCTTTTTCCTGAAGAAGCCCTGGAACTTGGCGGCGCGCACGCGGTGGTGAAAGGCGATGGCGACGTCATCTGGGCAGAGGCGCTGAACGATTGCGTTCTGGGCACCCCCCACAAGGTTTATGACGGCGGACGCATCGAACCCGATCAATTTCTTCCCGCCCGCTGGGATCTGATGCGCGAAGGCAGCTATATGTGGGCCTCCGTGCAGACGATTCGCGGCTGCGCCAAGCACTGCTCGTTCTGTTCTGTCTGGAGGACGGACGGGCAGCGTCCTCGGCAGCGCGCCTCCGACGGAGTCATCGATGAAATCGTCGAACTGCGCCGCAAAGGCTTCCGCTTCATCGCCCTGGCCGACGATAATTTCTATCCCGTCACGCTCACCGACCTGCGTCTGGCCCGCCAGCAGGGCAATGGCGAACGCGTGGCGGAACTCGAATCCATCCGCGCGGAGCGGTTCGTTCTGATGGCCCGCCTGGCCGCGCTGCCCAAGGACATGGTGTTTTACACCCAGATCACCATGGAGGCGGCAGAGGACGTGGAGTTTCTCAAGGCCATGAACAAAGCCCGGATCCGCGGCGCTCTAGTAGGAGTGGAGGCCGTGACGGCAGAGGGGCTCAAATCCGTTTTTAAGGACTTCAACTATTCCGGCGACGGTTTGGTGAAACAACTGCAAACGTTTCGCGAGCATGGTGTGCACGTGCTGGGGTCGTTCATCTTCGGCCTGCCCACCGACAAGCCGGACACGTTCGCAGCCACTGCGGCGTTGGCAAAAAAGGCCGGCGTGACCTTCGCCCAGTTCGTGATGATGACGCCTTTTCCCGGCACGGTGGATTTTGTCCGTTGGGAAAAAGAACAGGCCGCCCATCCGGATATGGTCGGCGGAGTACCGATGACGCGTTACTGGCTGATCCCGGCATCGCAACGCCCCAAAATGTTCACGCCTCATCCCTTGATGAGCGCCGACGAGATTCGGGAGCGCACGCAGGGTGTATGGGATCGCTTTTACAGCCTCAGTTCCATCTGGGAGCGCTCAAGCTGCGTGAAGGGTCTGAAGGGCCGCCTCGCCTTCGTGTTGATTTCGCGGCTCTACCGCCAGATGTACGCGAAAACAGGCATTTCCACCGACAGCGCCCGAAAGAAGAAGGCGAATCGGATGGCCCGGTGGATCGCCGTGCCGTGCCGGAAACTGTTTCAGGCCAAGCCGATGCCAGAGCTGATGGCCCCACGATAAATGTCCTGATCGCACAAGGCATGTCCGGCCGTACCCGGTTCGCCGCAAACAAGCCACAATAGATAAGAGTGCGCCAGCGACTTCGCCCCTATGAGTGGTTGATCCTCGCCTATTACGCCTACGTCGCGGCGGCCGCACTGGCGCGTATCGATAGCCCGTCGAAATGGTATCCGGCCGGGCTCTTCGCCGCCGCTCTGCTCGCCCTGACGGTCCTCAGCCGAAGCGAATCTCACGTGCGGGACTGGATGCCCCTCGCCTTCACGTTCGGCGCGTTTCGGGAGATGAATTTCTTCACTCCACCCGTGCGCGATTATCACCTGGAAAACGCCTGGATCGGCTGGGACCGGTGGCTGCTCGATACCGCGCACATCCGCGCCGCCATCGAGAGCCTCGGGCCGCTGATTCCGTCCTATCTTGAAATTTGCTATGTGCTGGTTTACGCCGTCGCGCTGGTTTCGGCGCTGATCGTGATCTTCCATCATCACCGCGACCGCTTGAGCACCTTCTGGTTTGCCTATCTGGCCGGGACGTTCGCCTCCTACGCGCTGTTTCCGTACTTCCCTTCCGATCCTCCCCGCGTCGTCTTCGCCCACGCCGACCTGCCGCACATCGTCACGATTTTTCGCCGCTTCAACCTGGCGATCCTGGGCCAGTACGGCATCCATTCGAGCGTCTTTCCCAGCGCGCACGTCTCGTCGTCTTTCGCCTGCGCCTGGGGATTGCTGATCGTGCTGCCGGAGCGGAAACGCTGGGGCTGGATTGTCGCGTTCTATTCTCTGTCCGTGGCCGTCGCGACCGTGTACGGCCGCTATCACTATGCCACCGACGCCGTGGCCGGCTTCGCCATCAGCTTCCTGGGGTGGTCCGCCACATTGCTTTTGCCGAGGCGTGTATAGTAGCTCTAATATGAAGCTCCTCCTGCTCCTCTTTCCCTCGCTGCTTCTCTCCGCCGCCGATACGAAGACCGAACCGGTCAAGGTTCAGAAAGCGAATTACGAGCTCGCCCAACGCTGGACCACGACCAAGATCGGCAAGCTAGTGTTCGACACCCAAGTGACGCCCCACTGGATCGAAGGCGACCGCTTCTGGTACAGCTACGAGACCAGCCACGGACGCCGCTTTATGCTGGTGGACCCCGTGAAGAAGACCAAGGTTCCGCTGTTCGACGTCTCAAAAATGGCGGCGATGCTTACGTTGATCACGCGGACGCCCTATGACGCGCAGCACCTGCCCATCCGGACCATCAAATTCGCCAAGAAGGACACGGTGATCCAGTTCGAGGTGCAGGTGGACAAGGACGCCGAGATCAACGGAACACAGAAAGTGACCGGCGTGGAAGAAGAGGGCGACATGACGCAGACCACCGGCTCGGGCAACCCACAGGGCCGCGGCGGCGCGGCGCCTCCCAATCCACGCAAGAGGACGCTTTATTTCGAGTACGATCTCGCCAGCGGCAAGCTGACGCTGCCGCCCGAGTTCACGCCGGAGCCTCGCAAGCCGGCGTGGGCGTCCATGTCGCCCGACGAAAAGACCATCGTGTTCGCCCGCAAGAACAATCTGTGGATGATGGACGCGGAAAACTACGCCAAGGCGCTGAAGAAGTCCGACGATTCGTCGATCGTCGAGACGCAGTTGACCACGGACGGCGAGGACGGGTTCAGCTACACGCGCCACATCAGCGGAACGGAGCGCGATATGGAGCAGCAGCAGCAACGGGAATCCGGGCAAGCCGCCATGGCGCGCGACAAGGCCGGACGCGTGCCTCCGATCGCCGTCAACTGGTCAAGGGATTCGAAGAAAATCGCGGTGGTGCGCCGCGACGAGCGCAAAGTGGCGGATTTGTGGGTGATTCACACGCTCGAAAGCCCCCGGCCGACGCTGGAGACATACAAGTACGCGATGCCGGGCGATGTGAACGTCCCGCAGCCGCACATGGAAGTCTTCGACCTGGCCGCCAAATCGCGCAAGGAGATGAAGATCGACCGCTTCAAGGATCAGTTCGCGCGCGTGCTGACCGCGCCGGTCACCGCCCGGCAGCGAGAGAAGCAGCGCACCGATCCGCAGTGGCTGGCCGATGGCTCCGGCAAGCTGTATTTCGAGCGGCAGAGCCGCGATTTGCACAAGCTCGACATCTGCGTCGCCAATCCAGAAACCGGCGAAGTGACTACGCTGATCGAGGATCGCATGAACACCTACATCGAGAGCAAACCGCTGCGGTTGATCGACAACGGGGAGGAAATGCTCTACTGGTCCGAGCGCGACGGCTGGGGCCACTGGTATCTGTACGACGGCAAGGGCGCGCTGAAAAGCCAGGTGACCTCCGGCGAATTTGTCACCGAGGCCATCGACAATATCGACGAAAAGGCCCGCATGATGACCTTCACCGCCGAGGGCCGCGAGCCGGGTGAAAATCCTTATTTCACACACGCTTATAGCGTTAAGCTGGACGGCACGGGCATGAAGATGCTCGATCCGGGTGACGCGACGCACACCGTGGCGGCGGCCGACGACGGGAAATATTTCGTCGACAATGCATCGCGTGTGAATACCGCTCCGCATTCGGTGCTGTACGATCGCGCCGGCGCGCAGGTGCTGGATCTGGAGACCACGGACATCTCCGCGCTGGTGGAAACCGGCTTCAAGATGCCGGAGCCGTTTTCGGTCAAAGCCGACGACGGCCTGACCGATCTTTATGGCGTGATGTACAAGCCATTCGACTTCGATCCCAATAAGAAGTATCCAATCATCGCCTACGTCTATCCCGGCCCGCAGACCGAAAGCGTCACGCAGGTCTTCACGCCGAAGAGCCCGAACGTCGGACTGGCTCAGCTCGGCTTCATTGTGATTGAGGTGGGCAATCGCGGCGGCAATCCGCACCGCTCGAAGTGGTATCACACCTATGGCTACGGCAACCTGCGCGATTACGGTTTAGCCGATAAGAAGGCCGCGATTGAAGAACTGGCGCGGCGTCATTCCTTCATCGATATCGAGCGGGTGGGGATCACGGGCCATTCCGGCGGAGGATTCATGTCCGCGGCGGCGATGCTGCAATACCCGGACTTCTTCAAAGTGGCCGTCAGCGAATCTGGCAACCATGAGAACAACGTCTACAACCAGACCTGGAGCGAAAAACATCACGGCATCAAAGAAGTGGTGAATGACAAAGACGGCTCCGTGAAGTTCGAGTACAACATTGAGAAGAACTCGGAAATCGCGAAAAATCTGAAGGGCCACCTGATGCTGACCACCGGAGACATGGACGACAACGTCCACATGGCGAACACCATGCGCCTGGCCAATGCGCTGATCAAGGCGAATAAGCGCTTCGACCAGTTCATCCTTCCGGGTATCCGCCACAGTTACGCCGCCGAGGCGAATTACTTTTTCTGGGTGCGAGCCGACTATTTCTGCCGCTTCCTGCTCGGCGATTGGGACCAGAGTGTCGATATGACGGAGATGGAAGCGGAAGCGTCGCCGCGGCCGGCGGCGGGCGCAGGAAGAGGGGCGGAAGACGACCGGAATCCGTAAGCTAAAGCAGCTCGACGAACTCCCGTACCGTCATCCCCGAGGTGCGAATCAACGCTCGTAGCATTCCCGGCGCAAGTTGGCGATGCAGCGGTATGGAAAGGCTTGCGGGACTCCCCTTCTTGAGCAGAATGACGTGACTTCCGCGCTGCCTGTCTACAATCCAGCCGGCTCTTTGAAACGCTCGCATGGCCCGCTCCCCAAAACGGAGGGCAGCGGAGGCATTTATGCCGGAACCTCGACTTCGCGGACTTCGACGGTCAGCGGCATTCCATTCGCCGCGCGAGCTTCCAAGCAACCGGCGATGGCTTCACGAATGTTGTCCATTGCTTCCGCTTTCGTCGCTCCTTGAGAGACGCATCCGGGAATCGACGGGCATTCCGCAACGATCGTCCCAGTCTCGCCGGCCTCCAGCGTCACAAGCAACTTCATACCTAGAGTCTTGCACACCTAACGCACCTGTTCTAGTCTCTTCACCCTCCCCTGAAACACTGCCCGCCCCCGTTCCTCGCCCAACACGCTGACCGCCGTGGCGATCGGGTCCGCGTCCAACCCCCGCCGCGCGACCACGGTGACCGCGATCGGCGACGTCAGCCCGCGGCCGGTCCTTGGGTCGATGATGTGCGAATATCGCACACCGCCGATGGTGCGGGATTGCTCCGTGTCGCCGGAGGTGGAAACCGCGGCGTTACGCAACAGAATTTCTCCCCCCGCCGGCTCCAGCCCGATGCGCCATCCGCGCTTGCCCGGAGGAGCCTCGCCCGCCACGATATCGCCGCTCACCGCGACTAGCGCGCGCTTTACTCCGAGCTTTTTCAGCGCCTTCAACGCTTCGTCCGCCGCGTAGCCCTTGGCGATTGCGCCAAGATCGAGCTGCATGCCCGCGATTCTCAGCTCCACGGTGCGATGGGCTTTGTCGAGTGTGATGTAGCGCCAGCCGACGCGCGCCATCGTCGCTGCATCGGGCAATCTTCCGGCGCGCCAGAGATGCGTTACCGGGCCGACAGTCACGTCGAAGGCGCCGTCGGTCAACGCGGAGAGTTTTTGCGCCGCGTCGAGCACCCGAAAAAGATCTTCGCTGACATGCACCGGCGCGCCGTGCGTGCGGCAGAGGCGATTCAATTCGCTGTCCGGCTTGTAGTCGGAGAGTTCGTTGTCCAGTTCCTGGATACGGGCGAAGGCCGGACGGATCGCCGAATCGTCCGGGGCGTAAATCGTGATGCGGACCAGCGTGCCCATGTGCGGCTCGACTGCTTCGAACCGCTCCGCGCGCAGGGCGCATAGGAAACACAGCGCGCCAAACAGTCTGTTGAAAAATGGGGACTGACACCTTTTTTCGCCCCGCACGTTTCTCAACGTAGCAGATGCTCGCTGCGAAAAAAGGCTGTCTGTCCCTTTTTTCAACAACCCCTAATTGTCCCTTTCAACGCCGTTGTTCCAATACCTGTACATCTCCTCCACGCTGGGGATTTTCAAGGGGCGAACCAGACGGAAACCGAGCCCTTGCGCGTCGGTTTCGTACCAGATGCTCTTGGGCAATTGCGGATCCTGCATCTTCCAGCTCGGGTCAGAACCCACACGCGCGCTGCACGTCAACTGTTCCGCGCTATCCTGCCACGATCCGCCGCGCACGGCCAGAGGATATGGCTGGGCCGGCTTGTTCCACGGATTCGCCGACGGAGAGTGCGCATAATAATCCGGCGCATACTGATCGAGCGTCCACTCCATCACGTTGCCGAGCATGTCATAGAGGCCCCATGGATTCGGCAGCTTTTGGCCGGCCTTTTGATATTTTCCGCCGCTGTTGGCCGCATACCACGCATACTTCTCCAAATCCTTCGGGGTGTCTTCGGAACCCGCGCGGCACGCGTATTCCCATTCGGCCTCCGTCGGAAGACGATAGAACTGGCCTGTCTTCTGGCTGAGCCATTCCGCGTATTTGTTCGCCGCGTGCTGCGTCATGCTGATCGCCGGGTAGCCTTCAATACCCATGCCGAAGGACATTTCGACATAGGGCCGCGTGGGACGGCTGACCGCGTCCACGCCTTGGTCCTTGGCGAACATGAACGGACGGTACAAATCCCACGTCACCTCATACTTGTCCATGTAAAACGCGTCGACGTGGACCTTGTGCGGAGGCTCTTCGTCCTTTTTGCGATTCGAGCCCATGACGAAATCGCCTTCGGGAATCTTCGCCATGGTGGAGGGAGGCGGAGCCGTATTCGCTACGATCCTGTCGCGAATCCGCCCGACGATGGCGCGTTCGTCGGCCGCGGCCCGCACCTGTTCGAGCGAGAGCCCCGCCGGCCAGCGTGCACCCTCGCGAATCCAATCGCGGATGGCGTCCGCCTGCTCCTTGGGAAGCTTCTCTGCCGGAGGCATCGCGCCCGATTCGATCGACAGATACAGCCGGCTCTTTTCCGGCGCGCCCGCCACGATGGTCCGCGCGGAAGAGGCGGCATTGGAATAGCGCACGCCGCCGCCCGCTTTCGCGCTGCTGTGGCAGGGCAGGCAGTGCTCCATCAGCACCGGCGCGACGACCTTTTCGAAATCGACCGCGCCGCGCGCGGCCGCCATCGCCAGCAAAAAAGCCGAATAACGCATCAGAGAAACTTCGTCACTCCTGGACGCGGCAGTGGAGGCACGGGCAGAGATCCGTTCCAATCGAACTTCTCCGGGAAGATCCGCTCCTGCGAATTAAGCGCCATGTCCCAGGTGATTTCGCGGCCGGTGTACGCCGCCATGCGGCCCATCATGGCGAGCAGCGTGCTGGTGGCCATGCGCTCGCCATTGTTGATCGGCTGGTTCTTGCGCAGGGACTGAAACAGCATGTCGTGCTCGTACTGATACATGTCGTATT
>JBBIVT010000001.1:0-20306 GCA_037439565.1 Acidobacteriota bacterium | reverse complement strand
TTCTTGCGCAGGGACTGAAACAGCATGTCGTGCTCGTACTGATACATGTCGTATTTCTGGCCGGTAAAGGTCCATTCCGTCTGGCCGGTGATCTTCGGCATCGGCGACCGGCCGATGGTGCACACGCCCTTGGTGCCCATGATGTAATCGGCGTTTTCATTCCAACAGTTTTCGATCTGCCGGCTGCCAACGAACGCGCGAACACCGTTCGGGTAAACGTAGTTCACCTCGAAGTGGTCGAAAATGTTGCCGCCCTCGGCCGGAATCTGGCGGCCGCCCACCGCCGTGCAACTGAGCGGAGGTTTGTCGCCCTGCGACCACGCGACCTTATCGACGCTGTGCACGGCCTGCTCCACCAAACTGTCGCCGCAGAGCCACTGGAAGTTGTACCAGTTGGCGATCTGCCATTGCACGTCGCTCATGCCAGCCGGACGCGCGCTGGCCGGCGGCATCGGCTTCACGGGACTGGTGTAATAGGTGGCGTAATACGCGACGATGTCGCCGATCGCGCCCGCTTTCAACTGGTCGAACGTGGCGACGATGTAGTTGCTATAGCGCCAGCAAAAACCGGACACCAGCGAGAGGTTCTTCTGCTTGGCAAGCTTGGCCGTCTCCAGCACGTCACGCACGCCGAACGCATCCACGGCGATGGGCTTTTCGCAGAATACATGCTTGCCTGCTTCAATGCAGGCGCGCAAATGCCCCGGCCGGAAACCCGGAGGCGTGGCCAGGATCACCACGTCCACGCCGCTATCGATCACCTTCTGATAGGCATCGAGCCCGAGAAAAATATTCTTCGCCTCCACCTTCACCTTGGCGCCGCTGGTTTTCATCAACTGATCCAGGCATTCATCGACGCGCTCCTGCGCGATGTCGGCCACCGCGGTCAGCTCGGCGAAATCGTCGGCCTTCATGGCCTGCGCCGCGGCTCCAGTGCCCCGGCCACCGCAGCCCACCAAGCCGACCTTAATCGCGTTGGTCGCCGCCTGCGCGCGGATCAGCGCGGGAAATCCCGCGGCAAGAGCGGCAGCGCCCGTGGTCTTCAAAAAATCTCGACGGTTATCTTCCATTTTTGTGTTTGCTCCAACTCGATAGTGTATCAACGACGGATCAGCGGGGCTTCGGTTTCAGCGCCGCGTCATACATCGATCCGTACAGCAGGTACTGATTCACCGCGTCGCGCGGGTAGGAAATTTCGACGCTCGCGACGCTGCCGTCCTTCTTGAACGCCGCGGTCAATTGAGGATTGATGCCGGCCCAATAGGTGGGGATGTCCAGAGTTTTGTATCGCGCCACCACCTGATCCCGAAGTTTGGGATCGAAATGCACGCCATACTTATCCACCAGAGCCTTGATGGCCTTATAATCGCCCTCGGCCTTGATGCGCATCAGTTCGGCCAGAAGTTTGCCGACGGCTTCGTGCATTCTGTTGTAGTCCTCCACCATGACGTACTTCTTGCCGTTGCGCACGAACATGTTGATCGCGCCGGTGGTGTCCATGATGTAATTGGCGATTAACGCGCGGTCGCGTTGGTGATCCTCTTCGATGGTGTCGCCGGTGGGGATGCGCCGCAGTTGCTGCAGGACGTTGGCCGCGGCCATGTCGTACATCGCCTTGCCGACTTCTTCCTGATTCTCGACCAGGCCCAGTTCCTTCAGCTTCGGATCCCAGGCGTTCCAATAAGCGGAAAGATCCGCGCGGGCCTCCTCCAGCGTCGAAAAATATTCCTTCAAATAGGGCTCCGCGCCGCCGGCGACGCGCGCGCTGAGCTTGCCTGAGCCGTGGCCGATGACTTCATGCAGCGCGGTGAGCAGTTCCTCGGCTTGCTGTCCATATTTGATGCTGCGCTCCGCCACCGCCGGAGAGGGAGCGAACTCGCGGACACTCTTGTGCCCGGCCGCTTCATCGAAGGCGCGGCTGCTGCTGGTGAACAGGAAATTCTTGGTGCCGTATTTCTCGTGAATCTCATTTTCATTCGGCAGGTTGTCGCCGATGGTGGAGACCTGAAAGTCGCCGCTCTCGATGAGCACCTCGACGGCCTTCACCACGGGCGGCGTGAACGATTTTTTCTTATATTGCTCCAGCCACGGGGCTTTTCCCTCAAAATACGCGGCGTTCTGGGCCAGTTTGTTCATCGTTTCGGTGAGCGGTTTGTCGGTCACCGTCACGAAGCTTTGTGAGCTGCCCTTGGCGCCACGCGCATCGCGATAGACCTCGATGAAGCCATTGTCGAAATCGACGGTGGCGTCGTTGCGCACCCAGTCGCCCCCAAACGCCAGCCAGTCCGCCGGATCGCCGGTTTGATAGAAACGGATCAGGTCCTGAATCGCTTTCGCCTGGGGCGCATCGGCGGCGATGGCGGCTTTTTCCAGGCACTCTGCGGCCTTCTTGAGATACACAGCGTACTTGCCTGGAGGAACCGAGCCGCTTGGCGTGCCGGCGCGCCAGACAAGCTCAGTCAGTTTGCCCTTGGCGTCCTTGATGACCGTCGAATTCAGCGGGTAGCGCGAGGTGAAATTCGCCAGATCGGCCAGCGTCACACCCGAGCCGTAAAACGTATTTGAGCTGGCCTGGATAATGTCCTTGCCGCCGCGCGGACTCTTGGCCGTCGTCATCGGCTCGAAATCGGCGTTGAAAAGCGCGTCCTTCAGCGCTTGTACTTCCTTGGCCGCCTGGCCCGGAGCGGCCAGCGAGGGCAGGTCGGCGTACGCGGAGCGAAACGCGCCGTTGGCATAGGCCTGCTCCGCAGCCTTCTGCAATTCCTCGATCGTGAAGTCCGGCAGGAACTTCTGCGACGTCATTTCATTGTGATTGCCGCGATTGGCCCAGAACAGCTTGGCGAAATCGTTGATCTTCCGGAGCGCGGCGGGATCGATACCCGCCGGATGCGCGGCGATCTCTTCGAGCAGCCTCTTTTCGCGGATGCCGTAGGCGGAAAGCTGGTCGTAAATGATCGGATCGATGGCGATGGAGGCCTGGACCAGCCAGTAGGCCAGTTCCTTCTGCCGAGGTTCGAGCGATCGGAAGCTCTCCGCCCGAAGTTGAATAAAACCGGTGTTGCCGACGCGATCGGCCAGCGCGCTGCTTTGCGCAAACGCGGGGATCGCCAGCAGGAAAGCGGCCGTGCGGCCGGGGAATCTCATACCTATCTCCATAAAGAGCCCAGTGCGGGCCCTTCATGATTGTAGGCGCTTACGGGCTGCCCGGGTCCAATGCCTTCCGCCGGTTATGGAGGAAATCGTGCGCCCCCTTGGGCGCTTGAATTGTCCGGTACCGCCGCGGCGCCCGATGTTGCGCGAGAATGGAGGGAAAGCGCATGAGATCCTACACCGCCGTGATCGAGCATTGTCCCGAGACTGGGCTTTATGTTGGCTATGTTCCCGGGTTCCCCGGCGCGCATAGCCAGGGACACACGCTAGATGAGCTGAATTACAACCTTCGAGAGGTAATTGCCATGCTGCTCGAGGAGGGAGATCCGAAGCTCGAAGGCGAGTTCGTCGGTACTCAAACGGTTACGGTGCGCTAGCCGCGAGCCGGACTCCGGTGTTGAAGCCTCGCGAGGTCATCGCGTTGCTGGAGGGTCTGGGCTTTGCGAAACGCGCCAAAGGGGCTCTCACAAGCAGTTTCGACACCCGGATGGCCGCGCAACTACGGTCCCAATGCATCCCGGAAGAGACATCTCGCCAATTCTCTTCCGGCAAATTGCAAAAGACATTGGGTTGACCGTTGAACAGCTCTTGAAAAATGCGTGAGCGGCCGCGATCCTAATACCCCAGAATCCGATCCGCTTCAGCTACGATATTCTCCACCTGCGGCAGAATTTCGTACTCCAATTGCGGATGGTACCCGACCCAGGTATCGAGCGCGGCCACGCGGCCGATGGGCGCGTCGAGCGCGCTGAACAGCTCGCCCGCGATGCGCGCGGCAATCTCCGCTCCGTAGCCGAATGAGAGGCAGTCCTCGTGCACGATCATCACTCGGCTGGTCTTTTCCACCGATGCGCGGATCGCGGCCCAATCGTAGGGTGCAAGCGAACGCAGGTCCATCACCTCAACTGTGGTCCCCGGCCGGCGCTCCTCGATCTGCACGGCTGCCTGCATGGATTTCTGCACCAGCGCGCCGTAGGTGACGATCGTCAAATTTGCGCCCGTCTTGGCGATTCGCGCCTTGCCGAACGGGATTGTGTAATCCGGCCCGGCGTGCGGCGAGCGGTTGTACGGCTCGCGATAGAGGCGCTTGTGCTCCAGAAACAGCACCGGATCGTCGCAGCGGATTGCCGTGCGCAGC
This sequence comes from Acidobacteriota bacterium, assembly GCA_037439565.1. Lineage (GTDB taxonomy): Bacteria > Acidobacteriota > Terriglobia > Bryobacterales > Bryobacteraceae > Palsa-187. Next base: position 16,018 of record JBBIVT010000001.1, on the reverse strand, counting down.
AGCCCGCAGGCGTCCTGGGCGTTCGACGGAAATACCACCCGCAGGCCGGGGATGTGCGTAAACATCACTTCGCCGGACTGGCTGTGATAGATCGCTCCCCCGTTCAGATATCCGCCGATGGCGACGCGAATCACCATGGGCGCGGAAAATCCATTATGCGACCGCCAGCGCATCGTGGCCAGCTCATCGCGAATCTGCATCATGGCCGGCCAGATGTAGTCGAAAAACTGGACCTCCACCACCGGCTTCATGCCTCGCGTGGCCATCCCGATGGCCCGGCCGACGATGCCCGCCTCGGCAATGGGGGTATTGAAGCAGCGCCCCGAGCCATAGGCGATCTGCAGACCCTGCGTTGCCTTAAAGACACCGCCCTTGCCCTTCACCTCGGATAGATTGCGTTCCCGGCTGGCGTCGGCCACATCCTCGCCAAACACAACCATGCGCGCGTTGCGGCGCATCTCCTCGTGCATGGTCAGATTGATCTCATCCACCATTGTGCGCGGCTCGCCGGAAAACTTCGGTGCGGCGTCGAACTCAGCCGATGTGGGATCGACGCGCTCCGAATAGAGGTAGCGCAGCGCGGAGCCCGCGGGCGGCGGCGCGGCCTTGAGCACGCGCTCGGTGGCTTCCTGGATCTCCAGGTCGACGCCGTGCGTCAGTAACTCCAGGCCGTGACGGTCGAGCACGCCTTCTTCGATCAGACGCTCCGGGTACGTCACGATGGGATCGCGCCGGGCTTCTTCCTGCCGCTCAGCCGCGGTCTTGTAAAGTTTTTCGTCGTCGGACAGAGAGTGCGAATACGGCCGGGTGCAGGTGGCGCGGACGAACACCGGCGTCTGCTCGCGGCGGCAAACGTCCACGGCCTCCGTCATCGCCGCGTAGCTGGCATCGAAATCGGTGCCGTCGCAATGGAAAATCTTCAGGCCCGGGAATCCGGTGACAATCTTGGAAAGATCGCCGCCGGGCGTCTGCCGCTCCACTGGCGTGGAGATGGCGTAGCCGTTATCCTCCACCAGGAAAATGATGGCCAGCTTTTCCAGGCATGCGATGTTCATCGCTTCCCAGAACTCGCCTTCGCTGGTGGCGCCGTCGCCGGTGGTAACCAGTGTGACCGCGTCCGATTGCGGATCCAGGCGGCGGCACGCATCGGCGCACCCGGCGGCCTGCACGAATTGTGTGCCGGTGGGCGACGATGCGCTCACCAGATGCAGTCTCGTCGACCCCCAATGCGAGGGCATCTGCCGTCCTCCTGAGGCCGGATCGGCATCGGCGCCCACCGCTTGCTGGAGCATTTCCTCGGAGGTGACGCCCAGCGCCAGGCTCAAGGCCCGGTCCCGGTAATAGGTGTAGAACCAGTCGTGGCCGGGGCGCAAGGCGAGCCCGGCCGCCGCGCCGATGGCTTCATGCCCGGCGCCGCTGATCTGGAAGTAAATCTTGTTCTGCCGCTTGAGGAGAATTTCCCGGTCGTCAAGCCGCCGGGACAGGTACATGATGCGGTACGCCTGGATCCGTTGGTCGCGTCCGAGCCTGGTGGGGAGTTCGCTGTGATCCGAGGAAGGTGTCATGAGCATGGTGCTGGTAAGCATAAGCCGCCACCAGTTTACCTCTACCGTCTGGTCAACTGCACTACCGTTTCCATATGATATGTCTGCGGAAACAGGTCCACTAAGGTGATTTTTTCAATCACGTAGGAGGGCAGCGAGGCGAGATCCCGGGCCAACGTCGCCGGGTCGCAGGAAACGATGGTCAATTTCCCCGGTTTGAGACGCTCCAGATGGCCGGTGACAGCCCTGGCGAGCCCCGCCCGGGGTGGATCGGCCACCACAAAATCGGGGGCGTCGCTCATCCGCTCCAGATGATCCTCGACGCGGGCCTGAATCGCGCGAACTCGCAGGAACGCGGCCTTGGCATTAAACTCCATGTCGCGCGCCGCCGTCGCCCCCGCCTCCACCGCCGTTACTTTGTTGAACTTCCTGGCTAGCGGAAGGGCGAAAAGCCCCACCCCGGCATAGAGATCCAGCGCGGTTCCGCCGGAGGCGTGGCCCACGGCAGCCTCCACCAACTGATCGATCAGAAACCGGTTCACCTGAAAGAAAGACCGGGGGCTGACGCGAAAGATTCCGTGCGCGGTGGCGTAATCGAGCGCCAGGGTCGATTCGCACCACTGGTAAAACACCTGCGCCACGGGGCGATCCGTCTCGATCACATTCACCTGAACGTTTGTTTCATCGGTAAACAGTTCGATGGAGTGGACGAAGTTCGGGAAGCGCCGGTCCGACATGCGCGCGCGCATTTCCGCCAGAGCCTGGTTGAGGCGAGGCGAGGCGATGGGGCAATCGCCGTCCAACGGAACCAGATCGTGGGACCCGGCGGCGAGATAACCAATCTTGCCGTTCTCCAGATGAAACTGGGCGCGGTTGCGATAGCCGAGTTCCGGACCGCGAATCGTGGAAATTTCCCCTTCCCAGGCGATTTTTCCTACCCTGCGCAGTTGCTCACGCAAAATTTCCACTTTTCGCGCGACCTGAAAATCATAGGGCGCGTGCTGATAGTGGCATCCCCCGCAGCGCGTAAATAAAGGACACGGGGGGGCAACGCGCTCCGGCGCGGGCTTCACCACGGCGGCCAACGACGCGTGCATTTCCCCTTCCTTCGACTCGATTTGGACGACTTCGCCCGGCAGAGTGAACGGCGCGAACACCACACGGCCGTCGATGCGGGCCATGGACTCGCCGCCATATACCCACTTTTCGATGGTTACTTCGTTTACGATGGAAGTTTCCCCCAATTTCTAAATGAGACCACGCGTTTTATCCGGCATTCAGCCCACGGGCAGTCCGCACATCGGCAATTATCTTGGCGCGCTCAAAAACTGGGCCAAGATCCAGTACGACTACGATAGCATCTACTGCATCGTCGATCTGCACGCGATCACGGTGTATCAGGATCCGGCGGAGTTGCGCGCGAAGATCGAGGAACTGGCCGGCGTGTTGCTGGCGATCGGGATCGATCCTACGCACTCCGCGCTCATGGTGCAGTCGTCCGTCGCCGCCCACGCAGAACTCGCCTGGATGCTCACCTGCGTGACGCCCATCGGCTGGCTGGAGCGCATGACGCAGTTCAAAGCCAAGGCGGCAGCTCAAGAAACCATCAGCGACGGAATCATGCAGTATCCCGTCCTGATGGCCGCCGACATTTTGCTCTATCAGGCGGCCATTGTGCCCGTCGGCGACGACCAATCCCAGCATCTGGAGCTGGCGCGCGACATCGCGCAGCGCTTTAATTCGCTTTATGGCGAAATATTCACGGTCCCGCAGACCAAGCTGCCGGCGGTGGGCGCGCGCATCATGGGCCTGGACGAGCCGGACAAAAAAATGAGCAAATCGGCGCCCGGCAGCGGCCATGCGATCAGTCTGCTGGACCCTCCGGCGGCGATTCGCAAGAAGATCATGCGCGCCACCACCGATTCCGCTCCGGCGGTGGATCTTGAAACAATGGGCGCGGGCGTCCGCAATCTGTTATCGATCTATCAGGCCTTCACCGAATGCACCGATGACGCGTTGAAGAATCAGTTCAGCGGCATGCGCTACGGCGACTTGAAGAAGACGGTGGCCGATTCGGTGATCGCCTCGCTCGAACCGATTCAAAAACGCTACCAGGAAATTACCGCGGAGACGGGCTACATCGCCCGCGTGCTGGAAGACGGAGCCGAAAAGGTCCGGCCCATCGCCAATGACACGGTTCACACGGTGAAGCGCGCCATGGGACTCTATACGGCGTGAGCTTTGCGTCCTACTGGCGAATCCTGCGCGGCAACCGCAATTTTCGCCTGCTCTGGACGGCGCAGATCGTCAGCGAACTGGGCGATTGGTTTTACTCCATCGCCATCTTCACGTTTCTTCTGGAACTCACCGGCAGCGCCCAGATGGTGGCGCTAGCGTTTCTGATGCAGGTGCTGCCGCAGACCTTCATGGCGCCGACGGCGGGCGTGATCAACGACCGCGTCAGCCGCCGCAAGGTCATGATTCTCGCCGACTGCGCTCGCGCGGGCATCGTCCTGTCCATGGCGCTGGTCCGCACGCGGGCCATGCTGCCGCTGCTCTATGCTCTGCTGGCGATGGAGACCGTCTGCTGGGCGATGTTCGAGCCCGCGCGCAGCGCCGTGATCCCGAACATCGCCAAGGGCGACGAGATTCCCGCCGCCAATGCCCTGTCCTCGGCGACATGGTCCATCAATTTCGCTCTGGGTGCAGCGCTCGGCGGCATCGTGCTGGTCAGCTTCGGACGGCAGACGGTCTTCATTGTCAATTCCCTGTCGTTCGTCGTCTCCGCGCTGCTGATCCGGTCGATGAAGTTCTCCGAGCCGCACGCGGAGCATCTCCCGCCGCTGAAGTTTCGCGATCTGGTGGATTTTTCGCCCATTGCCGAGGGCCTGCGCTACGTGCGCCGCGATCCCAAGTTGCTCTCCGCGATCTTCGTCAAGGGCGGCATCGGCCTAGCCGGATCGAACTGGGTGATTCTGCCCGTTCTAGGCGAGCGTGTCTTTCGCGTCCATCTCAAGGGCATGAGCGCCGCGCAGGCCGGAGCATTGGGGATGAGCGTGCTGCTCGCCTCGCGCGGCGCAGGCGCGATTCTCGGGTCGTTTCTCGGCGGCAATTTCGCGGGCGTGGACCACAAGCGCCTGCGCTGGACGATCCTGGCCGGATTTTCCATGATCGGCGCGGGATATGTCGCTTTAGGCTCGGCCGGGTCGCTATGGATGGCGGTCGTGTCGCTGGTGCTGGCGCACGCGGGCGGATCCGCCTCGTGGACGGCATCGGCAACGCTGCTGCAGAAACAGACGGACGACCGCTTTCGCGGCCGCGTCTTTTCGGCGGAATTTGCCTTGAGCATGCTGACGCTATCGATTTCCAGCTTCGCCGCCGGACGAGCGGTAGACGCTGGCCTCTCCGTGCGCACCGTGGCCGCAACCACCGGAGCGTTGATGATGCTGCCATTTGCGTTATGGCTGTTCGCCGGGCGAGCCTGGCGCGACTGATTATTTCACCGGCGCAGGCTTCACATTGCCGCAATCCGCGCTGATCCACTTCGCGGCGATCGTGACCTTGGTGTCCACTTGATGGCCGTTGAAGTTGGTGTGCATCAGCACCAGTCCGCTGACGTGTTCGGAGTCCTTGGCATCAACGGTCACCGTGCCCTTTGTTGCGCCGCCGGGATTGCTGCAATCCATTTCCATCTCCTGCCTGGTGGCTGTCGAGACGACGATGGTCTGCTTGCAGGCCTGGTTGGTACGCGAGTCCGTGAACGGGCGCAAGTCCTTCTCCAAGCGGCAGGACTGGTTGGTAGTGGTAACAGGCTTGCCCCCGGCCATCGCCTCGATCTTGGCCCTTTGCTCGGGTGGCATTCTCGCCAGGGCCTCCGGAGGGATGGCCGGCATACCGCTGCCGCTGCGCTCCGTCACAGTGGTGGATTCCCATAATCCGGGCTTGATGCTCAAGGGGGTCGGATCGGCGGCGGAGGCTGCGCCTGCGGCGGCGATGAGGAGGGCAAGTGCTTGTTTCGTCATGAATAAATTCGCAGGATCTCGAGTGATTGTAGCTCAGATTGACCCCGGACCCGGCGGCAGGCTATCATAAACTCTTAGATGGCAAACACAGTTTCTTCCCTGAAGCGTGTGCGCATCACCGAGGGGCGAACGGAAGTCAACCGCATTCGCAAATCACGGTTGCGCCACCAGATTCGTTCTCTCCGCCGCTTGCTCGAAGCCAAGGACGCGAAAGCGGCCACGGCGATCGTGCCCAAGACGTTCTCCCTGATCGACCGCTCCGCCAAGTGGGGCATCATCAAGAAGAACACTGCGGCGCGCTACAAGAGCCGCATCACGCTGCGCCTGCGCAAGCTGGCTGCGGCATAACTCTCCGGGTCACCCTGGGGCTTTCGTCAGCGCAATAATCATTTCTTCCATCACGATGCGGTCGTCCGGACGCGCGTCGCGAAGGCCGTAGTCTGCCTCGAACAGCTTCACCACGGCGCGCTCCAGCCGCGACTTGGGAAACGCCGCCACGGTCTGCTCAATCTGGCGGGCTCGCTCCGGCCAGATTCTGGCCCCAATTTTATTGAAATGCGCCTGAATCTGGCTGGCGCTGCGCATTCCCGCCTCGCGGGCAGCGAGGGCCATCCGGAACTGTGTGGCCAGGAACGTCAGCGCCAGGGGCATGTATTCGCCTTCCCGGGCCAAGGAGTCAAGAATTTCCAACGCCCGGGCGCGATCGCCGCGGCCGAGCGCGGAGACGAGCGCGAAAACCGTGGCCTGCTGGGCGTCCGGCACCAGTTCCGAGATGTCCTCGGCGGTGATTTTTCTGGACGCGCCGGCATAGAGCGACAGCTTTTCAATCTCCATCGCAATGCGCGAAGCGTCCCCGTTGGTTGCCTCAAGCAGCAGCGCCAGTTCGCCCAATCCGAGTTGCAACTGCGTCTTCTTGGCCAGCGACTGCGCCAGCGCGCGAGCCTCCGCCGGATCGAAAGCGCGAAACTCCACCACCATAGGGACGCAGGAGAAATACTTCTGCACGCGCTCGATGCGGGCCTTGTCTTCGCCCTCAAAATCGTAGCGGCTGGCTTCGATCACGATGACCGTTTCCGGCGTGGGGTCCTTCAAATAGGCGGCCAACTCCGCTGCGTCGCCGGGTTTGGCGTCTCCGTCCTCATCCTCGGCGGCCTTTGCGCGGCCGCGCGGCAGAGCCGCTTCCGCGCTCGCCATCCAGATGACGCGCCGGGCCGCGAACAACGACATGGACCGCGCGTCGTCCAGCACTGAAGCCAGCGGAATCTCGTCCAGATCGTGCCGCGTGAGCCCCTGTTCACGATCCTCGGGCGGCAAAGCGGCGTCGAGTAGCGCCCTGCGGCAGCGTTCGCGTTGATAGGATTCCTGACCGAGGAACAGGTACGCCGGCGCCGGGCCGGATTTCTTGAGGCGGTCTATGAATTGGTCGGGGGTCATACGCGGTGCGCTGGGCGCGCTAAAACTTGTTCAGAATTGCGCTCACCACCTGGCGCGCTACTGTAGTGGCGACGCGATTCAGGCCGGCGTCGCTTTCCTCGAAATAGGCGATCGGGTCCAAGGAAATCTCATACCGCTCGCTCACGCTGAAATTCGGGTTACTGTAAAGCACCTGACCGGTGGCGCGCTCCGTAAACGTGATGTTCATGAACACATGAATGTCGGCGGCGGTAGCGCGTCCGGTGATCGGATCCACCGTCGTCTGATTCGCCAGATAGTTCACCACCTGGCCGGTAAGAATCGCGTCGCAGGTGCTCACATCGGAACTGATGTGATAGCGGCTGCGCGCGATGAACTCACGGCTGATGGCCTCCGGCAGATGGTCGGACAACTTGTAGCGCGACGTCGCATTCTTAAAGGCCGGGATGCAGATGGTCTGAATCGTCTTCGGCATCAGGTCGGCGTGGCCGGCGGTATGGTAGCCGCAAGAACAGAGGACCAGCGCCAGCGCGCCGGCGGCCGGTCTCATAGAAACTCCTCCATCACCGCGAGAGCGTTGGCCGCCGCCAGCCGGAAATTATCAGACGCCATCCAGAACCAGCAAGCGCGCGGCTGGTTGACGTCCACCGATACCGCGCCTATACTCAGGCCGCTCTGCCCGGCAACGCCCACATTCGACGGAGGCTCATCCTGATGAACGTCGATTCCTTCACCGTGCAATGCGGACTCAAGCGCCTGCACGCCGGGGTTTTCCTCGAACTCCACCCAGGCTGAAAAACTGTGGCCGTGAAATACCGGAGCCTGGATCAACCGCAGCGACGGCATGGGAATACTTCCTCTGGAGGCCAGCAGCGACGCCAGGTGACGCTCCACGCGTTTCTCGACGCCTTCCAGGGGCTCGTCCGCTTCTTCTCCATAACGCGCCAGCATCGCGAAAGCAAGCTGCGTGTCGAACACATCGGTTTTGAGCTTCTGGAACGACAGTACCGCGACATTTTGCTGCTGCAATTCATCGAGGCCCTTTTGGCCGCGCTCGCTGGCGGGCTCGAACACGTGGATCACGCTGCGCCGCACCGGCGCGCATTCGGCAACTCGGGCAAGGAACATCGCGATCGCAATGGCCGCCGGGTGAGCCACCACTTGAATCGCTCCCGGATTCGTCTCCGTCCCGGTTTCCACCGCTGGAGCGCGGAGCCGGGCGTCCGGCTGCTCCTCGAGCGCCGAGGTCAGGTCGATCAGCGCGGTGTTCTTCGGCGCGATCTTCAGAGCCCTGCGGCTGGAGGCGGGCGTCCCGGCAAGAAACGCCACGGCTGCGCCGGCGAAGCTTTCCGCCGTCAAGGGAACCACGGCCAGCGTCTCCTCCTCTTCTTCATCGCGGGAGGCAAGCGGTCCAGATCCGCCGGAGATCAATTCTACGCGCGGTGCGGGCTTCGCTTCGGCGAGCAATTCGCGCAATTCGCGGCCGAGAAGCGAGTCGCCGCCCACCACCGCGACCAGGGGCCGTACCAGAAATGGCTCAGCCAATTTGATGCTCCGGTTGAGGCGGCGCGGGCTTGATTCGACGCCGGATAGCGCCTCCGATGCGGATGACGATGCCGCTGAGCATATAGACCGCCGACATCGCCAGCAGCGTCACTTGCGGAAAACGCCAGACCAGGAAGATCACGCTGGCGAAGAGAATGATGGTCAAAGGCGACCGCGGGCGCGTGAGGCTCAGATCCTTGAAGCTGGGGTAGCGCCACGTGCTCACCATCAGGAAGGAAAGCAACGCCAGCAGCGCCATCCAGGCCGCGGAGAAGGTCCACTGCCGCAAAGGCACGCCGTCGCAGGCGTAGACGATGCTGGCTACCACCGCCGCGCCCGAGGGGATCGCCAGACCGACGAAATACTTGCGATCTGGCCGCCCTGGATTCTTCGGCATGGGATTTTTTTGAATATTGAAGCGCGCCAGACGCATCGCTCCGCACAGCAGGAAGAGAAACGCGCAGAAGTAGCCCCCGCCGTTGAAGTAGTCGAAAATCTGCGGCGGCATTCCGGCGGGATCGACAAACTGGATCCCCCACACAAATGCCAGCGCGGCCGGAGCGATGCCGAAGGCGATCACGTCGGCCAGCGAATCCATCTCCCGTCCGAAATCGCTGACGGTATTGGTCATTCGCGCGATGCGGCCATCCAGGCCGTCCAGAAACACAGCCAGGCCGATGGCCAGGGAGGCTTTCACAAAGTGCTGGTTGGCCGCGGCGAGTCCCTGCGCCATCTGCATCGCGCCCTGGAAAATCTCAATCAACGCGTAAAAACCAAAAAATACATTGCCCGCCGTGAACAGCGTCGGCAGCGCATAGGCCGCGCGGCGCGGACGGTGTTCGGGAGACTTGGGGTCGGCCAACCTCTCGCGCAGGTTCACGATTTTTTCCTCGCTATGACACTCGATCCGGCGGAAACCCGGTCGCCCACGCGCACCGTGACTTCCCATTCGGGCCCCAGTTGCACGTCCACGCGCGAGCCAAATTTAATCAGTCCCACGCGTTCTCCAGCGGCCACCGTTTCGCCGGGTTTTTTATAACAAATAATCCGCCGGGCGATCAATCCGGCGATCTGCTTGAATACAATACGCGTCTTCTGGCCGCCCATCTCGCCTTCAACGGTGATCGTGTTCTGTTCGTTGGCGTGACTGGCCTCGTCCTTGCTCGCGACAAGAAACCGGCCTTCCTGGTAGCGCACGTCCACGATGCGGCCCGGAATCGGAGTGCGGTTCACATGCACGTCGAACACATTCATAAAAATGCTGATGCGGTTGCCGCCGTCTTCCGGCTTCACTACAATCACTTTGCCGTCAGCCGGAGAAACGGCCACCGGGCCGGAGGGAATCTCCCGATCTGGATCGCGGAAAAAATACAAACAAAACGCCGCCAGGATGTAGAACGGAAGCGCCCAGATCCAACTGGTGAAATAAGTCACCGCCGCCGCTCCCGCTACAAGCGCCGCCGCGTAGTAGATGCCGTAAATAACCAAACTGTTGTCCTGAACTTCTATTGTCGCATTACCGATTTCAGGAGTGCGGGATGCTCTCCACTACCGCTAGAACCCCATTGATGATGATTTGCACGCCCACGCACATCAGGATGAACGCGGACAGCCTCAGCAGCACCACGGTTCCGGTGGCGCCCAGAAACGCGATCAAGCGGGCAGCGAAGCGAAAACTCAAATAAACGGTAAACGCCACCGCCGCCAGTCCGGCGAGGCTCGCCAAGGCCCGCTGCCAGAGGACGACGCCGGGCTCTTTCAGGCTCGCGCCGATGGTGATGGCGGCGGAAATCGTTCCCGGTCCCACCGTCAAGGGAAACGTGAGCGGATAAAACGTCCGCGACGCGACCTTTTGCACGTCGGCCGATTTCTGCCCTGTCTTTTCATCCGCGTTCAGCAACTTCCAGCCGCTGGCCGCCACCAGCAATCCTCCGCCGATCCTCACCGAGGTGAGAGAGACGCCAAAGAAATCCAGCACATAGGAGCCGATAAACGTCGCCGCCAGCACCAGGAAAAAGCTGTTCAGGCCGATCTGCCAAGCCATTTTGCGCCGTGTCGCGTCGGCGACTCCGGCGGTCATCGAATGAAAAATTGCAGCCGAGCCCGCAGGATTGATCAACGGCAACAGCGTCGCCACCACCAGCACCGCGATCCGGACCAGGATGCCAAACTGTTCCGCCATCTTTCTACTTTACGATCCAGCCCAGGCCGACGCATGGGGCTCTTCGGGCCGCGGCCGAAAAATACAAGTCGGGAAATCTTACCTGATCCGCCCGGCAAGAAATTCCGGCCCTATGCTCCAAGTCGATGAAGAATCGTTAATGGCCACCAGGCTGCTCTACTCCAACCTGGCGGGACTGCAAATCCCTGCCTCAATTCTCGAAAGGAGTTCATATCAATGAATACCGATCAATTGAATGGAAAGTGGAAGCAGTTGAGGGGAGCGGTCAAGCAGCACTGGGGCAAGCTCACCGATGAAGACCTGGAAGCGATCGCCGGCAAGCGCGACGTTCTTATCGGCAAACTCCAGGAGCGTTACGGCATGGCGAAGGAAGTCGCGCAGGCCAAGGCTGATGAGTGGATGAAGTCCTACGCCATAGAGGGCGACGCGCAGGCCGCGGGCATGTCTTAGCCGGTGCTGGGGGACGGGCGCGCGCCGTCCCCCTCCCATGAGCCTGGACAATGCTACGCTTTGCTCATTGCTCATGAGTTACGAGAATTTGAAGGCCGACGCGCATCAGGAAATGCTGGAGAACGGCTTCCGCCCGGATTTCACGCCGGAGATCGAAGCCCAGCTTGTCTCAATCCGCGCGGCTGCGGCGCTCGCGCCCAGTCCGCAGATCAAGGATTTACGCAATCTACTCTGGTCATCGATCGATAACGACAGTTCTCGCGACCTGGATCAAATCGAGTACGCCGAACGCCAGCCCGGCGGCAGCGTGCGCTTGCTGATCGGGATTGCGGACGTGGATGGCTCGGTGTCCAAGGGAACGCCGATCGACGTGCGCGCCGAAGCGGAGGGAACCTCCGTCTACACCGGCGTCGAGACATTTCCGATGCTGCCGCTGGAGCTATCGACAGACCTAACTTCGCTGGGGCAGGATGTGGACCGCGCTGCGGTGATTATCGAGATCTCTGTCGCTGACGGCGGAATCATTCAATCCGGGCAGGCCTATCGCGCCCTGGTCCGGAATCGCGCCCAGTTGACGTACAGCACCATCGGACCGTGGCTCGAAGACAAGGGCCAGGCGCCGCCGAAGGTCGCCGCCTCAGCTGAATTACATGCGCAGCTCAAGCTGCAGGATGAGATCGCACAGGAGATGCGCGCGGCGCGGTTCGCAGGCGGCGCGCTGGACATTGAAAGCATCGAGACAACGCCCACCATGTGCGATGGCCAGGTGACCGGCATTGAAGCAATCCTCAAGAATCGCGCCACGGAGTTGATTGAAGACTTCATGATCGCTGCGAATGAAGTGATCGCGCGGTCGCTCTCATCTTCGAACGTCGCGTCGATTCGAAGAGTGGTCAAAACTCCGGAGCGGTGGCCGCGCATCGTGGAACTGGCAGCGAAGTTCGGCGAGCACCTGCCCGCGCAGCCCGATTCCGGAGCATTGAACAATTTCCTGATGAAGCGGCGCGAGCAGGATCCGGTGCATGCGCCCGATCTTTCGCTGGCGATCGTCAAGCTGATGGGTCCCGGCGAATATGTCGTCGAGCGCCCCGGCGATCCTCCGCAGGGCCACTTCGGGCTTGCTGTGCACGATTACACCCACGCCACAGCTCCCAACCGCCGCTACGCGGATCTGGTCACGCAGCGACTGATCATGAAGGGCGCGGAAGCGTACACGGCCGATGAACTGGACGTGATCGCAAAGAATTGTACGCTTCGCGAGGACGCGGCGCGGAAAGTCGAGCGCGCGATGAAGAAGCGCATCGCCGCGGTGGCGCTCAGCACCCACATCGGGGAAACGTTCAAGGGAGTGGTCACCGGTGTGACGCCCAAGGGAACATTCGTCCGAATCTTTGCGCCGCATGCCGAAGGCCGCGTGGTGCACGGAGAGCAGGGCATGGACGTGGGCGACCAAGTGCGGGTAAAGCTGATCGACACCAACCCGCGCCGCGGTTTTATCGACTTCGCGCGCGCCAGCTAGCGCGGAACAGGGCCAGCGCGGCGAATCCGGAGCAAACCAGCAGCAGCGAAGCGGGCGCGGGCGCCGAGGGCGGAGGAGGCGGCGGACCTGGCGACGTCGTCCCCAGCACGTCGAAGGCGAACTGCGTGAGGCCGGTCACTGGCGTCCAGCCGCTGCCGGGGCCATGCGCCCATGTCCCGATTGCCGAATTTAGGTTGCTGTACCATTCCAGGTTCGTAAACGTCAAAGACGGGCTTACAATCACCCAGTAAGGCGTCCCCGCGGTGAGCGCGGCACCGGAACCCGTGGTCGCCGTGGTGAGGGTGCAGCAGGCCACGCCGGTCAGCCCGCGCGGATCCAGTTGCGGAACCGGAACGTTGGTCCATGTTTGCAGGACGGCGCCGGGTTGACCGCCATTATCGGCAGCGATCTGAATCGTCACGAACGCATCGTCGACGTACCCGCTTTGGTAGGTCAGGCCCAGATCAACCTGCGCGACATTCGCTGAGGATGACGGCGTGAACTGCGCTGCCAGAATTTCCTCGACGCCATAAAGCCCCGAGCCGTACAGCGGGTACGCACTTCCGCTGGCCGGCGAGAAGTATGGATTCGCGCCGACCGCCAGATCATTGAACAATATGACATTTCCGCCGAGGGCCGCGCTTGCGCATGCCGCGGCACATAAGAAAAATTGACGGATCATTTCGCTCCTTTTCTTACAACTCTTCAGCAACCCGTGGCAACAGGCCGCCTTGGTCCCTCCACGGGGATTTTTCCACACTGGTCGTCTTCGTTTTCAAGGAGCTTAACCCGCGCTCCTCGGAAAGAAAAGGATATTGGGGTGCGCACGCCGTCTAACACTCTGTAAGATGAGATCTTGCAGGATTTGATGGTAGACTAAGATTAAACCTGTCTCCGCTATGGCCAGCGTCGCCTTCGACTCAGCCAAACGTGTCCGCGAACAGCTTGCGCGTATCCTCGCCACTCCGGATTTCACCAACTTTCCCCGTAGCTCGGCCTTTTTAACCTACGTCGTCGAACAGACTCTAGCCGGCCGCGCGGCTGGTTTGAAGGAAGCCGTGATCGGTGTCGAAGTGTTCGGCCGCGAACCAGGCTACGACGCCAAGTCTGACTCCGTCGTGCGCACCCAGGCGCGGCGCGTGCGCGAGAAGCTGAACGAGTATTACAGCGGAGCCGGCAAGCAAGACCCCGTCCGCATCGAGATTCCCAAAGGCGCCTACGTGCCGGAGTTCGCCGTGCTACCGGAAGCGCACGCCTACTCCGCGCCATCGAAACCGCGATGGGCCATCGGCGCGGGACTGTTGCTAGTCGTTGCGGCCGTAGCGTTCGCTACCCGCCATCGTGACACTCATCTCACCACGCTCACCGTGCTGCCTTTCTCCGATCCTTCGCATCGTTACGACGTTCTAGCCGACGGTCTGACTGAGGATTTGGAACGCACGTTCTCGCGTATTGCCGCCCTTCGCCTGCACGCGCATCCAAACGGGCTGACGCCGGAGCAGCGCGCCGATTTCCCGGCGCTCAGCCGCAGGCTTGCGGTGGACGCGCTGATCGACGGGCGTATTACAGGCGACGAAATTCGCGTATCCCTCATCCGGGCCTCCGACAATTCGCTGTTGTGGACAGACCGCTTCCCAGCCGCCGCGCCCATCAGCCCAACGGAACGCCAGATCGAAACGGCCGTCGCCAGCGCGCTGGGGGTCAACCCCCCGGGTCCTGCCCGTCACGCTGAAAATCCGCAGGCGCACGACCTCTTTTTCGCTGGACGCGCGCTGTGGGCCACGCGTGATCCTGGAAAAACGAAGCAGGCCATCGATCTCTATCAGCAGGCGCTCCAGATCGATCCGGAATATTCGATGGCCTATATGGGCATCGCCGACGCTTACGCGCTCATGGGCGGCAACGATCAGATCGATTCGAAAACCGCCATCGAGCGGGGCGTTCCCGCGGCACGCAAGGCGCTGGAACTTGACCCCACGCTGGCCGAAGCGCACGCCGCCTATGGAATGCTGGAATGCCTCGAACGGAATTTCAAAGCCTGCGACGCCGAGTATCAGCGTGCCATCGAGTTGAACCCCAGCTACGATCGCGCCTATGCGCGCGCCGGGACCCTTCGGTTCATGCTGGGCGATTTTCCCGCGGCCGAGCGCCTGATCCGCGAATCCGAACGGCTCAACCCTTATGCCATGTCCCTGCCCTTGATTCGCGCCGAACTCTATTATTACTGGCGCCGGTACAAAGATTCAGAGGATCTGGCAAATCTGGTGCTCAAGGCCGACCCAGGCAATCGCACCGCCTTTCAAATCCTGGCCCGCGATTATCTGGAGCAAAACCAACCTCCGCGAGCGGTGGAGGCGGAGCGGGAGGCCGTTTCGCAACTACCCGACAACCTACTGTTTCAATCGGAGCTCGCGTCCTATCTCTATCGCGCGGGAAGCGAGGCGGAGGCGGCAGCCGCGGCGAGAAATGTTTTGCATCCGAAGACGCCCGGCGAAATCGACCCATTGGCCGTCGCGCTGATGTATGCGCGCATGCTCGACAAGGAGAAGACGCTGGAGTATCTTGAAAAGGCCTACTCCGCGCGGAGCGGCGACCTCCCATCGATCCGCTTTGACCCAGCGCTCGATTTTGTCCGGGGTGAACCGCGCTACCGGGCGATTGCCGCCAGGGTTGCGCCTGAACAATGAATTATAAACTCACGCTTGAATACGACGGCTCGAAATTCTCCGGCTGGCAGATTCAGAACAACGCGCGTACCGTGCAGGGCGAGCTGCAACGCGCCGCCGACGAGCTTTTCGGCTCCGCTACTGATTTGCAGGGCGCGGGCCGCACCGACGCGGGCGTGCACGCGCTGGGGCAAGTGGCGAACATCAAGGTCCGCGACGGGAGGCGCAAAATCGCGCCCGAAAAGCTGATGGCCGATTTGAACGAGGCCCTGCCGTCCTCCATCGCGGTAGTGGCGTGCGAGGCTGCGCCGGAAACTTTTCATGCCCGCCACAATGCCGCATCGCGCGCTTATTTTTACCAGATCTCGACCCGAAAAGCCGCGCTCTCGAAAAAATACGCCTGGTGGATTAAGCAACCTCTTGACGTGCAAGCAATGCAGGAGGCCGCCGCGCTGATCGTGGGCCGCCACAACTTCGTTCGCTTCTGCGCGCCCGATCCATCGCGTCCAGGCGAGCCGACCACGGTGGTCGTCGAATCCGCCGAGGTCGGCTTGGACGGCCACATGGTCGTTTTCCGCATCGAAGCCTCGCACTTCTTATGGAAGATGGTCCGGCGTTTGACGGGGACATTGGTCAAGATCGGCCTGGGCGAGATCACGCTCGATCAATTCAAGAGC